>NZ_QOZX01000009.1:0-76751 GCF_008368895.1 Bacillus sp. BB081
ATCCTTTCTTTCTATTATATATTAACGATTATCAATTGTTTCTGGATATAGATCATGGTTCATCATGCGGTAGTCTGCCATTTGTTCATACTTCGTGCCTGGGCGACCGTAGTTGCAGTAAGGATCAATTGAAATCCCTCCACGTGGTGTGAATTTCCCCCATACCTCAATGTAACGCGGATCCATTAATTTAATTAAATCATTCATAATAACGTTCATGCAATCTTCGTGGAAGTCACCATGATTGCGGAAACTAAATAAATATAGCTTTAAAGATTTACTCTCTACCATTCTTTGTTCTGGAATGTAGCTAATATAAATTGTTGCAAAATCTGGTTGTCCTGTTTTCGGACATAAGCTTGTAAATTCAGGACAATTGAATTTCACAAAATAATCACGGTTTGGATGATTATTATCAAATACCTCTAAAATTTCTGGGCTATATTCAAATAAATATTTTGTATTTTGATTTCCTAATAATGTTACATCTTTTAAATCTTCATCTAATCTTCCTGCCATTTTAAACATCCCTTCTCATTATACTCCGCGTTTATTTCCCCATACTAACGCATGAAGCTGCGGCAATACTTTTGCATTATTCATCTCTTTACAATTTACAGCTTTATCGATCAGCCACTCATACTTATCTAATAATTTTTTAATCAACATCGTATCATCCACCGTTTTTGTATCATCATTTCCTACTTGTAAGAAAAATGGCACATCTGGATAACGTTCGTGCATATTAACTGCATACTCAAAGTCATAATCGTCAAATACTACTACCTTTAAACTAATATCTTTTCCTGCTAGTTTCTGAATAACAGCATCTAACTTCTGAAAATCAGTATTCATTGCCGAACTTGGTGGTTTTGGAGAAATCGTTATCTCATCAATTTGAAGTAACCAATCTTGCCATTTACTCCCTTGCGTTTCGATTGCTGTTCGCATTCCATTCTCTTTTAATATAGAAAGAAGAAACTCAATATTTTTCAGCAATGCTGGATTTCCACCTGAAATCGTAACATGAGAAAAATTTTCGCCACCAATTTCTACAAGCTCGTTCCAAACGTCCTCTGCTGTCATCTGTCTAATTTGATCTTTAGCCGATCCATCCCACGTAAAAGCAGAATCACACCAAGCACAGCTATAATCACAACCAGCCGTACGAATAAACATCGTCTTTTGTCCTACAACCATTCCTTCACCTTGAATAGTCGGACCAAATATTTCTAAGACAGGGATTTTACTCATCAAGCATCCACTCCCGTCTTACTTCCGCATAACTAGTCGGCGTCTCAAATAGACGAACAAATTCAACGCGAGCTCCTTTATATTCGTTCGCACGATTATCTTTTAGTAATGCTTCTGCCATCTTTTCATAAATCCAAACGACCATGTTTTCAGCAGTCGTATTCATTGCTGGTAACGTTTCGTTTAAATAACGATGGTCTAAATAAATTTCTATTTCATTCTTCCAAATTTCTTTTATATCTCCAAAGTCAATCGCAAGACCTATTTCATTTACATATCCACTAATCCCAAATACAACTTTATATGTGTGACCATGTAAGTTTTTACATTTCCCCTCATAACAGTGTAAATGGTGTGCTGCATCAAATGTAAATTCCTTGCTGACCATTACTCTTTTATTATGATATTTGAGCTGTTTACGCTGAATATCCTTGTCCATTTTTTGCAAATTTTCTACGATGCGAAATCCAAAGAAATTATCCATTAGTTATTTGCTCCTTCGCGTTCTTGTAGGTACGTATCTAATCCTGCTTTACGAAGCTGACATGCTGGACATTCACCGCAACCATCACCAATGATTCCGTTATAACATGTTAATGTTTTTTCTCGAACAAACTCGAATGCTCCAAGTTCATCTGATAATTTCCATGTTTCCGCTTTATCAATCCACATAAGTGGTGTATGAATTACGAACGGATAATCCATGGATAAATTTAAAGTAACGTTTAACGATTTCACAAACACGTCACGGCAATCTGGATAACCACTAAAATCAGTTTCACATACACCCGTTACAATATGACGTGCTCCAACTTGTTTTGCCAATACAGCAGCAAATGATAGGAATAGTAAATTTCGTCCATCTACAAACGTCGATGGCAATTCACCTTCTTCATGTGTAATCTCCATATCCGTTCTCGTTAACGCATTTGGAGCAAGTTGATTTAATAGACTCATATCTAGCACCGTATGTTTAATTCCTAGCTCTTTCGCAATTTCCGCTGCACAATCAATTTCTAGTTTATGACGTTGATTGTAATTAAACGTTACAGCTTCTACTTCTGCAAACTGCTTTATTGCCCAAAATAAACATGTCGTACTATCTTGTCCTCCACTAAAAACAACAACTGCCTTTTCTTTTTTCATTTCACTCATTCTCCTTCTCTACTACGAATAAGAAGAAAGAACGTTCTTGAACTGTCACAATAAAAAAACAAAACAATACCTAAAGATATTGTTGTTTCCATAGTTTTTTATAGAGGGAGTTCGCGAACCTCTCCCGTGCAATGCACGGAATTCCTTCTTTCATTGACAAAGCTTATTGTAACATATTGTATACTACCAGAAAAAATTTCTGATTTTTCCGCTATTTTTCCATTTCATTTCTTTCATTTTATAGTATGATGAATTTAATGCGAGAAGAGAGGAGGCACACCACTGAAACCCTTTATTATTTATCTCTTTTTAAATATATTATTCATCCTTGTTACAATGCTCGTATACCATTTATTTTGGAATCAAAAAGGGAAACGTTCTCCTAAATTAAATTCAGCTATATTTATTGTATTATGTTGCCTCGTTACTATACTATGTATCACTTTCGCAGCAAAAACAAATTATGGATTTCAATTTGATATGCGTCATATCGTATTAATTGTCGGTACATTAACCGGAGGTCCTATTGCTGGTGGATCTATATTAGTTGTATTAAATATATACCGCTTCTTATTAGGAGGAATAGGTGTTTTCCCATCGGTTATCGGTTCTATCCTTCTATTTATTGTCCTATTATTTACATACAAATTTTTCAACCGAACTTCTAATCGTATAAAAATAGCACTTGCTATTATCTACAGTCTCACATACGGATTTAGTTGGATACCTTTCTTCCTTTCAAAGGTTACAAACAAGGCTGATTATATACCACATATTATTGTGTATGAGTTATGTACGATACTTGGTACGATCCTTATTTTATATTTACTACACATATTACAAACTCAAGTTCGTCTCCAAAATGAACTTATGAATGCTGAAAAATTTCATTTAATTGGTGAAATGGCAGCGTCTATCTCTCATGAAATTCGCAATCCATTAACTTCAACGAAAGGATTTTTGCAACTTTTACAATCAGATACATGTACTGAGCAGGAGCGAAAATTATATATCGACATAGCCATCAACGGAATCGAACAAGCAAACCACGTTCTTACAGATTATTTAACCTTTGCAAAACCAAGTATTGAAAAAGAACAAAGATTACAGTTAGAAGAAGAACTACTACATGCATTATCGTTAATTACACCGCTTGCTAATTTAGCAAATGTGCGTACACATTATATAAAGCAAAGCACTTCTTTTTTTATCGCGGGAGAAAAACAAAAACTAAATCAATGCTTGTTAAATATTTTAAAAAACTGCATTGAGGCCATGCCAAAAGGCGGTGATCTTTATTTCACATTAGTTCCTGATCATAAGCATATTCAGTTGTATATAAAAGATACAGGAATCGGTATGGATACCGAACAAGTGAAACGTCTTGGCTCTCCTTTCTACTCAACGAAAGAAAAAGGAACTGGTCTTGGAATGATGGTCGTGTTCAGTGTTGTTCAAGCTATGAACGGAAAAATCGATATTATAAGCGAAAAAGGTACAGGTACAACCTTCTTATTAACTTTTCCACTCATACAAAAAACGTGATGAAATAATCATCACGTTTTTTCTGTTCCTTCAACTAATTCAGCAAAGGCTTTCACTTTGCCATGTGGTTTTTGATTTTCTTTACGTGCTTTCCAAGCGCGCTCTTCTTCTTTCTTTTTCTTGGACATACTTTTCAACTCCTTCTTTTCTTTCTCCATGTAGTATTCCAAAATAAGAAAGAAAACTATGCACGTATCAAAAAAGAAGTGGTCTCCCACTTCTTCCTACTTATCGCTGTAAAATTGCATGTTTCGCCTCTTTTAACTGCGTAAGATGTCTTTGTTCATGCAATTCAAGAAATTGAACCCACTGATACAAATTCAACTCATTAAAAATAGGATGCTTTAATCCATTTTCAAATAGATCTTTTTCATCTATAACACTATGAAGCGCGTGTAATAGTTCTTGTCGTGAATGTTCTAGCAATTGAATTCCTTGCTGTTTTTTCATTAAAGTTTCTGTTGGTTCCATTTGCTGAGGAGCTTCTCGTTTATGTGTGCGATCAAGCGTAAGTTGGAGGTCTTTAAATGGAGTCGTGTTTCTTTCATTTTTTTGTAAAGCATATACAAGGGCAGATGTAACTGATTGTTCAACTAAATGCAAGTGATGCAAAATTTGAATAATACTCCATTTATCACGGCGTGGCTTTACATTCACTTCTGTATCATTTAACATTTCAATTTCTGATAATAGCGTGCTTCGAGTAGACTGTAATGAGTTCACCAAACTTTCTAAACTCACATCCATATTAGATTGAAGCATACTTCTTTCCCCCCTTTTTGTTGGTGAAAAGAGGTGCTCCTTATTAGAAACACCTCTTTAGTATTCTGAATTTTCTTTTATTATCTCATCATTTTCTCGTTATGTCGATGTTAAACATGTGAAAAAAAGCGCATGTTTTTTACAATTTTGTGTCGTCAATCGCATGTAGCCACGCTTCAATTTCCGTAATGACACTTTTCACACAGCCTTCAGCAAATGGTGATGTTAAATTTGCAACTTCTACTAATTCCAAGAATGATTTACTTCCACCTTGTTGACACAGATTCACATAATCTTCCCATGCCTCTTGTCTATTATCTCTTGCACGTTTCCAAAATTGCAGTGCGCAAATTTGTGCTAATGTGTAGTCGATGTAGTAGAACGGCGAGCTATAAATATGTCCTTGACGTTGCCAGAATCCACCGCGCTCTAAATAATCATTATCTTCATAATCACGATGCGGCAAATACTTTTTCTCTATATTACGCCATGCTGTCTTACGCTCTTCTGGTGATGCTTCTGGATTTTCATATACATAATGTTGGTATTCATCAACAGATACACCATACGGTAAAAACAGAAGTGCTGAACTTAAGTGAGAGAAATAATATTTATCTGCATCTTCTTCAAAGAATGACTTCATCCATGGCCATGTAAAGAATTCCATACTCATAGAATGAATTTCACATGCTTCATACGTTGGCCAATTGTATTCTGGAATTTCAAACTTACGACTTTCATATACTTGGAAAGCATGACCAGCTTCATGTGTTAATACATCAATGTCGCCAGATGTTCCGTTGAAGTTTGAGAAAATAAATGGCGCTTTATAATTCTCAATATATGTACAATATCCGCCACCAGCTTTTCCTTTTTTCGCAACTAAATCTAATAAATCATTATCTAGCATGAAATTGAAAAATTCATCCGTTTCAGCCGATAACTCTTTATACATCGTTTTCCCATGATTAACAATCCAATCCGCATCTCCTTTTGGAGTTGGGTTACCAGTAGCAAACTCAAAGTTTTCGTCGTAATATGCTAACTTCTCTACACCGATACGTGCTTGTTGTCGCTTTCTTAATTCCGTTGTAACGGGAACGATATAATCAAGTACTTGCTGACGATAATTCGCCACCATTTCCGCATTATAATCTGTACGGTACATTCTTGCATATCCAAGTTCAACAAAGTTTTTGAAACCTAAAGATTTGGCGATTTTCGTTCTCACTTTAACAAGCTCATCATAAATACGATCTAACTCTTCCTCATTCTCAGCTAAAAATCCGTAATATGCTTCACTTGCTACTTTACGTTCATTTCTTTCTTTCCCTTGCATAAATGGAATCAGTTGCGATAACGTTCTTTCTTCTCCTGCAAAGTCAATTTTTGCAGATGCTAATAACTGCGTATATTGTGAAGACAATTTATTCTCTAATTGTAAATCTTTCACAACTTCATCAGAGTATGTTTTCAAATCACACTCCGCTAAAGCAAATAATTGCTTTCCATAATACGCTTCTAATTCTTCACGGAATGGAGAATTAATTAACGCATTATAATACTTTGTACCATATCCTTGTACAACTGGAGAGAATTCATCAAAGAAATCTTGCTCTTCCTTATAAAAAGCATCTGTCGTATCAACAGAATGACGAATGTAACAAAGATTCCCCATTGTACCGAAGTCGTTGCGAATTTCGTTAATTGAATTGATGACTTGTTTTTGTTCTTCTACAGTTTTTGCATTATCAAACTTCTCTAAAGCAACAGTAAACTTTTCTTTTAATTCTTCAATATTTGGCCGTTTATATTCATAGTCTTTAAATGACATGAACGAGCCTCCTCTCCATTATGTGCATCCTTACTATAATTCAATGCTTACTTACAAATCTCCTCTTATTCTTCAACAAAATACGGCAGATGCTGTCATAATTACATGTAAACAAAAGAGCCTTGGATTTCTTTATCCAAAGCTCTTTTGGAACATACTATTATTTTTCATATTTTCCAATCTTTTTTAATAGAGCAAGTAATTCATCCTTTTCCTCTTTCGTTAACATTTCAAAAGACTGATGTATAACTTGCTCATGCCCTGGAAAAATAGAAGCAATAAAGCTCTCTCCAGATTCAGTTAGTTGTGCATAAATAACACGTCTGTCATTCGGGCACGGAATTCTCTTTACTAGCCCCTTTTTCTCTAGCTTATCTACAACATATGTAATGCTGCCACTAGCTATTAAAATACGCTCACCAATTTGCTGAAGTGGTTGACCGCCTTTATGATATAACAGTTCTAATACAGCAAATTCAGTTGGATTTAACCCGTTACTTTGTATAGATTTATTTGTAGTATCCATAACAGATCGATGTACACGAGATAATGCAATAAATACTTTTAAAGATTGAGAAATATCTTCTCGTTCATTATTTGATGTCATACAACTTTCAACCCTTCACTTAAATTCTCAGTAATAAAAAGAAAAAACAACTTAGTACTTCATGTAAATTCCGAATGAGTATTCACTCATTCATTTCCTCTCCCCAAATATATTATGAATGATTCTTGAATAAAAACATGACAATTTTAACATAGTTTATATATAATGATAATAAAAAAGAAGGAGTACCAAATTTGAAAGTCAAATTCCACAGCATAGTTTTATATATGGTGCTTGTTATCCTACCAACGATAGGAATTGGTGCTACATTTTATTCATATCATTCGTATAAAATGAAGCAGGAAAACAAACTATCTGCTCACACGGTTCTCTTTTTATATAGAGACTATTTAGATCATCACCTTGGTGAAGCAATTTCCGCATTAGAAATGCTCTCAAAGGTCGTAGGAACCGAGACTGGAAATATAAATGGAGTTAAACAAATTGTACATGATACAGATGGAAACGACACACGTTTTTCTGGTTTATATTACGCTACATCAGAAGGCATCATTACAATCGCATCCGAAGGCGACCGACCACCTGTTGATGTCTCAGATCGCAAATATATTCAAGACGTATTGCAAACGAAGAAAACAACTGTATCATCAGCCATTACAGATCGTGTTCTTGGACATCAAGCTATTATGATTGCTTCTCCCATTTTCAATAAACAGAAGGAAATCTCAGGCTTATTATTAGCAAGTTTACGCTTTGACTACATTTCAGCATCTTTAAATGCCATTAAGCCACAATATCATTTTGAAGTAACTGATAAACATGATGTAGTTTTTCTCACCGATGATAATAACGAAACAAGTGATGCGCATTCTAATATGCTTACTACCCCACTCCAAAGATTAAATTGGAAGGTCTCTGTTTCTCCATTGCCTATCCATCAAAAAACTTTATATCAGTGGGTTGCAATAGAGTGTATAGCTACTTTATTTTTAATGTCTATTTTATTTTTACTTGCTCAATATATGTTGTTAAAACGTCAAACAAAACTGGAAAGACAACAAAATGAACTACAAAAAATTGAATTAGTTGGAACTTTTGCAGCTAGTACAGCCCACGAAATCCGTAATCCTCTTACCGGAATTAAAGGGCTCGTCGCTCTATTAAAAGAGAAATATAAAGATGAACAAGATCAGTTTTATTTTTCCGTCATCGAACAAGAAATAGAACGGATTAATGAAATTGTAAGCGAATTTCTTATTCTTGGAAAGCCAACTGCTATCATTGAACAAACATATGATGTGAGAACCATTCTAAATGAGGTAGCATTAATTATTCAATCTGAGGCGAATCTACATAACATTGTATTCCATTTACATTTGCCAGACCATTCTGTTCATATCCGTTGCTCAAAAGACCATATGAAACAAGTGGTTTTAAACATTACAAAAAATGCAATTGAAGCCATGAATTCTGGTGACACACTGATCATTTCCGTAACAAACAATGAAACACACGCACAATTGCAAATTATAGATACTGGAAAAGGTATTCCAAAACATATTCAAAAACACCTCTTTCATCCGTTCTTTACTAATAAAGATACTGGAACCGGTCTTGGACTTGTCATATGTAAACGAATTGTAGAGATGTACAATGGGCATATTTTTATTGACAGTATAGAAAACGAAGGAACGACAGTTCATATCGAAATTCCGTTACACCTAGTATAATTATCCTTATCCCAAAAGGGTAATTATACTTATTTCATAAAACCAGCCACAAGCATTCGCCAAAAATTACTGGATTTCCCTTCATATCCAATTTGAAAAATAGGTACCTTTATAATTGATAACCATTTTGGTGTTTGTTTTTCTTTATAACGCTGGTACTGTAAAATAAGCTTGTCCAATTCTTGACTCACTTGAATTGTCTCCATACTATTTAACCCACTTGTTAAACCTAATTGAATCATTTCTTCACGTTTCATATGAATATCACGTGAAAGCTTTTCTAATGTGTACTTCCTTTTTACAGTAAACATTCATATCCCCCTTATTATACTTCCATGCTCTCAACTTTACTTCTCCATTGGCCTTTTAACTACTTAATCATATTTGAATTTGAAGAATCAGAAAATTTAACATTTTCTCCCTGTAATTTACAAATCTTTACCCTCACTTTGAGAATTATTACAAATTATTCTATCTTTGTAAATACATTCGCAATAATAGA
Organism: Bacillus sp. BB081; assembly: GCF_008368895.1. NCBI lineage: Bacteria > Bacillati > Bacillota > Bacilli > Caryophanales > Bacillaceae > Bacillus > Bacillus sp. BB081. The sequence continues at coordinate 9,351 of NZ_QOZX01000009.1, forward strand.
CATTTTTTTCATCTTCTTTTTTTACAAATACCAATTAAATAGCGGATTCTCTATTTTCCATATACTTTTCTTCGACATTTTTTGTTTAATTTTTATAAAAACGCAAAACATAATGATGATTGATAAAGTGAAATTTAATCATTGGGGATTTTGTCCTTCCTCACTGCTCGCAAATAGCGGGATAAAATAGAAAGGAAATATTTATATGCGCAAATATACGATTGCATTGCTTATATTTACTATGTTCTTACCATCCTTCTTGTTTCCTGTTCAAGCAAAGGCCCATACAAACAAAGTCGCTATTGTCATTGATGACTTCGGCAATAATATGAAGGGGACTGATAAAATGTTATCACTTCCTATTCCACTGACTGTTGCCGTTATGCCTTTTCTCCCTTCCACAAAGGAAGATGCGATAGCGGCTCATAAGAAGGGGCACGAAGTTATTATACATATGCCAATGGAACCTATTAAAGGTAAAAAAGAATGGCTTGGACCAAAAGCAATTACAACTGATTTAAGCGACGAAGAAATAAATAACCGACTCGAACAAGCGATTCAAGAAGTACCGCATGCAATTGGCATGAACAATCATATGGGATCAAAAGTGACCGCGGACGAAAGAATTGTACGACTTATACTTGCAGCTTGTAAAAAACACGGTTTATTTTATTTAGATAGCAAAACAAATCCTAAGAGTGTTGTCCCAAAAATCGGGAAAGAATTAGGAGTGCCTATTATTGAAAATCAATTATTTTTTGATGATGTGTATACAGCGGCACATATTTCAAAACAAGCCCAATTACTTATTAAAAAACTTCAAGAAAAACCGATTATGGTAGCTATTGGACACGTTGGACCTCCAGGTGAAATTACATCACGTGTTATAGAAACTTCTATTCCTAAAATTCGCGAACATGCAGATTTTATTTTTTTATCTGATTTAGCATTATCTCCACCTCCTGTTTCAAAATAAGATTCATTACTCGCACTAAAAAAGGTACCAATCTGCATATAGCAAATTGGTACCTTTCCTTTTCACCTTAAATATAATCTACATGACTCACCCTGAATCCTTTTTTCTCTATTTTTTCAATTAATTGCTTTAATCTTTTTTCATTTAACTCATCTGCTATATTTACGATAACGCGGCGAATATATTGATCACCATTATCTAGCGTAAATAATCCACCGATATTAAATGCTTTCAACAATGTCCCAAGTTCTTTAATCGTTCCCTTACAATCTTGTGTTGCAATTGTTAATATATAACCACCCGTCCGCATACCGAATGAATCTTCGATAACATCAAATATATTGGAATGCGTTAAGATACCGACAAATTCATTATAGTCATTTAGCACAGCTAAAAATGGAAGTCGACGAATAACATAAAATGCTCTAAAAAAAGAATCCTTTTCAAAAATAAATGCAGAGGAATCTCCCAGCATATGTTCCGTACTTAATTTCTCTAATCCGCTATTACACTTCTTTTCTAAAAGATCTACTTTATAAATAATCCCTATGAATTTCTTTTCATCTTCTGCTAATACAGGGATTGCTCGAAATCCCGTTTCATTCATAATGTGCAAAGCCTCTTCACCTGAATCGTTCATTTTGCAAAATGTTACTTGCTGTTTTGGCAGAAAATGATATTTAACTCGCAAAATATGTTCCTCCTTACATGTCAACATGTAATCTATATATAATAAGGAGACCTATATTTTATGAGTGAAATTATTTTTAAAACGCTTTCATTTTTTATTGACTTGTAACGACATCACAAACATTTTATATAACAGAGCTCTTTGCACCTTTTATCATTAACAACTTTACATGGTAATTCATTAAATATTCTATACCCTCTAGCCATTTTTTCGCTTCTTCTGGAGTTTTCCCCCACACAATCATGCCATAATTATGAACAAGAACTACTCCTCCACCTTCAATAAAATTCGGTACATTACTTTCTAATAAATCAGCAAATTTCTTCTCATCTTCTACAATGGGAATTGTCATTTCTGTTATACCTTCTTTTCCAAAAACACGTTCCACGCTACGTTTATCGAATGTTACTTCTCCTTCTTCTCCATATAACTCTGATATTAAATGGCTATCTACAGTCTGCACTTGTAAAATACATTCTGCACTACTTTTTTTATAAATATCCGCATGCATAAACGATTCTGCAGCTGGTTTTTCTTCATTTTCAAATACTGGCTCACACATACAATTAACAACAATAAAGTCTTCTTCTGAAAATAACCCTTTATCTCTTCCCTCAACGTTTATTAAAAAAGTTAACGGCTCTTTTGACGTACAGAGTGATAAACTAATTTTTGTACCATAAAACCAATCACGAAGTGCCAATTCAGATTTCACATCTTTTAATTCATTCCATTTCTTTAGAAAAAATAACATTTCGTCACCCCCGGCATAATATTTATATAATGTTCGAATCCTTTCTATGTAAAAGGAGTATTTTTTGATTATTCTAAAAATTTAATTGAATTATCACATGAGAACGCCTTTTTGTCAATATAGTTTCACAGCTCTTCTTTAAAATGGGCCATTCATATATCTATACTTCTGTCTATTACCTATTTCATTTTGTACATAAAAAATACGTTATTCTTTTTAAATCAAAGAATAACGTATTTTCTCATCTTTTATTTCTTTATTGCATTATATAAAAACTGTGCATATTGTTCACGTGTTACGAAATCATCACCTAAAAAGTTTCCTTTTCCATCACCTTTTGATATATTATTATCCGCTAAAGCTTTCACATAGCCTTCTGTCCAATGGCCCTTTGGTACATCTTTAAACTCTATTACTTCTTCAGCTACTTTTTCATTTACAACCTTTTGAATCACAGAACCAGTGAAGAAAATACCTGTATCATTAAATGGATCTTTCACTCCAAATTCATATACTTTCTCACCTGGTGTACTCCATTTCACTACACCATTACTATACGTACCACCATCACTCTTCAGACGGATTTTTGTAGATACCTCGCCGTCTTTTTCGTATATAGGTACTTTTACTTCTTTATTTACCTCTGTATCCTCTAGAAAGACTTTTTGGTTTTGAACATTAATATAAGCTTTCTTACTTAGTTCTATTACTGGTCTAACATCGCGGATTTCATTTGCAACAAAACTTAAATATACTAACTTATTCAACTTACTAACTGGCGATAAGTCTGAAATATAATTTGCTTCTAAATCAAGTTTTTGTAAGTTTACTAGATTTGATAATGGAGTAATATCCTTTAACTCATTATTAGGTAAATCTAATTCTGTAAGCTGAGTCATTTTAGCAAGTGGTGTCACATCTTCAATTGCTACTTTAGGATTTTTTATGTACTGAGAAACCATAGATGGCTCATCTTTTTGATCCTTATATATTTTAATCTCAGTATCGTATGTACGTTCACTAGCTGCTGCCACCGACTGGTTTGCTTCAGCTTTTAGTGCTGCTAATGCTGGAGTAGAGTATGTAGCAAATGGAATTGCTAATGTTGTGGCTACTACTAGCGCCTTAATATAACTTTTTTTCAAAATAATATCCCCTATCATACATAATTTTTATAATTGATAAACGTTATCAATTATCTACAAATAAATGATAATATTACATTAAGTTTATATTTCCAAAGATAAAAAATAAAAAAACCCTTTAATCAAAGGGCCTTTTTACCTAGCGTATGAAGAATTTCACTTTTTTCTTTTTCATTAATAAAACCAATTTTTTGCAAAATATTTGCATACAATACAAGTTTATTATATATCCGTTCTGACATGATTCTCCCTTCTTTCCTTCGACCAACTTTTTTTGTATTGGTAAATTATATGAAAGAGATGAGAAAATGTGTCCACTTTTTGCATACATACAAATCTTTTATCCCGCTATTTGCGGACAGTAAAACTCCCACCTCAAAAACAGGTGGGAGTTCAATTTATTTAACAAATTGTCCATTGAATATTATGCTTTTTGACTTCCTCTTCAAAACTATAGGGCATTTTCTTATCACAAATTACATGTTGAATACGTGAAAATGCTGCTATTCGGTAATTTCCTTTTACCCCTACTTTTGTATGATCACATAAAATATATGTTTTCTCCGCTAATTTCAGCATCGCTTCTGACAGTTTCGCCTTTTCTAATTCAAAACTAGAAACCCCAAAACCAGGTAACAATCCATCAATCGAAACGAATGCTTTATGAAAATGAAATTGCTGGATTACTTGCTGCGAAATAGCCCCTGACACACGTGAATGCTTTGGAGAGACTTTTCCACCAATAAATAAAACTTCACCGTGAAACATCTTTTTATTAATAGAAGAAATTAATTGTGTAGCTACTGGAAATGAACTTGTTACAATCGTTAAATTTTTACGATGAACAAGATATGGCACCATTTGAAGTGGTGTACTTCCATCATCAATCGCAATCACATCTCCATCTTCCACAAACGTTGCTGCTTTATACCCAATTCTCTTCTTCTCTTCTATATGCAGCATCTCTCGTTCTAACATTGGTGCCTCTATTCCAGCTCCCGGAAGTTGGACGGCTCCGCCATACACTTTCTTCAACTTCTTTTCACGATCCAATTCTTCTAAATAACGACGAATCGTCTCTGTTGATACAGCAAACTCTCTCGCTAACTCTGAAACTTTTACTTTCCCTTTAAACTCTACCTTCTCAAGAATGGTTCGCTTTCTTTCTTCACCTACTACAGACATAGATTCACCCCATTGATTTCTACCTCATACACTGCCTTACTTATACAAAGTTATGACTTTCTTTTTCAGTGAAAACTTCTTCATGAATATGAATACCACGCTTTTTTAGTTCATCAAAAATAATTTGTGGATTTACAAAAGCTTCCTCAGGTGTCACAACACCAACTTTGTTTACACTCCCTTTTGCGATTAACTCTGTAGCAATCCCAAATGGAATACCGACGTTTCTCGTATAAGCTCTTAATTTTTCCCATCCTACAACAGAACCATCAGATAACGGGTGTGTATGATATAATATGTGCCTTTGTTTCTCATTATTTTTCATACCTATTACTTCTACATGAAGCGCATAACCGTAAATTTCTGTTTCTTGCCCTTCTTTCGATTGCAATAAATACTTCGAAATACAATCCATAATGCCAATTTCTTTCCCATTTATGTCAACCCGATCATTACGCAATATACCATAATCATATAAAGCACGTACGAGCTGCATATTTTGCTTTGGCCAAGTTCCTCTCGTCTCTATCAGTTTGACCCCTTTATTTTCTAGTGCTTTTGCTAACGTAATCGTTTCAGAATGCGGTATTATATACTGCGTTTCCTTACCATAAGGCGCCGGTAATTCAATTTCTCTCGGACGCGCAAACGGCGGTACTTGCTTAAACTCACCATCTTCATATACTGTACGCGATGGTAAATGTGGATCATATTCATATGTCGTTGTTTCTGTAATTGATGCAGAAAAAGCAATTGGACGGTACGAGCCATGACTTACACGTACTGACTCTACAGTATCTAGCTGATTTGCTACATGCATTGCCATCATTTGCGTTACACCTGGCGTCATACCAAAACCAGGTAAACACGTTTTTTCATTTTGAGCAAATATAGAATGAGATTCATTTTCTTCACCAAATCCATTCAAATTCACACCGTGACAACCTGCTTCTGCAATACATCGAGTAGACAATCCATTTAACTTAATTGTCGTACCGTCCATTACAATGTCATAACCTTTCATTTTTGCAACCGTATCCTCGTGATTCGTTACATCTACTTTCACAAAATCAACACGAGGATCGTTAAGCCATTCTACTACTTTCAGGCCCTCTTCTTCATTAAAATCAGCTACTGTAATCGCCTCAAAAGATGAAAATTGCACTAAATCTAAAATTGCTTCACGACAAATTTTACCTGCTCCACCTAAGCAAAATACTTTCAACCTATAACAACTCCTTTAGCGATGCTATCAACTAAGCGATTGATATCTGCCTCATGTACATCACCGATATTTCCAATGCGGAATGTATCTACTTTTGAAATTTTACCTGGATAAATAACAAACCCATCACACTTTAATTCATTATATAACTGCCCAAAATCGAACCCCTCTTCTGGATAAATGAAGGATGTAATAATAGGCGATTGATATTTTTCATCTACTAGTGGCTTAAATCCGATTTCTCTCATTCTATTCACTAATATTTTTTGATTGTTATAATATCGATTGTAACGTGCTTCTACTCCGCCCTCTTTTTCTAATTCAAGTAGTGCTTGATAAAAAGCGTGTACAACATGTGTAGGTGACGTAAAACGCCATTTCCCATTTTGATGTTCCATCGTTTCCCACTGATCAAATAAGTCTAATGATAATGAACGTGCCTGCCCTTTACATTTCACCAATTCATCGCGCTTCGCAATAACAAAGCCAAATCCAGGAACCCCTTGAATACATTTATTCGCACTACTAATTAGAAAGTCAATTTGCAACTCAGCGATATCTATTTCAATACCACCAAAACTACTCATTGCATCAACCAGTGTTACTTTTCCGTATTGCTTCCCTAATTTACATACATCTACAATTGGATTGATAATACCTGTTGTTGTTTCACAATGAACAACTGCAATATGTGTAATCTCTTTATCTCGTTGCAATATCTTTTCTACTGCTACAATATTAGTAGGCTCCCACTCTTCTGTTTGACTGACCACCACATCTATATGTAACATCTCTGCCATTTGTACAATTCGCTTACCATACGCACCATTTGTACATACGAGCAGCTTTCCATTTTTAGGAACGACAGATCCAATCACTGCTTCAACTGAAAACGTACCGCTTCCTTGCATGAGAACAGTTGTATATGTCTCTTTTTCCTTCGTTGCTAACGATACAAGCTTAGCTCTTACCTCTTGTACCATTTTGTTATATTCAGCATCCCACGTACACCAATCGTATAACATAACTTCTTTTACTGTTTTGGTTGTTGTTAATGGTCCAGGCGTTAATAATAAATAGTGATTTTCAGTCATGATCCTATTCCCCTTTTATGAAATAATAAGTTCTTGTTTCTCGATATGTTCCATTACGTTTTCGAGTTCCTGCATCGTTTCTATCGTAAAGTGCGCCCCATTTTCAACGAAACGATTGCGAACTACTTCTATTTTTTCACGAAGTTCTACCGGATCCATATTCTCCACTTCCTCTTCAGTTAAGCCGAGTTCGCTACTGCCGAGAATTACACCCACTGTCCACATACCAGCATTTCTTCCCTCTTTCATATCTGATACTGTGTCTCCAACTTTTATCATATGATTCATTGGATATACACCAAGCTCCATCGCATTTTTATAGCACATCCACGGATACGGACGACCTGCTGGAACATCATCTGGTGTTACAAGAAAATCAGGTTTATACCCTTGTAGTGCTGCTTCTTTTGCTACAATATCCATCATTTCTCTCGTATAACCAGTCGTTGAACCAATTTTAATTCCTCTTTCACGTAAAGAAGCAATCACTTCTTTTACTCCATTAATCGGCGACGCATAGCGCGGTAAAATAGCGAAGAGAATCTTTTCGAATTCTTCATACATCTCCTGAATGTCTGCTTCTGTTGGTAATTGTCCGAAAATACGATTCCACTCACTCGCAATACGAGGCATCTCTGTTAATGCCCTAACATGATCAATTTTCAATAATCCCATTGGCTTACGGGCTTCTTCTGCAGTAATTGCCACACCACGTTTATGGAAAATCTCCATAAATACTTCCAGTGGTGCAAAACATCCGTAATCAACTGTTGTACCTGCCCAATCAAAAATAACTGTTTCTACTTTCATCCAATCCATCACCCTTCTTATTTATCTTTTTTGCCATTGTGACGTTCGGTTACGAAGTGCTTTCGTTCCCCATTCATATACAACTCTCACTACAATATTTGTAACAACAATAAGTACACTCATTGCAGCTGCTGGTGCTACATTTCCTGCATCATCCATATTTACAATTGATACGGCAGCTAGTTTAAAATCAGCTGCATACAGGAATACAACTGCTGAGACAGTTACCATTGAATTTACGAAGTAGTACATTACCATTTCTAAAATGGCTGGTAAACACATCGGTACCGTAACTCGAAAGAATGTTTTATAAAACGGTATCCCCATCGACTGTGAAACAAGTTCAAACTCTCGATCTAATTTCTTTAAAGCTGTCGTTGCCGTAACAAATGTTACAGAATAAAAATGAATGATATTGACTAGTACTAGCACAGCAATTGTTCCGTATAGAGAATGGAACGGGTTCGTTACGGAAAGTCCAAAGATTTGTATGGTTGGTTGACTAAAGAAGAAGACGTAGCCTAACCCAAGTACTAAACCTGGTATCGCTAAAGGGACGATAGAGAAAAAGTAACCTACTTTTCGGAAAAATTGTAGCTGATCTATTTTCTCAATCGCATAAGCGAACATAAATGTTAAAACCGCTCCAATAACCGCAGTAATTGCTGAAACAATTACGCTATTTTTAAATGCTTCCAATCCATCTCCTGTTAAACTGGAAAAATTAAAATGCTCAAATGTAAAGCTCATATTATATGGCCATACTTTCACACTTGCAGCAATACCAACTGCCACAAATAATAGAATGATCATAAGCGTTACTACGCTACAATATACGAATGAAATAACATCTCGTTTCTTATTATTTATTATTCTGTAAGGTACTGATTTGGAAGATAAGAGATTCGCCTGCTTTCTTTGCGTAATGCGATCAACTGCAAAGGCAAATATAGCTGGGATTAATAAAATCATTCCGACAGTTGCACCCATCGGCATATTTTGCTGCCCAATTACTTGCTTATATACGTCAGTAGCAAGTACATTATATTGCCCACCAACAATTTTTGGTGCCCCAAAATCAGTGAAACTAAGTGTAAACACAACGAACATCGCACTAATTAATCCGTACTTTACACTAGGTAAAGTAACAGTGAAAAATTGCTTTGTTTTACTCGCTCCTAACATATTAGAAGCTTCATATAAACGATAATCAGAGCCTTGAAAAGCAATTAATAATATAAGAAATGCTTGCGGAAATGTATACATGACTTCAGCCATTACAATTCCTACTGGTCCATATAAAGGGATTTGTATCCCTTCAAACAAACCAAACATTCCTTTCGTTATTAACCCTTGATTACCAAATAAATATGTAAGTGCGATACCATGCATCATCGTTGGTGCGAATAATGGTAACAACGCAATATATTGGAATACACGCTTTCCAAACACATTCGTACGAGCGATCGCATAGGCGTAAGCGAAAGCAAGTGTCACTGCAATAATTGTTGTCGCACCCGAAATCCATATCGTATTTTGTAATGATTGAACTAGCGTTGGCGTTGTGAAATATTTACTGAAATTCGCAACACCAATGAAAGCTCCATCTTTATCATAAAAAGCTTGTGTAAACAATTGTAATAGAGGTAATACAAGCATGATCAAAAACGCGAGAAGCATACCAATAATTAATAGTCTTTGTATCCACTCTTCTTTACCGATACGTCTCTTAATCTTTTTTTTCGTACTTTCTACCTTAAAATCTTCTAACATCTCCATCTATACAATGACCTTCTTTCCATATGACAACATATGATTTTCTGAGAAAGAGATTTGAATCGGCTTTCCTTTTCTAATTGCGGTTGCTTCTACTTCTGATGCCAATATATCCACTACAATTTTCTCGTTATAAAGATGTGTTTTTTCTTCTACGACCCGCACTTCCGTCCGATATACAGATCCGCGAAATTCCATACTTTCCACAACCGTTTTAATACCATCCTTTTGTACAACTGTTACGTGCTCAGGACGAATTGCATGTTCTTCATGGTTTTTCGAAAAGAAATTAATAGAACCAATAAAATCTGCCACAAATGGATTGGCTGGTCTTTGATAAATCTCCTCTGGTGTGCCAATCTGCATAATTTCCGCATGATTCATTACAACAATTTTATCGGCCATCGTTAATGCCTCTTCTTGATCATGCGTAACCATAATAGTTGTTACTCCTACTTTTTCTTGCAAATCACGCATTTCTCTACGTAACTTTTCACGCACTTTTGCATCTAAAGCAGATAATGGCTCATCGAGTAACAAAATATCCGGAGACAGAGCAAGCGCACGTGCAAGTGCTACTCGCTGCTGTTGTCCACCAGACATTTGAGCAGGATATTTATCTTTTACATTCAGCAAATCTACAAGTTCTAACACCTCTAGCGCTTTCTCTTTTACTTCTGCTTTTCCATATTTTTTTGTCTTTAAGCCGTATTCAATGTTTTCAAGTGCTGTTAAATTCGGAAATAATGCATATGATTGAAACACCATTCCGAAATTCCTCTTTCCAGGAGGTAATGCTGTAATATCTTTTCCATCCACAGCTATACTACCTGTTGTTGCCTCTTCTAGCCCTGCTAAAATTCGAAGCAATGTTGTTTTCCCACAACCACTTGGGCCTAATAAACATACAAACTCATTTTTTTTCACAGTAAAAGAAATATCTTTTAACGCTATAAATGCATCAAACTGTTTTTGAATGTGTTGAATTGATAAATATTCGCTCATTTTTTCTCTCTCCCACTCACTTACTTTTTCGGTTCTGCTTTTTGGCCAAACTCTTTTTCCCATTTTTCTAAAATTTTGTCACGATTTTCTGCTGCCCATTTAAAGTCATTCTTTTTGTATAACTTTTCTGTCACATCTTTAGGGAATCCATCTGGAAGTTTATAATCATTTTTAATTGTCGCAAATCCATTTTTCTCGAAGTATAACTTCATTACATCATCAGTAATTGCCCAATCTAAAAATGCTTGCGCTAATTTTTCATTTTTTGCATTATCTTTTTTAATAAGTGCGTTCGCTTCTACTTCCCAACCTAATCCTTCTTTCGGCAATACAACTTCAACTGGTGCACCTTTTTGTTTCTCTTTCAAAGCACTATAAACCATTGATACGCCAACTGGATATTCACCTGCGCCTGCTAATTTCGCTGGTTTTGAACCTGAATGAGTATAAGTTGCCATATTATCATGAAGTTTCTTCATGTAATCCCAGCCTTTATCTCCACCCATAATTTGTAACCATGCAGAAACTGTTAAAAATCCTGTTCCAGAAGAAGCTGGATGTGGCATAACAAGCGTTCCTTTATATTCTGGTTTCGTTAAGTCTTCGTATGATTCTGGCATCGGTAAATTTTTCTTCTTTAATTCTTCTTTATTTATAGCAATCCCCGTCATAAATGCCGTATTACCTACCCATTTTTCTGGTTGCTTATCATCTTTAAATTGCGGAAGAACACGATCTGCTCCTTTTGGAGAGTATCCTTTTAACATATCTTTTTTATCTAAAGCTAATAGACTAGACGCTGCTGTTCCCCATACAACATCTGCTTGTGTATTTTTTCCTTCAGCTAGCAATTTCGCTGTAATAACTCCAGTTGAATCACGAACAATGTTCAGTTTCACATCTGGATACTTCTGTTTAAAAGAATCAAGGTAAATTGGTACAAGTTCTTCTTCAATCGCTGTGTAAACAGTTAATGATCCAGATAATTTATCATCCTTTACTTTTGCCCCAGCACTTTCTTCTTTCTTTGCACCACACCCCATTAATAACGAAAATACCATTCCAGTTGCTACAGCTTTAAAGATTGTTTTTTTCACTATTCTCTCTCCTTTTATAAATCTTATGTACAACTCCAATATAAACAACTAGTGTAAAAGCAGTATTAAACCAACATTAATCTTTTGTTTGTTGTTTGTTTTTGTGTAATACGTTGCTACTTCTATGTTTTTTCGCATTTTTCTGCTAATAATGAACACTAAATTTACAAATAATTAAAAAAACCTTTATAATCCCACAAAAAAATGAGGCGTTTGTAAAAAACGCCTCATTTTTGTTTACCTTTTTTTGAATTACGATTTGCATACTTCGCGCTATTTTCTCCTTCATACTCTAATGCAAATTCTGCATCTGGTAAGCTTTCTTTCGGAGTTTTATTATTGTTGATTGCCGCATTTTGTTTAACTTTTCTTTTTACCAATACATTCACCTGCTCTCAAGAATTCACTTTCTACTCTAGTTTAAAACAACATTAAATAATTATTACTGGCAAGTGTTAACAAGTACATAAGGCCGCTAGATGGAAATACTACCTATGAAGAAAATATTATAAAAGGAGCGATTATTTTGAAGAAGAAAGATAAAATCCAGTCACCAATTTTAGATGAAACGCTCCCGCATCAAATGAATTTTCCATCTTTTAAAGGAACAGGAAAGAAGATGCAACAACCTTTCATAAATCAATATGACGTCGTAATCGGAGACAGTAAATATGATTCCGAGAATAGTCCACTTCACAATTGGACTGATGAAGTAGACCCTGCCATTATGGCTGGAGAAGAATGGATTCATCCTACAAATGATATTGGGTGGATTTCAGAAGAAAATCAAGAGTTGCTAAAAAAAGAAGTGGATAATAAAAATGACGCTTTTATGCATCCGCAATTTGGCATTAACGACTAAAAAACCATTCTACCTCACATAGGTAGAATGGTTTCATACTATCCAATAATTATTCTCTCTTTCGGGTATTTATAGCGAGGTGGCTGTTCTCTTCCCCCACTAGCCAGTATAAATGTTAAAATACCGACACGCCCAATAAACATAAGTACAATGAGTACAAGTTTACCAACAGTTGTTAAATCTGGCGTAATACCTGTCGATAGCCCTGTCGTCCCGAAAGCAGAACACACTTCAACAATTAAACTCATAAGCGGTACATTTTCCGTAATAGATAAAATAAAGAGTGCTGTGGCACATAATAAAATCCCCATCGTCATAACGACAGATGCTTTTAGTACGTCCTCTTCATGTAACTGACGTTTGAAGACTCTAACCGTTCTTCCGCCTCTTGCAAAAGTGTATAACGATAATATACTAACAGCGAATGTTGTTGTACGTATTCCGCCCCCAACCGAACTTGGAGATGCCCCTATAAACATTAATATACTCATAAATAAAAGCGTCGGTTGTGACAATTCACGTATATCCATTGTAGCAAGTCCACCGCTTCGCGTCGTCACAGATTGGAATAATGTATAGAAAACTGTTTCATGCCATGACTTTCCTGCTAAAAATTGATTTCGTTCTAGTAAAAAAATCATAATGGTTCCAACGATAACGAGGGCAAAAAATGTTGTTGTCGTCAATTTTGTAAATAACGAAAAGCGGAATAGTTGCTGTCGCCTTTTACTAAAGAATTGCTTTATTTCCATTAACACCGGGAAGCCAATCGCTCCTAAAATAATAAGTAACATATGAATCATTTGCACAATATAATCTTTTTTGTACGGAATTAGTGATTGTCCAGTTAAATCAAATCCCCCATTCGTAGTTGCACTAACAGCGGCAAAGAAACCGTGAAAATAAGCTTCTTGCCAAGTTGGAAAATAAAGTAAAAACCTTGTACCTAATAGTATCGCTCCAATAAGTTCTATCGAAATAATTACAATTAAAATAGAACGCATCAATTCTACAAGGCCTGATAAATTCCCTTGATTATGGTCTGCCATAATGAGTCTTCTTCTCTGCAAACCGATTTTTTTCCCCGTTATAATCCAAACAAACGTACCAAGTGCCATAATTCCTAAGCCGCCTAATTGTAAAATAAGGGCTAACATAATAATTCCTGCCGTAGTAAATGTATCTGAAATTGTAACAACAGACAGTCCCGTAACACTTACCGCACTAACAGATGTAAAGAGGGCATCGATAAATGTCCATTTCACACCAGCCTTCGTAACAAACGGGAAACTAAGCAATATCACCGATACAACTACTGCTAATAAATAAAACAAAACAATGAGTTGTACAGGACGTAATTTTTGTAAAAACTTTTTTATATCTCTCATTCCATCACTTCGCTACCTTTTTTTCTATCGATTAAATAAAGAAAAATCTTCACTTTCTTTATTTGTAAATAACTGCTCAAATAATTTGGCAAATACCATTCCATACACAGTTCCATTACCTCCATACGGCAATGCGTAAAATAAATTATGTATCTCTTTGTCTTCTTTTAAAATAGGGAGACCATCATGACTACCGCCAAATGCTGCCGCCCAATAGTACTCTGCCTGTATATTCTTATACTGCGGGAACATCTCTTTTACAATGTTAATAAGGATATCACGCTTATGCAATAATTTCGTATCACCAATTGTTTGAATTTGCATCGCTTCATCTAATCCGCCTACAATAATACGGTTTTGATACGTTCGAAAATATAAGTAAGGCCGTGCTGTTTCCCAAATTAATGATTGTTCATGCCAGCCTTCAAATGAATCTACCTTATTTGTCACCACTGCATATGATGTTTCCACTGTTGTATTTTTTTCTTTCTTTCCGAAAAGTGCTTCATAACCTGTCGCCATAATAATATTCTTTGCTACAATTTGATTTCCTGTTTTCGTGTAACAAATTAAATCATTTTGGCGTTTTTTTATATGTATGGCCTCTGTATGCTCAAGTATAGTAGCTCCCATTTGATTTGCTTTATGCAAAAGGCTATGCGCTAATAAATACGGATTCACTTCGGCATCACCATGCGTATATAACGCTGCTTGTTTTATAAATGAATACTTCTTCTTCATATGTGAATCGGTAAAATATTCAACCGGGAATCCATAATGGCGTAACGTATTATATTCTTCTTGTAAAAACGATACATCCTCATTTCTACTTGCATAATACAAACTACTTCGCGGAATAAACTGGGGATCAATATCGAGAGTCGATACAACTTGCTCCATTGTTCGTAACGCTTCGTAACATAGCTTATATGCTCGTACCCCTTTTTTTTCACCAAATGTATGGATAAGTGAGGTTAGCGATTTATCATGAAGAAATTGTAGTAAACCTGTATTAGCAGCTGTGCTACCACATGCGATTGCTCGTTTTTCAATGAGTGTAACACGCATTCCAATTTTCGCTAACGAATAAGCTATATGAGCACCTGCTTCTCCGCTTCCGACTACAAGCACATCACATATCATATCATTTTCTAATGATGGATAACAAGGTATAGAAACTCCTGTATTCCAAAACAACTTACCAGTCATAAGTTTCATAATTATACTCCTAAAATATAAATTTCTCCTTTCTATGTTTTGTTATTTCCCATAAAAAAATCCAACTAACATACGCTAGTTGGATTTTTTATTTTTAATTAGAACGCTCCTCCAGCCAATTTCCAACCGTCGGATATGTTTGTTTTACCGCTGTTCCACCGTAAACGATCGACATATGTCCCGTTGGTAAACATACATATTGTTTATCTGTGCTAGATATATGGTCTAGCACAGCTTCTACTTGGCATGGCAGGGCGATATGATCACGTTTCGCAGAAATATTTAAGACATTCGCCTTAATATTTGCAAGGTCTACCTTTTGTCCGCGAATAACGAGTTCACCTTTCACTAACTTATTATTTTGATAAAAATCACGAATCCATTGTCTATACGATTCACCTGGGAATGGAATACCATCACCAACCCACTTTTGAACTAATTTCCAGCTTTCGACGAAGCGCTCATTTTCTGAACGATCGAGTAAAGCAACATATGGACCTACAAAGTTTGTAATTGGTTTTAACATCTTATTTCCGAAATCAATCATTTCTGGCGGAATATTTCCGAATGTATCAACCGCTTTATCTAAATTGAAGTATTTCTCATCTAATAAAGGACCATATAATCCTGTTTCAGAGAAATCAAAAGGACTTGTCATAAAGATTAAGTTGCGAATTGGCATGTGCGGATGAAGTGCTGCATAAATAGAAGTTAGCGTTCCACCCATGCAATAACCAAGTAAAGAAATCTCGTCCGATTTCGCAGTTCTCATTACTTTCTTCACTGCTTTTGCAATATAATCAAACACGAAATCATCAAATTTCAAATGACTATCTTCTAAACCAAATGTGCCCCAATCAAGCATATACACATCAAAACCACGATCTACTAAATATTCCACTAAACTATTTCCTGGAGTTAAATCCATAATATACGGTTTATTAATAAGCGCGTATATTAATAGGATTGGAACTCTCTGTGTTTTTTCTTGTTTTGGAATGTAACGATACAGCTTCGTTTTATTCTTCGTCCAAATAACTTCTTTCGGTGTTAAACCAACTTGTGGTTCTGGTTCGCGTAATAAAACTTCGCTCGCTCTTTTCACACGGCGATATGCTTTACGATATTCTTCTGGGTACAACTCCAATTGCTTTTCCCATTCCGTTACGAATGTAGTCATTTTTCTATCTCCTTTTCGGTCGATTTATTTCTAAAAAAAAGAAGTGCATTCCTGCTATGGATATGCACTTTTTTCTTACTTCATTACATGTATAATCCACCGTTAATGTTTAATTGCTGACCTGTGATATATGCACCGTCACGGCATAGGTATACTACACCTTTTGCAATTTCATCAGCTTGACCAAAACGTTTTTTCGGGATTTTCGCAACGATTTTTTGACGTACTTCTTCTGGTACTTCTGCTACCATTTCAGTATCAATAAATCCTGGGCAAATTGCGTTTACAGTTACATTTGTTTTTGCAAGCTCTAATGCTAATGATTTTGTAAATCCTAACATACCTGCTTTTGCTGCAGAGTAGTTTGTTTGTCCAAATCCACCAGCTTGGCCAATAATAGACGAAATACTAATGATTCTTCCTTCTTCTGCTTCCGATATGTATGGAAGTACCGCGCTTGTTGTATTAAATACACTGCTCAAGTTCACGTCAATTACGCGCTCCCAATCTTCACGATTTAATTTTTTGAATGTACGATCTCTTGTAATACCAGCATTATTAACAAGAATATCAACTTTACCAAAATGATTCACAGCTTCTTCTACAAGTCGGTTTGCATCTTCTACTTTCGAAACATCCGCTTGAACTGCATAAACGTCATGTCCTTCTTTTCCTAATTCATTTACTAAGTTTTCAGCTGCTTCTTTACTGCTGTTATAGTTAATAACTACTTTTGCTCCCTCTTGTGCTAATGCTACTGTAATTGCTTTTCCAATTCCTTTTGCCCCACCTGTTACGATTGCTACTTTGCCATTTAATTGAACCATTTCTTTTCCCCCTTAAATGAATTTGTGAACGATTGTTATGAATCATTTTGGTACTCATATGAATAGAGTCCATATATTAATTATGTTTCGTTGTTTATACATGAAAAAGAGATTCTCCCTTTCCCTTTTACACGTTATAAACAAACGCTATTATCATTTTTTATTTTCCGGCTTATTCGCAGGTTTTACTTCTTCTTTTGCAGGTACTTGTAGTTTCGCTAGTACTGCATTTTGCTTTTCTAGTAACTCTAAAATTTGATCAACTTTCGTTTCTAGCGTGCGAATATCTTGTTTTACTTTCGTAACATCACGCTTTAATGTAGGAGCTTGTCCTAATGAATCCACTTTCTCTTCTAGAATTTCCTCAATGTTATCAACTTTATTTTCTAAATTGATAACAAGCGTAGCTACTCTAGCGATATCCTCTCTCGTCGGCACATTCACCTGTTCTAAATAATTTTTTGTCGTATCATTTAATGCTTTTTGATAAAACAAATTCAAATCTAGAACGCTGCCCATCCAAGCAGAATATTCTTCTGTTTTAATTGTTTCATTGAGCGCTTTTCCCCAAAATGTTTCGGTTTGTTCATAAGCATTTTTCCATGCTTGCAATGGATCGAATTTTTGATCAATCACTTCGCCTACACTCCCTTTTTCGTTTTTGAAACAATTCAACCTATTCACTATTTTCTAATATTCTGAATAAAACTTCAAGTCTATATTTTATTTTTCTTTATTTTCCGATAAATGTGTTGACATTAAAAACAGATAGGTGTAAATTGCACTTATAAGCAAAAAAATTCCATCTAACTGATTCATGAGGTGATGTACAATCATGCTACATAATGAACCAGAACACCCAGAAAGTTTGGAAAAAAACCAAGCGAAACAACCAAACTCCATGCCAAAAAACTTCTTAGTTCCTTTCTTACTTCTCTGTCTAAAAGACTGGAGTCTTCATGGTTACAAACTCATTCAAATGCTAATGGACATCGGCTTTTCTTCTGTTGACCAAGGTAATGTGTATAGAACATTGCGCAAGTTAGAAAAAGAAAATCTCATTTCTTCCACTTGGGATACAAGTGAAGGCGGGCCAGCGAAACGAATTTATTCTTTAACAGAATATGGAGAGCAATATTTAACAACATGTGCAACTTCTTTTGAACATTATCAAAATATGTTGCGGACGTTTTTTACGTTATACACCAATGCGTTCTTTCCATTTTCTACTTCTCCAGAAAAGGATGAAAAGGATTCTTCATCTTCACCTGGTGGTACAGCAGAGTAATCTGCGTTCACAATATGCAAAAAAACATTTGGAGGTCAAACAATGGAAACTAAGCCATACGAATTAGTCGATGCATTTTGGAAAAACTGGTCTCAATCTCTTTCCCTCTTCTCTTCAGCTGGGAAACAATTAGAGCAACTTACTTTAGAAACTTTAAAACAACAACAAGACGCTTTGCATAAATTAACATCAGGAGTAGATGAACTAGAAAAAGAACTACAACAATTCACTGCTCAGTTCAATAACCAATATACAGATTACGTGAAGCAATTAACTGGAAACTCCTTAAATGATCAAATTAACGAGTGGCAAGGGAAATGGAATGAACTTTCTAATCAAATGCACCAACTGACTGTTTCTCCTACGAAAACATCTTTGTCTATTCTTACTCAAACTAGCGGTCAATTTGAAGAAACAACAAAACAATTTATTGAACAACAACAATTACAACGTGAAGAGGTTCAAAAACAGTTAGAAGTTTTTTTGGGAGAGTTCAAGTCCAAACAACTAGAACTCGCAAAGCAGTTCGAGGAAAACTCAAAAAATTTATTTACTTCCATCAAGTAAGAAAAATGTGGGAGCTAACTGCAGCACAAACAAAACTCTTTCTTCCTCCTACTACATCAAGATGGCTAGCATTTTTCGATATGGAAAAGAAGGAGGCCAAAATGAATCCATTTCAAGAAGCACAAACTGTTCCGGAGCTTCGTTATGATGAGATTCAAGTCGGTGATCAAGCATCCCTTACAAAAACTATTACGGATGAGGACGTTATTAATTTTGCAAAATTAACTGGAGATGTGAATCCTATTCATATTTTAGATTCTTTTGCAAAAACGACAATGTTTAAAGAACGTATTGCTCATGGCATGCTCGTTTCCAGTTTCATTTCGACGATTCTTGGAACGAAACTCCCTGGCAAAAACACGATTTATTTATCTCAAAACGTTTCATTCCGTGCTCCTGTCAAAATCGGTGATACACTTCGCGTTGTGGCAGAAGTCATTAAAAAACGAGACGATAAAAAAATCATTACGTTGCAAACAAACATATATAATCAATCCGGTGATATTGTCGTGGAAGGTACAGCGACAATACTGAAAAAAGAGTAGCAAATTTGCTACTCTTTTTTCTATCCAATAACTTCTAATCACACCGATTACTTCCGTGTATGAGTACGTCGTTTCCACATAAAATAACGTTACCAGTTTAGATAGGTATTTAGCTGAACTGGACTACTCATAAGGATGTGTATCAACATGGTAAAAACAAACAAATTACTAGTTCCAGGTGCAGAACAAGCGCTTGAACAATTTAAATATGAAATCGCACAAGAATTCGGTGTTAGCTTAGGTTCTAATACAGCATCTCGTTCAAACGGTTCAGTTGGCGGTGAAGTAACGAAACGACTAGTCGCTTTAGCTCAACAACAATTACGTGGATAATACAATAACCTATGGCTTAGAGGCAGATATTCTCTGCCTCTTTCTATTTTTAACATACATAATCGTGCTTTTTCACATACTAGTAAGAGCAAACTGAAAGGAACGATATGTGACATGAAACGGATTAATATTAGCATGAGTCCTCCCCGTGTTCTTACTTTGTCTTTTATTATGTTATCAATTATCGGTACATGCTTATTAAAACTACCAATTGCTACAACAACTTCTATTTCATGGATCGACGCTTTATTTACAACAGTTTCTGCTTGTACTGTTACTGGGCTTGGTGTTGTAGACACCGGAAAAGTATTTACTTTGTTTGGACAGTGTGTCATTTTAACGCTTATACAAGTAGGGGGACTTGGCATTATGAGCTTTGCCGTTTTAATTGCGATTATGCTCGGCAGAAAAATTGGTCTTCAAAACCGAATTTTACTGCAACAAGCGTTAAACCAAACGAACATTGGTGGCGTCATTCGTCTTGCCAAAGCATTATTTTTATTCTCTTTTACAGTCGAATGTATCGCTACTTTGATTCTTTCTTTTGAATGGGTACCAAAATACGGGATTGCTAAAGGGATCTATTATAGCTTTTTTCATTCGATCTCTGCTTTTAACAATGCTGGTTTTTCTGTGTGGAGCGATAATTTAATGTCCCATTCTCATAGCATTCTTGTCAATCTCGTTATCTCCTCCCTCATTATTTTAGGTGGGATTGGTTTTACAGTAATCGTAGATATAAAAAGAAAGAAAAATTTTAAAAACCTTACATTACACTCAAAACTTATGCTCTCTTCTACTCTAATCGTCAATATTATTGCGACTGTTTTTATTTTTATATTCGAGTTCCACAATTCCCTTTCTATGAGAGGATTTACCCCATTTGAAGAAGGAATGGCCGCTTATTTCCAGGCGGTTTCAACTCGTACTGCCGGATTTAATACAGTTGATATTTCTGCATTATCAAAGCCTTCCCTACTATTAATGATGCTCCTTATGTTTATTGGCGCTGGTAGTGCTTCAACCGGTGGTGGAATTAAGTTAACAACATTTTTAATCATGTTTTTTGGGGTATTTAAATTTTTACAAGAACAAGATGATATTGTCGTGTTTAAAAAATCTATTAAAGATACTCTCATTGTCAAAGCATTAACCATCACTATTATTTCCATTTCATTTATCTTTTTCGCTATTTTAATTTTAAGTATTACTGAGCGAGTCCCTCTATTGATGAGTGCTTTCGAAGTATTTTCAGCATTTGGGACTGTCGGTCTCAGTATGAATTTCACACCACACTTAACTATGATCGGAAAAGCTATTATCATCTTTATGATGTTTTTTGGGAAAATGGGACCTTTAACATTGGCTTTTTCATTTGCACGTAAAAAGAACCGAAAAATAAAATATCCGAATGAAGATATTTTAACAGGTTGACAACCGTATACATTATCCATATAATGAGAGTACAATAGCATATCTCCAAAGGGGAGTAGCGTCCAAGAATATTTCTTGGAAACAAAGTCGTCATTACGTAGAACTTAGTTCTTCCGGCTTTGTTGGCATTTTCATTACATATGTCTAGCAAGACCTTTGCCTATTAACGGCAGAGGTCTTTTTTGTATTAATTTCCAAATTCTTCCAAAGTTAATAGGCAGGAGTATGGGGAAACTAAATAGTGGGGAAATTCTTCACTTATTTAGTACTTATAGAAATGAGAGGAGAATGTACATGGATGTATCATTATTATTGGAGTATGGTTGGGTATTACTCATCCTAATTGCACTAGAGGGGATTTTAGCGGCTGATAACGCTCTCGTTCTTGCAATTATGGTAAAACATTTACCAGAAGAAAAACGAAAGAAAGCACTATTTTACGGATTAGCGGGGGCATTTGTTTTCCGTTTCGGATCGTTATTTATGATCTCGTTCTTAGTCGACGTATGGCAAGTGCAAGCAATCGGGGCCATTTACCTTATGTTTATCGCTGGTAATCACTTATTTAAAACGTATGTTAAAAAGAATACGGATGAAGAAACAGAAGAAAAAGAAGCAAAGAAAAAACAAGAGAACTTTTGGTGGACTGTATTTAAAGTTGAGGTTGCTGATATCGCCTTCGCAGTTGATTCAATTTTAGCTGCAGTTGCATTAGCAATGACTTTACCAAAAACAGGATTAGGTACAATTGGTAGTCTTGATACTGGGCAATTCGTTGTTATCTTTGTAGGTGGACTTATCGGGTTAATCATCATGAGATTTGCAGCAACTGCTTTCGTACAAATATTAAAACGTAAACCAGGACTTGAAACTGCAGCATTCTTAATTGTAGGTTGGGTTGGTGTGAAACTAGCAGTTTATACATTAGCACACCCTGCATTAAATGTAATTCCGCATTCATTCCCAGAATCTACACTATGGAAGCTTACATTCTGGATTGTATTAGTCGGAATCGCAGTTGGCGGTTGGTTCTTCTCGAAAGAAGTAGAAGTAAAAGTAGAAAAGAATTTAGACGAAAAAGCGCTGTAATTACAGCGCTTTTTCTTTTTCCCTTCCCCTCTCAATGTCCAGAAAAAATTCTATTATACTACCATTTGTAAGCGTTTTCTAAATATATGTATGTCCTTTTTGTGAAACATTGCACAAACTTATTGAAACTAAGAACAATTCCATGTACTTTATTCATATAAGGAGTATTTATAGATGATGTACTAAAGGAGCGTATTACTCATGCTAGAGCAAGGAATAGATTATGTTGTCAAACTGGCTAAGAGCAAAAAACAAATGCTAGATACAAACCCGATGCAATATTTCATTCGTGCCGCACTTGCGGGTATTTATATCGGTTTTATTATTGTACTATGTTTTAAATTAGGTAACTTTTTTCACATTGCAGATTCACCGGCAACTTATTTAGCTGCTTCTATGTTTTTCGGAATTGCCCTCGTACTTATTATATATGGCGGTGCTGAATTGTTTACTGGAAACACAATGTACTTCACTGTAGCAACTTTAAGAAAAGAAACAACGATTTCTGATACACTTCGTAACTGGGTCGCTTGTTATGCAGGGAATTTAGCTGGAGCTTTATTCTTTGCCTTACTATTTTATGCAACTGGAATTTTCGAAGCAATTGATCACGGCCATTTCATGAATAAAGTAGTAGAAGGAAAAATGAATACACCTACAATACAATTATTCTTTAAAGCAATTTTATGTAACTGGCTTGTATGTCTTGCGTGTTTCTTACCTTCTCAAGTGAAAGGTGATACAGCAAAAATTATGATGATGATGCTACTCGTTTTCACATTCTTCTTATCTGGTTACGAGCATAGCATTGCAAACTTATCACTGTTTGCTCTATCTTTAGTTTCACCGCATCCGGAGACAATTTCTTTTGCAGGTGCTATTCATAACTTAATTCCAGTTACAATCGGTAACATTATTGGCGGGTCCGTCTTTGTCGGCATGGTATACCATTACTTAACAAAGAAAGTACCTGACGTGAAACAAGAAGAAACTGAATTAGTAGCGGCTCAACAAGAAGAAATCATTCCGTTACAAGCACATATGAAACATTAAAAACTCCAAAGTTTTACTTTGGAGTTTTTAGCTCCCCACATATTTAACAACAAGGTGCGGATTAATTTCGCCTTCTTCCTTTCCCTTATTAATTCTCTGTTTCATCTTGTGCATACCGATGACATCATTCGTATGAAGGTGAATTTCATTTACATATAAACCCTCTTTACAAAAAGCCTCTACAAAATCTAATCCATTTCTTTTCCCCCATCCCATATTAAAATCAAGGGAAAGAATATTCACATCATAATCCCGAACCATTTGCAAGGCACATTCTACTGTAGTGGCGGGCACATACCCGTACGGACAACTTCTTTGATCATCCATATATACATTCATGTTCTATCCTCTCTCTATTTTGTATACGTGAACAACATGTAACATATTGCCCCAAGGCTGATAAAAGGACCGAACGGAATTTGGCTCCTCATTTTCATACGTTTTAATACTATACCAACTCCAAAGAAACAAAGACTAAAGCAAGATGCTAAAAATAAGATCATAAAAATCCCTTTCAGTCCCACTATAAATCCAAGTAACGAAAGTAATTTTATATCTCCTCCACCAAGCCCTTCTGGATATATCTTTTGCATGCAATATAACAAAATGAATATAACGCCACTACCAACTATACTATCTGTCCAAGTCACTAACGGCACAAAAACACATTCTAAAATGAGTAAACAGGCAAACCAAGCTAAAATACGATTTGGGATTAACATATATATGTAATCTGTAACTGAAATAATAAGAAGTAGCGAAAAAAGCGATAAAATAATGATAAGCTCTCGTTCCACCCCAATCATATATACAGTAAGAAGAAATATCATTCCTGTTACAAGTTCAAATACCACGTACAAAATTGAAATTTTCCTCTTACAATTCGTACAACGTCCTCTTTGTATACAAAAAGAAATGATTGGAATCAATTCTTTTGGCTTTAGCACATACTTACAATAATGACAATGTGAACGCGGGGTAATGATAGACTCACCTAGCGGCACTCTCATCGCAATTAACATAAAAAAAGAACCAAACACCATCCCCACTAACAATGCATATAAATAAGTGAACATCCCTTCCTCTCCTTTCCAGAAGAACATAGCAAAAAAAGGAGAGAACTTCTACTTCATATTATTTCTATTCTATTAAAAAAGCAGGCCATTTTCCGGCCTGCTTTCCCCTCTTTTATACGATGAAATATACTGCTTTTAATGGTCCGTGTACTCCGACAACAAGATTCATTTCAATATCTGCCGAGTTACTAGGTCCTGTAATAAAGTTAATACAAGATGCTACTGCCTCGCCATTTTCTACACGTGTGTTCATATCCTGAACTGCTTGTGTAATACGAGGCACAAGTGTTTCACGTGGAATAATAGCAAAGTATACAGTCGGTAAAAAGTGTAAAGAACGACCTTGGCCTTTATGACTTTGTACAACAATCGTACCAGATTCAGCTAAAGTATAATCACTAAATGCGATTCCAATATTCGCTCTTTCTGCGATACGCATATTCTCTTCTTTTTTCTCAGGATCCCATACATTCACTTCAACATTTTGCTTTGGAAGCTCTTCTTTAAATAAAGAAGTCAATCCATAAGAATCAAAACGTTCGTCTGCCGATAACATAATAGGTCCCCCACCGTTTTCCACGATTACTTTTTGAATCTCTTCACGTAAACGGTCGTTTGTCGTTTCCACTACAGTTGTATGAATGTTTGTACATTGATTTTTAAATACTTCTAACAATTCTTCTTTTGAATAGTCTTTTAGCGTTTCTACATTCACATTACTTTTCCATGCTGGACGCTTTACGCCTTCCGTTTTCCGCTCACGTCCAAGTTCTTTTGCAATATTATCTAGAAAGGACTCACGGTTTTGAATTAATCCTGTCATTATTTGTCCCCGCCTTTCTTATGATCTTTATACCAATCACGGAATCGTTCTTTACTTGGAGCCGGGAATTCACGAATATCTGTCCAGTTTTTAAGTGGCCCAACACCTTTTGATACACGGTTGCCTGATGTAAATGGACTCATTGCTGCTGGCGCCATTTTTGATCCCATTTTATATAAAGCTGCTGAAGATGCACCCATACTAAACATTTTCATTGCTAATTTTTCTGCAAGTGGTGCACGTCCTTCTTGCTCAACAATTACTTGACGATGTTTTAATAATAAATCATGCAATGGTATTTTTACTGGACAAGCTTCTGTACACGCTCCGCATAAACTAGAGGCATATGGAAGCTCTTTGTAATCATCGTATCCACCTAAAAGTGGTGTTAATACCGCACCGATTGGTCCTGAGTATATAGAACCATACGAATGTCCACCAACGTGACGATATACAGGACATACGTTAACACAAGCAGCACAACGAATACATTGCAATACTGAGCGGAATTCAGATCCAAGAATTTGAGAGCGGCCATTATCAACAACAACTAAGTGGAATTCTTCTGGTCCATCTACTTCCTCTTCTTGAATTGGTCCCGCTACAGTTACATAACTTGTTAATTTTTGCCCTACTGCACTACGACATAGTAAACCAACTAAAACATCTAATTCTTCCATTGTCGGAACCATACGTTCCATACCCATTACTGCAATTTGAGTTTTCGGAATCGACATAACAAGATCGGCATTACCTTCGTTCGTTACTAAACAAAGAGAGCCAGTATTTGCAACTGCAAAGTTACAACCTGTCACACCAATTTCTGCATCCATAAATTTCTCACGAAGTTGTTTACGAACAAACTTTGTCATTTCATATGGATCATCAGAATTTTCATAGCCAAGCTTTTCTTTAAATACATCACGAATTTGCGTTCTGTTTTTATGAAGTGCGGGCGCAATAATATGTGAAGGTGGATCGTTATCTACTTGCAAGATATACTCTCCTAAGTCACTTTCTAACACTTCACAACCAATCTCTTCAAGGGCATGATTCATACTAATTTCTTCAGTTACCATTGATTTTGATTTTACAACTTTCTTCGCTTGTTTCTTTTTTGCAACATCTTGAATATACTTTGCTGCTTCCTCTTTCGTTTTCGCAAAGTACACATGTCCGCCTCTTTTTGATACATTTTCACTTAACTGCATTAAGTAATAATCAAGGTTTTCTAACGTATGTTGGCGAATTTGTTCACCTAGTTCACGCCACTCTTCCCAGTTTCCTAATTCTTCCGCTGCTTTTAAGCGATTCGTATATAAGCGCGTTTGCGCAGAAGATACTGCTCCGCGCATAAAAGAATCTTGAATTCCATCGCCAACGCGATCATTAAATTTTTTCTCACTGATTTTCATAGACATAGCTTATGTTCCCCCTTCATGAGCGACTATTTAGTACCTCAGCAATATGCATTACTTTTATTTCTTTTCCTAAACGCTCAATACGTCCGCCAATGTTTAACAAACACCCACAATCTGCACCGATTAAATAATCAGCACCTGTTTCCATTGCACTATCTACCTTTTCATCTACCATTTGCTCAGAAATTGGAGTCATCTTCACTGAAAACGTTCCCCCAAACCCACAACAATTTTGTTCGTTTGGCAGTTCTCTCACAGTTAATCCTTTTACGTTTGATAATAAAATTCCTGGTGCTTCTTTTACTCCAAGCAGGCGTGTCATATGACAAGATTTATGAATAGTAGCTATCCCTGGTAAGCTTGCACCAACATCTGTCACTTTTAAAACATCTACAATAAATTGTGTAAATTCATATGTTTTATCAGCAACCTTTTGTGCACGTTTAGCCCACTTCGGATCATCTTTAAAAACATGCGGATACTCATGAAACATTGTCGCACAAGAACCAGATGGTGTAACGATATATTCTGCATCTTCGAAAGTTTCAATCATATGTTTCATCGCTTCTTTTGCTGCTTCTACATGGCCGCTATTATAAGCAGGCTGACCACAACAAACTTGTGCTTCTGGAAATTCAATTTCACAACCTAAACGCTCCAACACTTCAACTGTTGCTTTACCGACGTTTGTTTCAAACATATCGACTAAACAAGTAACAAATAAAGTAACTTTCATAATTATTACTCCCCCTTTTTACAACTCCACCAACAAACATATGGTCATCAGATGACTTAGAAAAGAAGAAGTAGGCTCAACCATGGCCTATCCTCTCCCTCTTCTAAAGAAAACGCTTACTTAATCTTTCTCTATTTTATCAAAAAATTTGATTTTTAAAAGATTAAATTACGAATTTATATCGTTTTTACCTGTGACAATATGTTCTACATTTGTTAAATGATCTAGCATTGCTTGCTGCGCTAATTCTACATCTTGCTTTAACACTGCATCATATATAACTTGATGCTCTTCTATAAGTCGTTCTGATGTTGTTTGTTCACCATATAAAATAATGCGTCTTGATTCACCAATCGTTTCAGCAATCATCTCTGAAACGTGATTCATGAGTTCAATCAAAATGTTGTTATGCGAAGACTCCGCAATTCCCATATGGAACTGAAAATCTGCTTTTTCGCCAGCCTTTTCATCTCCAATGCTCTTTGCCATTTCATCTAACCAATGCTTCATATTTTGCAAATTATCTTCCGTACGTTTTGCCGCAGCTGCTCGAACTGCCCCCACTTCAAGCACCTTTCGTACTTCTAATAAGTTTAAAATATCTTCTTTCTTCATTAATAATTTATTGTTTAATGATTTTGTTAATGAAGAAGAATCGAAATTCTTCACATATGTACCTTCTCCTTGTTTCATCTCAATTAAGCCCATTGCTCTTAGCGCACTTAGCGCTTCACGAACAGCAGATCTACCAACTTGAAACTGCTCAGCTAATTGATGTACAGGAAGTAGTTTGTCACCAGGTTTTAACGTACCATTTTTAATCATTGTTAAAATAGCTTCAGATACTTCTTCGTAAATCTTTTTCGGTTTAATAGATTTGTACTCCAGTTAAATCACCTCAGTATCTTCCAAACAACAATTGAAACGATTTATAAGAACTTTGCATCATAACTATTTTAGAACGAATTGGTAAGAAGTACAAATGTTTTGTTCATAAAATCGTCAAATTTTTAATATTTATTTGATATTAATTTATATTTATTCCTCTATTCATTGCACTCATGAAGAAAAGCATGTCCTTCACGTTAGAACATGCTTTCTTCAACTTGTATTTTCAATTTAATACTAACCGTCGTTCCATGCCCTTTTTCACTTTCAATTCGCCACTGTCCATCATGTATATGAACAATTTGTCTGACAATGGCAAGGCCTAAACCTGTTCCACCATGTTGACGACTTCTCGCTTTATCAACGCGGTAAAAACGTTCACCAAGATTTTCTAAATGTTCTGTTTCAATACCGATTCCTGTATCTTTTATGTTTAATTCACAGTAATCATCTATCTGCCTGAGTGTTATCACAATATCCCCATTTTGATTTGTATACCGTATCGCATTATCTAACACGTTATGAAGCACTTGTTGCATACGATCCTCATCAATCATTACAATGATTTCTGGATTTAAATTTGTTGAAATACGAATTTTCTTTTCTATAAACTTAATCTCATACGTATCTAACACATCTTCAATCAGTTGTGAAAAAACGATAGGTTGTTTCTTTAACGGAAAATGTTCACCTTCTAATTGTGCTAAATCTAATAAATCATGAACGAGACGCTGCATACGACCCGCTTCTTTATGAATGAGCTGTGTTACTTTTTCCTGCTGTGGTCCCTTCGCTACACCATCTAAAATAGCTTCACTATATCCTTTTATATAACTAAGCGGTGTTCTTAGTTCATGCGAAACGTTAGCTAAAAATTCCTTACGCTTTACGTCTTCTGTCTCTAAAGAATTTGCCATTTTATTAAATGCTTTTCCTAATCGTCCAATTTCATCTTCGGAAGAAATTGTAATCCGTTCTGAGAAATCTCCCGTAGCCAAATGATTGGCAACTCGTTCCATTTGCGAAAGCGGTCTCGTAATAGCAATAATAATCTTTCTACCAATCCATATTGTCAGTAAAGTCATAGCAAGTGCTAATGGTGCTAAAATAAGGCCCATATCATATATTAAGTCTTTTATACTTTTTAAAGGAATATAAGAATATACAATGCCAACTAACTTTTTATTTTCTAAAACAGGGATGACAACCCCCATAATATTTCGGTCAAAATGTTCCTCATACCCTATCTTTGTCACAGTTTTTCCATCTAATAATGCTTGCCTGTCCCCTTCACTTATAAGAGAATGATGATGCACATCAAAAGGTAAACACGCGCTTAAATCACGCGGATTAGATACGAAAAGAACATCTGAACTAGATATTTGATCAAATGCTCTTACTTTCTCTTCAAAAGTTGCTATTCCTTCACGCTTATCATATTGCGCAGCAAGACGTTTCCCTTCCATTACTAATGAATCTTTTAAATTATCAACGTATAGTTTTTCATACGAGTATAAAGATACAAAATAAAGAAAGGAAACTGTTACACATACTGCACATACTACTGTAAGCCAAAGCTTCTGTACCATCGTAAACATACGTTACACCTCAAATTTATAGCCTACACCCCAAACCGTTTGAATGTAGTTTCCACTTTCTCCAAGCTTCAAACGCATCGTTTTCACGTGCGTATCCACTGTTCTTGTACTTCCGGCATAATCATATCCCCATACCTTTTCCAGCAATTGTTCCCGGCTAAATACTTGTCCCGTATGTTGGCAAAGAAAATAGAGTAAATCAAACTCTTTTACTGTAAGAGAAATCGGCTCACCATCAGCCTCAATCTTCCTACTTTTTTCATTAATAAGTATCGGTCCAAACTGAATCTCTTCTTGTTGCTCTTGCTTTGTATAACGTCTTAGCACAGCTTCCATACGAGCAATTAGTTCTCCAGGACTAAAAGGCTTTACAATATAATCATCTGCTCCCATACGCAAGCCGTTCACCCTATTCCACTCTTCACCTTTTGCTGTTAAAAATATAATTGGTACATCCGACGTTTTTCTAATTTCTTTACAAACTGAAAGTCCATCCATCTCTGGCATCATAATATCTAATACAACGAAATCATAATGATCAGTCTCTAATTTTTTTAGAGCCTCTTTTCCATTTTCAGCTTCTCCCCACTCGTATCCGAAATTATCTAAGTACATTCCAACAAGCTGCCTCATATCACTTTCATCATCTACAACTAGCACCCTATATTTACTCATTGTCCTTCCCTTCCCTCTCTATGAGTTGAAACGGCCCTTTTCCGACTTTAATTGTTTGTTTTATTTTCAAGCTCTTCATATCCATGACACACACTTCATCACTATCATAGCTTGCTACGTATCCTTCTGCTCCGCTCTTCAAAAATGCAAATGGATTCGATCCTACTTCTACAGAAGCCACCTCTTTATACGTACTAACATCAAACTTTCTAAGCGTATTCGAACCGTGACTTAATGCATATACATTCTTATTATCCTTCGTTATATTCACAGGCATAAACGGAGCATGTAAAGAACGTACCATTTCTCCGCTCTGCAATGAATACACTAATACTTTTTCATTGACTTGATTTCCATCACCATGTCCGCCAATCCATATTTCTTTCCCATCCGGGCTAATTGTCGCTCCCGTTGATGCTGGGGGAATCATAAAGGATTGTATCACTTCTTTTTTCTTTGTATCAATGGTCGTTAGCTTCGTATCATAAAAGTTTAATACAGATAACTGGTTATCGTGCTCTACCATCGTAATTGGTCCTTTTCCTGTTGATACACTCCCTGTCTCTTTCCCTTTTATCGTAAAGAACCTTACCTTTTGGGCAGTTTGATCGGCAGCAAATAATTGTTTTTTATCCTCGGATACAATCACATTTACAATGCCTTTTCCCGTTTTATATTTGTCCACTTGCCTTCCTTCTGCTAGTGAATATACATACATGTACTCTAACTGCTTGCCATATACAAGTATGTCCTCACCGTTTGGAAGTAGTGCAACTCCTGCCATTGGTTCATTAAGTTCCCATGTCGTAATTAACTTTTTAGTTTTTTCATCAACAAAACTAATACTACCTTCTTTTATATTCGTTGTTATAATAACACTTTTATCTTTAGCAATCGGTGTATATGAACTTCCTTGACACCCTACTAATAGAAATAAAAAACAGAGAAGAAAAACATACTTTCTCAAAAGATTCCCTCCATCTTCGGATGATTTCGTTATAATTGTAAAATAACAAATAAATGTGTGGAAAGTGTGAAATTTTCCTTTCTTACTTCATTTACATATATAATGTACAACAAATAGAATTTGAGGTGTGCAAATTATGCTTTTTCCTGATTTAGCGAATAAAATTGTACGAGAAGTACGCAGATTAATTAAAGAAAATATCATTATCATTAATATACAAGGCGTTATTATCGCAAGTACAGATGTAGAAAGAATCGGCCAATTTCATGAAGGTGCACTCCGATGCGCGAAACAAAAGAAAACTGTCATTATTACAAAAGCAGATGAACGACGTTTGCAAGGCGTAAAGGCGGGTATGAACCTCCCCTTACTATTTCATGACGAAGTAATTGGTGTCATTGGAATTACAGGCGAACCTGAAAACATTTCACAATACGGAGAAATATTACGTAAAATGACCGAACTACTCATTCACGAAAACTACTTTTTAGAACAACTAGAACTTGAACACCGTTCTTATGAAGCATTTGTCTTTGATTGGCTTCAAAATACAGACTGGTCTCCAAGCTTTCTCGATCGCGCAAAAACACTTGGTATTGATTTATATAAGAAAAAACAACTTATTTTGTTCTCTATCGATCAAAATGACACGATGCTTCAGCGTAAGATTTGGCAACACGTACGCAATCTATTAACAAAGGAGCATCTATTTGTTCGTTGGGGAAATGATCGATTCATTTTATTTACAGCCACAAACTCCAAAGAGCAAACGTATCAATTTTTAAAAAGATTAAAGCAAGACTGTGAAACTTTGTTTTCTATTCCTTTATATATTGGGATTGGACAATCCGTTACTCCAAGTAATATGAACTTATCGTACGAACAAGCATTACAAGCTCTTTCCGTATCACTTGAAACGCAAAAAATTGTATTTAATGAAGATTTACGTTTAGAAATGTGCTTACAAGATATTTCTGCTGAAACGCGGGAACAGTTTCTAAGGCGCACCATCGAAAACTTACTATCATCTCCTGAGCTTATGCACACTTTACGCTTATTTATTGATTATAACCAATCCTATAAACAAACAGCTGAACAATTACATATACACATTAACACATTGCATTACAGACTTAAAAAAATTGAGGAGCATACAGGACTTGATCCGAAACAATTCAAAGACTTAAACATTTTATACTTCTCGCTCCTCTTATTAGATAATCACACAAAAAAGAATGATAAAAAAGATTAATCTTTAGATGATTATACATAGAAAGAATCCCCCAACTTTTTTATCATTATAATGAAAGCACTGTTACAACGTTTTTTATTATGATCAAATACGTTAACAGTTTGAGGGGGATTTCCAATGTTAGAAAAGCAAATTATTCATTCATTCGTATCCATTGTTGGCGAAGATAATGTAGATACATCCAATATGGGGCGTTTAACGTATAGTTATGATGCCACTCCAAACTTCCAAGCAATGCCTGATGCAGTCATTGCTCCTCGTAATACAAATGAAGTAGCTGAAGTGTTAAAAATATGTAACACTCACAAAATTCCTGTATATGTTCGTGGTTCTGGAACAAACCTTTGCGCGGGGACATGTCCACTTGAAGGTGGTATCGTCCTTATCTTCCGCCATATGAATAACATTTTAGAAATTGATGAAGAGAATTTAACAATTACTGTACAAGCTGGTGTAATTACACTTGATATTATTAAAGCGGTAGAAGAAAAAGGTTTATTTTATCCACCAGATCCAAGCTCGATGAAAATTTCTACAATCGGCGGTAACATTAATGAAAACTCAGGTGGATTACGCGGATTAAAATATGGCGTAACACGTGATTATGTGATGGGTCTTGAACTTGTCTTACCAAATGGCGATATTATTCGTACTGGCGGTAAATTAGCAAAAGATGTAGCTGGTTACGATTTAACTCGTTTATTTATCGGTTCTGAAGGAACACTTGGCGTCGTAACAGAAGCAATATTAAAACTTGTTCCTATGCCTGAAACGAAGAAAACGATGCTTGCACTATATGAAGATATTAATGAAGCTGCACGTGCTGTTTCTTCTATTATTGCAAATAAAATCATTCCAGCGACACTTGAGTTTTTAGACCAGCCGACAATTGAAGTAGTAGAAGAGTTTGCACAAATCGGTTTACCAACTGATGTAAAAGCAATTTTATTAATCGAACAAGACGGTCCACCTGAAGTTGTCAATCGAGATATTGAAAAAATGGCTAACGTTTGCCGCTCCATGAATGCAGTCGATGTTCGCATTGCAAAAGATGAAGCGGAAGCAGATGCACTTCGGACAGCTCGCCGTAGTGCACTATCAGCACTTGCAAGATTAAAACCTACTACAATATTAGAAGATGCAACGGTACCACGCTCACAAATAGCTCCGATGGTTGAAGCTATTAATGCGATTGCAAAAAAATATAATATTCCTATTTGTACGTTTGGGCATGCTGGCGATGGCAACCTACACCCAACTTGTATGACAGATGCTCGTAATGAAGAAGAAATGCACCGAGCTGAACAAGCTTTTGCTGAAATATTTGCGAAAGCAATTGAACTTGGTGGCACAATTACTGGTGAACATGGTGTTGGTGCGATGAAAGCTCCTTATTTAGAAATGAAATTAGGTAAAGAAGGTATTGCTGCCATGCAAGGAATTAAACAAGCCTTCGATCCAAATAACATTATGAACCCTGGCAAGATGTTCGCGAAAGACACTCGCAAAAGAGTGGTGGTTGAGCGATGACAACATTAAATAAAGAAAACATTCAAAAAGAATTTAAAGAAAGATTAAGTGAAGATGAACTACTAAACTGTATGCGATGCGGTTTCTGTTTACCTACTTGTCCTACTTACATTCAATCTGGATATAAAGAATCACATTCACCACGAGGACGTATTGCATTAATGAAAGCGGTCGTTGACGGTTTAATTGAACCAGATGAAGATGTTGAAAATACATTGAATGTTTGCCTCGGCTGCCGTGCTTGTGAACCTGTTTGTCCATCAGGTGTAAATTACGGACATTTATTAGAAGAAGCTCGTGATATTATAAATCAAAACAAAAAGTTCTCGGTGCCAGTGAGAGCCGTTCGTAAAGTCGTTTTTGAAGGGCTCTTCCCCCATCAAAATCGAATGAGAACATTAACAGGGTTAATCGGATTTTACCAACGTTCTGGTTTACAAACGCTAACACATAAAATGGGTATTATGAAGTTATTCCCTGAAACACTTGCAACAATGGATCTCGTTTTACCAAAAGTCCCTAAAATGAAAGCAATGAAAGATCGTCCTGCATTTTTACCTGCTGAAAGTACAAAAAAGAAACAAGTTGCATTCTTCACAGGCTGTTTAATGGATACGATGTTTTTAGAAACAAATAACGCAACGATAAAACTTCTTCAGTTAGCTGGTTGTGATATCGTTATTCCGAAAACACAAAGTTGCTGCGGTGCATTACATGGGCATGCTGGTGAAAAGAGCGGAGCGAAAGAATTAGCGAAACGAAATATAAAAGCATTCGAAGATTTAAATACCGACTATATTATTACGAATGCAGGTGGTTGCGGAGCTTACCTCGTAGACTACGATTATCTTTTAAAAGATGATCCACAGTGGGCTGAACGCGCAAAGCAGTTTGTTTCTAAAATTAAAGATATTACTGCTATTCTAGTAGAACTAGATTTCCATAAACGAAATGACTTACGACTTCCATCGCAAATTATTACGTATCAAGACTCTTGTCATTTACGCAATGTTATGCGAACATCTTCAGAACCTCGTATGTTACTAGAAGCAATTCAAGGCGCAACATATCGTGAAATGAAAGATGCGGATCGCTGCTGTGGTTCTGCTGGTATTTACAATATTGTTCATTCAGAACTATCCATGGAATTTCTAGATTATAAAATGGACCGTGTACATGAAACAGAAGCAGCAACTATTGTTACTGCAAATCCAGGTTGTCTACTACAAATGAAATTAGGCATTGAACGAGAAGGAATTTCTCATAAAATGAGAGGAATTCACATTGTAGATTTATTATTAGAAGCAATTGAAACCAACTCGTAATAACTCGTAACATACGTAATAATAGGAAAACGGCTATCTCCTTCGTCTATGTAAAGAGATAGCCGCTTTTTTGTCCGCTACAATATTAAAAATATGTTACTTTATTATAAAAAAGAACAACAGATACATTACAGTTTTGTAAAAATCAATCCAGTATATTCCTAAAAAAAACTCTCAAACCATTGATACAATAGGATTCTTCATTTTCTGTTTAGGTAAATTCATCCAAAATACCCCTCTTAAAACGAAGTATAAAAATGCTGGAAATTCCTTTTATACTCTATGTTTCTCTTATTTTTCCTCTTTTCCCCTCTTAGGATAAATTAGGTAAATTTTAAGTCTATGAATTTTTTTCCATCTTTTTTCTCACAAAATCTATGCTACGATGAATTTGTCAGTCAGACAGGCTGTCAAAAACAAATCGTGTGAAAACAAATTAAAACTTTATATAGGGGGACACACATCATGAAAAAGCGTGTTTTATTATCTGTAGCTGCTGCAACGGCTCTTACTTTAGGAGTATCTTCTCTAGATGCACAAGCTGCAACAGTACAACCATCTAACGTAAATGTTCAAAATATTCAGCATTCAAAAGTGATGATGAAGCAAATGAGCCAACAAGAATTACAAGCATTCTTACAATCTATGGGCGTGGAATCATTAGCACAATGGCAACAAGGAAACTTCCAACCAAATTGCATTATTCCTGGTCAACAACCAACTGAAAATGTTGTAACTGAGCAACCAACAGCTAAGCCAGAAACTCAAAAGCCTGCTGAGCAAAAACCAGTTGAACAAAAGCCTGCTGAAGAAGTTCAAAAACCAGAAGCTCAAAAACCTGCTGAAAACAACAATACTCAAAAACCTGCTGAACAAAAACCAGCTGAGCAAAAACCTGCTGAAGAAGCAAAATCTTTAAGCGAATTCGAACAACGTGTTGTTGAATTAACAAACGCTGAACGTGCAAAACAAGGCTTACCAGCACTAAAAATCGATACTGAATTAAGCAAAGTAGCACGTGTTAAATCTGAAGATATGCAGAAGAATAACTACTTTGATCATAACAGCCCTACATACGGGTCTCCGTTTGACATGATGAAGAAATTTGGTATTTCTTATACATCTGCAGGTGAAAACATCGCTCAAGGCCAACGTACACCTGAAGAGGTAGTACAAGCTTGGATGAACAGTGCTGGACACCGTGCAAACATCTTAAATAACGGCTTCACTCACATCGGTGTTGGCTATGTAGAAAGCGGCAACTACTGGACACAACAATTTATTACGAAGTAAATAGATTAAAAGAGTCTTCTCATAATGAGAAGACTCTTTTTTATGTTTCATAACTTTCTATTATGTATGAGTATAAAATGTAAAACATGAACAAAATAGAACCACTACTTATTACACTAAGTAATACATAAAACCCCCACTTCAAGTTCAAAAATAATGAAAATAACATACTACATGCCATCATTTGAAAAATCCGCCTACTCACTAAACGGATCTTTTGTAATTTGATTGGGTCTTTTTCCGTACTCTGAACTTGTTTAAACAACTTACTAAGCATAAAAAGAAACATACTAATCCCAATTGTTAGTCCTGTTTGAAAGGATATCATACTTCCAAAATTAATAAAGAGAATGAGCATATGGATAAACAACATAAATAAAGTAATCGTCTTTAGAAATCCACTTATAATGACATGCTCGCCTTCATTAAACTTATATATATTATGTGAAATAACATACATCAATCCATGTAAAAAAATAAGAAAAAAAGGAATAAATGCTATAACAACTTGTTTACTCATAAAATCGTTCGGCCCACCATTTTCATCCCAATGTACAGCCATCTCATTTGGTAAATATGGATAGAGGCATAGAGTAACTAAAAGACAAACGAAAAATATTCCTAGTATGTATTTATATTTGACCAAGCAATTCTCACCTCTCTTTTCTCTTAACGGCTTCGCTTCTTTTAGAGAAATTCCTGCAAGAATCTACTTTTCTCAAATTTAAACTTACACTTTACGCATTCATTCTTTGAAATTCTTTCATTGTATCATTTAATTTTGCAGGGAATGGTACATCCACTTCGATCTCTTCTTTCGTAATTGGATGTAAGAAGTTTATCTTCATCGCATGTAATGCTTGCCTGGACATATATTGCGTTTGTCCACCATATAATACATCCCCAACTAATGGATTACCATGATAGCTCATATGAACACGAATTTGATGGGTTCTACCTGTTTCTAATTGTAACGTTACGAACGTAACATTTTGGTTTTTAAAATACTTCTCTACTTTATAAAAAGTGATAGCTTGATCTCCCTTTGGAGAAACACGTCGTCTCGTCGCATGATGGCGATCTCTTCCAATAGCTGCGTCAATTGTTCCTTGCTTACCTTTTACTTTCCCTTCCACAAGCGCCGCATATGTTCTTTTAATTTTTCGTTCCATTAATAAACGATCCATAATTGCACCAGCAATTCTATGCTTAGCAAACACGACACCACCTGTCGTATCTTTATCTAACCGATGAATATGACGAACCTTCGTCTCTAAACCTTGCATTTGAAAATGAAAAGCAACAAGGTTTGCAAGTGTTCCCGTTCCACCTTTTTCCGCAGGATGCGTATCCATCTTCTCAGGCTTATTTACGATGAGTACGTGATCGTCTTCATATACTACATCTAATTCACCATATTCAGGCTCTACATCGTATTCTTCTTCCATAAACATATGTACTTGTAACTTATCGCCTTCTTTTAAAAGCTCATTCCATCTTCTCTGTTCTCCGTTAACGGTAATACCTTTTTCCATACGAAGCTGATGTAACAACTTTTTCGGTATTTCCCATTCTATTTTTAATAACGAATCAATACTTATGCCATTCCATTTCGCTGGAACAGTAATTTCACACCATTCGCCCTTCTTCTTAGTTTCCATACTGTATCACCTTATTTCTATTGATTCTCTCATTGTAACGGAAAATACAATTTGATGCACCGTCAAAAATAGAGGACAGTCTTATAGTAGACTGTCCTCCTCACGCTCTACGCCGTTTCATTTCCTGCAATACTTCTTCCGCTTTTTGCTCATACGATAAATCTTTAAAGAAATCCGCCAATCTTTTATAATCATTATACGTATCTAATAAGTCATCAATTTTTTCTACTTTCATCACTTGTTGTTTTTGCTTCATTTTTACTGGATAACGATAGCCCGATACTTCTTGTATTTTGTAATACTCATCCTCTACTTGAATGACCTTTACAAGTTCCTCCTCTTCCGCATCCATCGTATACCCATCAAAATCTCTAAGTAATTCGTAAATGATATGAGTCCATTCATCTTTTGGATAAAATCCTTTTTCTAATCGATAACCGACAATGCGATACATATGCCCATCGTTTTCTGCAAACTGTACTGTATCATTTAGCTTAAACTTAAAATAACGAAACATTGCCTTCACCTACTTATATGTAATGTTCTTATCACATACTATTTGCAAAATGTAGGCCTTGCTATTCATAAAAAAATACTCATCTTATAGATGAGTATTTTTTACGATGATTTTTCTCTTTTCTTTCGAAATGGTAACCACCAGTTCCAATCTCCAAACAGTTTCATTAAACTTGGTACAAGCATAAGACGAATAATTGTTGCATCAAGGAATATTGCTAATGCAACACCCAGCCCCATTTGCCGTACTGGTAAAATATCAGTAAAGGCGAACGCACCTGTTACAACAATCATAATTAACGCAGCTGATGTAATGATCCTACTTGTTGACACAAGTCCTTCTAACGTCGCTTGATCATTATCTCCTGTTTCTTCATATAACTCATGAATACGTGAAATAAGAAAAACTTCATAATCCATACTAAGCCCAAATACGAGACCGAAAATGAAGATTGGTAAGACAAATAGAACAGGACTCGCTTCTAAACCAAAATGCCCACCTTCAAATAACCAAACAACAATTCCAATTGTTGCGCTTAAACTAAGTATATTCATAATAATCGCCTTAATTGGAATGAGTATAGATCGGAATGCAAATAATAATATAACAAAGGTCGATCCAAATATAACAGACATACCAATTGCAACTTTATCTTTAATTTCATCTTCTAACTCTTGTTGGAACGTCGTCATCCCGCCTAAATAATACGTAACATCTGTTTCTTTATAATTTTGTTTAAAATCACGAACCCACTGTTTAGCAGTTTCAGTACGTGGTTTTGTTTTCAAAAAGATTTCTATCGTCGTCTTATTTCCTTTCGTATACGCTTCAAATATAGGAGCTAGTTTCGCCGCTTCTGGCGACTCTAACATTCCAGCAACTTGATCTGCTTTCATACGAGTTAACCCGTCGTATAAGCTTCTAACTTCATATACTTTCTTATCATCTTTTAACTTTTGAACGACTTCTTCTATCTTTTGTAAACTTTCTTTTTCTTTCATATCTTTTTTCGTCTCTACCACTAACGTAACATCAGCATGTTTTTTTGCAGTTTTATTAAATGCCTCTTCGTACTTCTCATATGCAATTCTTGTATCACTTTGTTTAGGTAGAGCTTCTACGTCAGGGAACTGCAAATTAGCTGTACCTAACGGTAATAAGCAAATAACAATAAACGTTGTAACAATAATAATCATTGCGATTGGATGTTTCATTACAAATTGCGCAAATTTACGCCACGCCTTTGCCGGCGTATGTGCTACTTGATTCTTTTTTAATATTCGTTTCCCAATTAATGATAATAGCGCTGGAAGAAGTGTGAGTGAGAATAAAATACTCATAATCACAACAATCATTCCGCTAATTGCGACAGACTGAATATAATCGATCTTAAAGAAAAACAAGCCGGATAATCCAACAAATACACATAATCCTGAAAATACGATAGCGCGCCCTGCTGTTTGATATGTAATTGCTATCGCTTCTTTTACCGTTCGCTTTGCAACTTCCTCTCGAAAGCGATTTACAAATAATAGCGCAAAATCAATAGATAGCGCAAGTCCAATCATCGGTGCAACATTTAACACAAAGATAGATAGTTCCTTATCGCTACCTATAAAGTATAATATGCCCATCGTACTAATAACACTAAGTGCCCCATTTACAATTGGTAAAATAGATGCCAAAAGGCTACCAAATGAAAATAGTAATACGAGAAATGCAATTGGTAATCCAATCATCTCTGCTACTTTTAAATCATTTTGCGTTCTTTCATTAATCTCTTGATTAATTTTTGGAAACCCTGTTGGTATTACTTTTAGTGCTGCATTACTTTCTTTTTCGATTTTATCAGCAAATTGCAATGTCTTTTCCATTCGTTCTTTATTTGTTTTCCCGGAAAATAAAATTGTCGCATAACCGATATCATCTTGTAACATTTCTTTATTTTGCACTGGGTGATGGAAAGATTCATATGTCTCTTTCTCTTGTACATTCTTTACAATTCCCTCTACTTGCTTTTGAAATTCCTCATGTGAAGCACCCTTATTTTTTTCAAAAACGAGTAGCAGTGTGTCTTGAGACCTCTTAAAATCTTTATCTAAAATTTCTTTCGTTTTTTGATAGTCCCCTTCCGTTTGGAAACCATCACCGCCTAATACTCCCGGCAGCTTTGGAGCGAAAATACCGAGTGCGATCGCAACCAATAGTAACGCTACAATTACTGTATAACGAAACTGATACAAAAAAGCTCCTAATTTCCCCCACTTATCTACTTTATGTACATTTGTTTTCACACATTTTCACCTACTTTAAATAATTCAATTGTCATTTATACTGTATCACATCTTCGTACAAACAAAAAACGTCTGGAAACACTATATTGATAGTTTTTCCAGACGTTTTTTTATCTCTCTTTATTAAGTCCCAATCTCTCCGTAAGTAAACGATGGCAGTAAATCGCCATAATTAACAAAATACCACCTACGCAATAACCAGCTAAAATATCAGTTGGATAATGTACATTTAAAATAACTCTACTTAATCCAATCGATACAATTACAATTCCCATCAAAATCGTTATAACATATTTTCCCGTTACACTCTTCAAATTTGCCGCAATAATATAAGTAAGAAACCCGAATGTCATAATAGATAACATTGCATGTCCACTAGGGAAGCTATACCCAAGCGCATCCAACGCTTCATTTAACGATGGGCGCTCCCTTTTCACAATTTCTTTTATCCCTTTATTAACAAGATGTGTTATTAAAATGCCCATTGGATACACGATCATCGCAGCATAATAACGTTTTCTCCAAAAAACAAGTAAACTTATAGCCAGCGTAGTTACGATCCCGATAGCAGAACCTAATTTTGTATAGTGTGAGAAAAATGTAAGCGAACCTTCTGTTTGTAATCCTTTTACTAATGCTCGGACATATGTATCCATCACTGTTACGCCACCCGCATGTACGCGCCAAGCAACAATGCCAAATACAGCAAGTAATAAAACGATACATACTACCTCATATTGATGCAACTTCTTTTTCAAGCGATTTCCTCCTACTATGAAAAAATGCGATTTCTATTTTAGAAACCGCATTTCCTTACTTATTTACCTTTTGTTTTTAACTCTGTCCAGTAACGATCATAGTCTTTTAACTTATCGTCTACATCAACAAGCCATTCTGTACGATCTAATTCTTCTTTCGTTAAGAAGATCATGTGGTTTTCACGATATTCTTTACTATGAAGAGGATGAGCTTTTTCATTTGGATTACTGTATCCAATTGACTCGTAGTTTTTCACACTTACTTTCTCATCTAATAAGTAGTTCATAAACTTCTCTGCAAGCTCTTTGTTTTTCGCACCTTTTGGAATCGCTAACGTATCAGCCCAAATTGTGCCGCCTTCTTTTGGTACAACATACTCTACATCTTTATTATCTTTTGCGATAAATGCTGCATCTCCAGACCAAACTGTTCCGATCCAAGCATCTTCTGTAATGAATTTTTGTTTAATATTATCTGTATCAAATGCTAATAAATTTGGAAGTAGCTTCTGTAAATCATTCGCAGCTGTCTTTAACTGTGCATCGTCTTTCGTGCTGTTTGAGAATCCATGCTTCTTAAGACCCATTCCTAACACTTCACGAGAATCATTTAATAAAGTTACATGCCCTTTATATTTCTCATTCCATAAATCAGCCCAGCTTGTAGGTGCTTCTTTCACATACTTTTTATTGTATGCAATCCCTGTTACGCCCCAAGTATATACTAAAGAATATTTATTCTCTGGGTCAAACGCAGGTGTTTTGAAATTAGAAATCATATTTTCGATATTTGGGATATTCTTTTTATCTAACGGCGCTAATAAATCCATTTTTGCCATTGTTTTAACCATGTAATCAGATGGCTGAATTAAATCATACTTCGCGCCACCAGCTTGTAATTTCGCAAGCATTTCTTCATTACTTGCATACTTATCATAGTTAATTTTCACGTTATATTTCTTTTCAAAATCTCTTAGCACTTGCTCATCAAAATTGTCAGCCCAGCTATAAATGTTTAACTCTTCTTTCTTTTCACCACAACCAGCAAGTACACCAGCAACAAGGCTAAAGCTAATTGCTGCGCCGGCTAATCTTTTCATTAATTTCATCGGT
Organism: Bacillus sp. BB081; assembly: GCF_008368895.1. NCBI lineage: Bacteria > Bacillati > Bacillota > Bacilli > Caryophanales > Bacillaceae > Bacillus > Bacillus sp. BB081. The sequence continues at coordinate 52,820 of NZ_QOZX01000009.1, forward strand.
TTATTACCTCCTCGTACTTTCTATATTGTTCGTATTATAAAGGAAGGTGTCCTCCAGAGTTTTCTTCACCATCTGCACCTTTGTTACGGAAGATTTCAGATAGAACCATTAATCCTACGATAGCTACAATTAAAATTGTAGAAAGTGCATTAATTTCTGGTGATACTCCGCGCTTAACCATACTGTAAATGTATAATGGCAATGTTGTTGATCCTGGTCCTGATACGAAGAAACTAATTACAAAATCATCAATTGATAATGTGAATGTTAATAATGCGGCTGAAATAACTCCTGGTGCAATTGCTGGGAACGTTACATAACGAAACGTTTGCCACGGCGTTGCTCCTAAATCATTCGCAGCCTCTTCTAAATCACGTCCCATACCAGAAAGACGTGCTGCTAAAATAACGACAACAAATGAAATACTAAATGTAATGTGCGCAATAATAATTGTTATTTTGCCAAGTTCCATACCTAATTGACTAAATAAGATAAGTAAAGATAATCCCATTAAAATATCAGGAATTAAAATTGGTAAATACACAAGACCGTTAATAGCCCCTTCATAACGATATTTATAACGATGTAACGCAATCGCGAAAATCACACCAAGAACTGTCGTTACAACCGTCGTTACGATCGCAATCGTCATACTATTTACAAACGCATCAATAACATCTTGCTTTTGAAATAAATCTGTATACCAATGGAATGTAAAACCTTCCCATTCCGCATTAATGCGAGAATCATTGAAGGAATATACCATTAAAACCATCATTGGAAAATACAAGAACAATAAAATTAACCAAGAATAAGAAACTAAAAACTTCTTCATCTTTGCCTATTCCCCTCCGTTCCCATCATATTTATATACTTTCGTTGCACGATAATATAAGTAAATTAACAGAACAGAGAATAGAACAACAATCATAGATAACGCAGATCCAAACGGCCAGTCACGCGCTCCTAAGAATTGATTTTGAATTACGTTTCCGATTAACGCTACTTTCGATCCACCCATAACGTCTGATACAACAAACATTCCGATAGAAGAAACAAACACTAAAATAGAACCAGTAGCAATCCCTGACATCGTCATTGGTACTGTTACATTCCAAAATGCCTTTGCTGGTGTTGCTCCTAAATCATAAGCTGCTTCTAGCTTACGCTTATCAAGCTGCTCAATCGCTGCATACACCGGTAAAATCATAAATGGTAATAAAGAATAGACCATTCCGAGTATTACAGAAGGTGTGTTATATAGTAAATTTAAAGGTTCACTTATAATACCTAGTTTCAATAGCAATGTATTTACAAGACCTTGTGAACGTAAAATAACAATCCATGCGTATGAACGAACAAGGAAGTTAATCCAAAACGGGATCGTTGCCAATAATAAAAGAATTGAACGGTATTTGCGATCAACAATTGTAATTGTATAAGCAAATGGATAACCAATTACTAAACAGATTACTGTTGTAATAACTGCAATCTTAACAGTTTCCCATAACGTTCCCATGTATAGTGGATCAAACACACGAGCTATATTCTCTAACGTAAATTGCATTTCCACTGTTCCGTATGCTCCGCGCTGCATAAAGGCAAATGCCAATACAAACAGAAGGGGAATTAGGAAGAAGATTAACAGCCACGCGACTGTCGGTAGTGCGAGTAATTTCCCTTTTTTCAATTTAAGGTCACCTCGTCCTCTTGCTCCCAGCCTACGTATACATTATCTCCAATGCTCCACTGCGCTGCTTCTTCAGCAGTTTGATATGCCATTAGTAATTCTGATGTTTTCTCGTCACGTACATACAGCTTTTCCATATTTCCAACAAATTCAACGTCTTCAATATGTCCAAGATGGTATTCTTTTAAAATCGGCTCTTCAACCGAACGTATTTTTACGTTTTCAGGGCGAATTGCTACATAGCCTTCCCCGTTTTTCACAATATTATTTTCACCGATAAATGTCGCAACGAACATCGTTTTCGGCTTATTGTAAATTTCTTTCGGCGTTCCAATTTGCTCAATATGTCCTTTATTCATAACGACAATACGATCACTCATGCTCATCGCTTCTTCTTGATCGTGCGTTACGTATATGAATGTAATTCCTAAATTACGTTGTAAGTTTTTCAATTCACGTTGCAAATCTTTTCTTAACTTAAAGTCTAACGCCCCAAGTGGCTCATCTAGTAATAATACACGCGGGTTATTTACAATCGCTCTCGCAATTGCTACACGCTGCTGCTGTCCACCAGAAAGCTTTGCAGGTTTACGATTACGGAACTCAAGTAACTGCGTTAAACGCATTGCCTCTTCAGCACGCTCTTTCTGCTCTGCTGCCGGTACTTTCTGCATTTTCATACCGAAACAAATATTTTTCTCCACATTCATATGTGGGAATAGCGCATAATGTTGGAACACTAAGTTCATATGACGCTTATATGGTGGCAAATCGTTAATCTTTTCATCATCTAATAAAAGATTCCCTTTAGTTGGCGTTTCAAAGCCTGCGATCATGCGAAGTAATGTCGTTTTCCCGCAACCACTCGGCCCTAAAATCGTTAAAAATTCCCCTTCTTTAATGTCTAAAGAAAGAGGTGGGATAATCACTTGATTTCCAAAATGTTTTTCTACTGCTTCAACTTTAATAATCTTTTTCATTTTCCCGTCCTATCTACCTTAAATTTTAATTTTTATATTCATGAATAAATATTTATGTTCTATAGACTATTTTTTGTTTCGATCCAAACAAAAATGGTTGTTTAGCGTTCTCTTCTATTCTTTATGTAGTATGTTTGATTCATTTTTGCATGATACATATGTCGAACAGAAAAACCCCTTCCATTACGAAGGGGCTATTATCATACGGCTACGCCTACTGATAAACACCATCATCATTTTAACAACTTTCGTATGAATTTTAAAGCACTTTTTGTAGAAGAGTAACGAATTTTCATATCGAATGCCGTAGATTGGGCTAAAATGCTTTTATAATGTGAAAAAGTCCGAAAACTTTCTTCCCCATGATAACTACCTAATCCACTACTTCCAACACCACCAAAAGGTAAATATGGCGTTGCAAGATGATAGACAACATCATTAATACAGCCTCCGCCATATGAAATATTACTTGTCACTTTCTTTTGTACTTCTTTATCTTCAGAAAATACATATAACGCTAACGGCTTCGGATGTTGCTGAATTGTTCCAATTACCTCTTCTATGTTGTCGTATTCTACAATTGGTAAAATCGGACCAAAAATTTCATCTTCCATAACAGTACTTTGCCATGTAACATTCGTTAACACTGTTGGTTCTATATGTAAAGTTTCTTTTTTATAGTTCCCGCCGATTACCGTTTTACCATCTTTCAAAAATGAACATAAACGTTCAAAATGACGTTCAGTCACAATTCGTACATAATTGTCATTGTTTAGTGGATCTTCTCCATACTGCTCCGCAATTTCGTGTCGTAAAGCCTCGATTAACTGTTCTTTCACCGAAGCATGCACATACATATAATCAGGCGCTACACACGTTTGCCCTGCATTTAAAAACTTCCCCCAAACAATTCGTCTTGCTGTTACATCTATTTTTGCATCTTTATGTACAATACATGGGCTTTTTCCCCCAAGTTCTAACGTGAGTGGCGTCAACCGTTTCGCTGCTGCTTCCATCACAACTTTTCCAACACCTACACTACCTGTAAAGAAAATATAATCAAACGGTTCCTTTAACAATTCCGTACTCTTTTCTACACCGCCTTCTACTACCGCTACAAGCTCTTCTTGGAATAATTCCTCTAACATCCTCGTAAGCACTTTGGAAACGTTTGGCGTTAGCTCTGACGGCTTTAAAACAATTGTATTTCCAGCCGCCAACGCTCCTACAAGAGGTGCAATTGCTAATTGAAACGGATAGTTCCACGGTGCAATAATAAGTGTCACACCGTACGGTTCAGGAACTACTTTCCCCTTTGATCCAAAATGAGTGAGTGCTGTTCGAACCCGCTTCGGTTTACTCCACGCTGAAATATGCTTCAATTGAAAGGAAATTTCTTTTAATACATATCCAACTTCCGTTGTAAACGACTCATGAACTGACTTATTTAAATCTAATTTCAATGCCTGAAATATTTCTTCTTCAAAACGCTGAATGCCTTTATAAAGCTTCTTCAAATTATTCTTTCTCACTTCTACACTTCTCGTATGGCCATTATAAAAATATGCTTTTTGTTTATTTACAATAGAAGAAACACTCATTCATTCACCTTCTCCCACTATTTTTATCCAATTCTTTCATTATTTATATAGACTTCATATTTAATAAATTTCTATTCGTAAAGTTACATTATATATAATTTCTTCTTTTATATAAAATTCATTGCTCACAAAAAAACTACCGAAAGAAAATTTTTCGGTAGTTTTACTGTATTAACGATATAAACGAACAGCACCTGCAGAATTATCATCAGCTTGTCCTACTACTTCAAACTTCAGGCCAAGATTCGGTAAAATACGTCCTGCATCTGGAATCTGTTTATTAATATACGTTTTCGAATCATCAAACTTCGGTACGCCTGCTAAACCATTATACGTATACGTTCCGCGCGTTGGAGATACAACTTTCCAAGCTGGCGTTTTATCGAATGAGAACGCCGCATCAGCAATTTGGAAGCGTGTACTACTTGCTACTGTTGGTTTACCATTTAAAGTTCCAACAATTGCTTCTGGATGAGAATCAACTACGCCAAGGAAACCATGTCCTGGATGTAAACCAACCCAGTTATCTATATAAGCTGAGTCTGCATACCATACAACCATACCTGAGTTATATTCTGGACCGCGAGCATATTTCAATGCGTTATCCGAACCAGCATAGTTTCTCCACTCTACATAATAGTTATGTTTTTTCTTCTCTGTTCCATTAGATACAGCGAATCCATCTAATTTGAACTGCGGTGTACCTTCTGCATCATCAGAGAATGCAACTTTACCATCTACTGTTAATGACGCATTATCAAGTAAGAAACCATTTAATGCTAAACCACCATCCGTAATGTACTCAAATGTTAATTTAACTTTCTTGCCTTTAAATTGACTTAAATCGTATGACTTGTCAATCCATTTTCCATTTGTCGAATCTGCCTTTCCACTATTTGCTTTCTCGCCAAGTCTTTCAATTAACGTTTGTTTACCATCTTCTGTTACAGCGTGTACTTCAAGGAAATCATACTCAGCTTCAATCTCATATAATGATTTGAAATCAAATTTCGCATTCATTGCATTTGTTAAATCGAACAGTGGTGTTTCCATTTTCGTGTGAAGATTGTCACCTTTTGTGCTGTAGTAATACTGTTTACCAAATGCTGGATCAATTGCTTTTACATCTTTATCTGGTAAGTTAACACGAATCATACCTGGGCGGTTAGATTTCGTAACACTTTGGTCTAAATATGTTGCTAGACCGATACCTTTATTTAATTTCTCGTAATCTACTTCTACGATATTTGCCCAGTTACCACCGATCGTTTTTTGGAAAAACTCTTTATTTTGTGGTGAGAAACTCGTTGGCGTTGTTCCTGCAATGTTACCAGCCCAGCTTCCGCCACTCATAACAGACCAAGCTTGAATTGGTTCACCGTCACCAGTATAGTCTGTATCATACTCATCTGGAAGACCTAAATCATGACCATATTCATGTGCGAATACACCAACTGCGCCATCTTCTGGTTCAATTGTGTAGTCGAATGCTGCGATCTTTCCGCCCCAATATGGAACTTTCGCTTGTGTGCCTTCAATTGGGAATGGTTTTGGTCCAACAGTCCAGCGATGTGACCAAATTGCATCGTCACCTAATTTACCACCGCCTGCTTCTTGTCCAACACCCGCATGGATAATCATTAAGTGATCGATTAAACCGTCCGGTTGTTTTTGATTTCCATCGCCATTTACATCATATTGATCGAATTGGTCAAACTCTGATAAATCAATACCGCTATCTACAGCTGCTTTTAATGCATCTTTTACTAAATCACGTGGTCCTTTTGGTCCTTTATTATCATGACCTGTCGCACCATCTGCACCGTAATCAGCAGCTTTACCAGGAACTGTTAACCATTTTGTAACTGTTCCGTCTACTGTATAACTACCGCCAGATTGCTCTTCGTAATATTGTTTAAACGTTTCGATTTTGCTGCCATCCTCTAATGCGAATGGCTCATTACCGAATAACATTTTTTCATAATGTTCTTTGTTAAAATCGTCAGTATACATATAACCAGGTTCTTTATCAATATTGTTATGTTTAAAGTCAGCGTACTCTACAAGTAAAACGAGTACTTTATCTTTACGAACTTCACCGTTATATTCTTTTCCCTTTGCTGGAGAAGTTGGTACTTTACCATTTAGACCACCCTTAACTGGGCCTGTCGCTGCAGGTGTTCCTGTTGCTGGTTTGTCTAACTTTTCTTTCGTATCAGCTTTCGCATCTTTCACTTTCTTTAAAAAGTCAGATGCTTCTTTCGTAAGTGGGTCCCCATTTGATACTTCTTTCCCAGGATTTTCACCCTTTTTGTTCTCTACGTATTTTTCGACGGCTTTCTTTGTTTCTGTCTCTGAAGCCTTCGAATCAATTACCCCACGGTTTTTTAGCGCATTTGCTAAACGTTCTTCTGGAATTAAATGATCATCGACTGGACTCGTAGCTGTCTTATTCACAGGTGTTTCAGCATATGCAGACTGGCCACCCGCTCCGAATGAAAGACCTAACACAGCTGTCAAAGCGATTGATGACAAAACTTTGAACGGTTTCTTGTTCATCCCTTATTTCCTCCCCTAATAAAAAATATGTATTACAAATTGAATTTTATTAAAAATTCAATATTTTTTCAATATTTAGTTATATTATGTAATTTTTTTAACATATTTGTAAAAATTCCATAGTTAGCATACGAATATATCACAATTCAACAATGTTTTCTGAAAATATTGAAAATATTTGTCAGAAACTTTATAATCGCCATAGAGGGAGTTTAATGGGGATTTTATCTTTGTTTTATCTACAAAATATTTGATAATTCACTATATAAAACACAAAATGCGATTGCTTATCATCTATTCTGTAGCAGCAGTTATGACCGATAATTAGGGAGGAATTACATTTGTACAAAGATAAGACTGACGCACTGGACCAAGAATGGATTGATTTAATACTTGAAGCTCTAGACGCTGGTATCGCCCTGCAAGATATCGAACATTTTTTTCAACGTATGAAGCCATCCAGTCAGGCTCAATAGGCTTGTTCTTTTTAACGAAGTTTATGTTATAATAATGACATCATAAGACGACTACATATTGATAGAAAGGTGCGCAAATATGATTGGAGAACGTATAAAACGCCTTCGCTTACAAAAAGGTATTTCATTAACTGAACTTGCCGAAAAAGCTGGTGTTGCTAAATCTTACATTAGTTCTATAGAACGAAATTTACAAAAAAACCCTTCCATTCAGTTTCTTGAAAAGATCGCAGCAGTTCTACAAATTCCAGTTGACACTCTACTTCATGATGAAACAACAAAGGAGAATCATTTAGACTCCGAATGGACACAACTCGTTAAAGATGCGATGAGCTCCGGCGTCTCCAAAGAACAATTTCGTGAATTTCTTGAATTTACAAAATGGAAGCACGATCAAAAATAATAAATAGAAAGAAGTGCTTACAATTGGCACTTCTTTTTTCTTTATAAAAAAAAGCGGGGGATACCCGCTTTTTTATTATTTTTCTTCGCCAGCTTCTTGGTTAGCATTGAATGTCCATTCTAAGTTCAATGAATCACCTTGGAAGATATTTTGTTCTTTCCCATTATCTACAAATTCAAATTGTACCCACAGATAATCCTCTGTGCCTGCTTCTAATCCACCCTTTTCTCCCCACTCAGGAGCAAAGATGTCTTTAGCTAAAAGATCTGGATCAGCATTTTGTAAATCAGCTAAAGTTGTTTCATATACAGGCTCACTTTGTTTATCCCAGTTCCAAAGGAATTTTACTTTAACGTGCTTACCAAAGTCTTCACCAGCATTATCACCTTTTGCATCTTTTACAGTATACTTTGTCGCTAGTTTAACGTCTTTAATTGTTAATGAACCGCTATTCTTTAATAAGAACTCTTTCTTAATAGAATCCCCTGGTTTTAAATCTTTAATATCTACAAGCGTTTTAGGGTCTAATGTAAGATCTAACGTCCCAGCTGCAAATGTATTGTTCGATACTTCTTTATCGCTAAAGTAAGCGAATGTTCCTCCACCAATTAAAGATAACCCCAATGCTGCTGATGCAACTCCCATACCTAATTTCTTTTTCAGACTCACAATCAATTCCCCCTAGCTGTTTTTTATATTTTTGTCTCTTATTTTTCAATAAGAGATATAAAGAAAACTATATTAGCTTAGCTAATGTTCGTTCTCTTTTAAAAACCTTAAGTTCATTATAACGAACATTACTCTATAAATACAACAAATATTTATTAGTATTTTCAATTATTTTTATTTCTCAATATTATTTTGTTTTTTCCGAATTCTTATGTTTATATTTTAAGAAATACAATAAGTGCGGGGGCAAATACTCCCTCACACTCATATACATCATTTTTTATACCGATCGTCAGTTTATTCTGATGATTTCTCATTATGATCCGTGGTAGTAGCCTTTTCATGAGTTCCTTGCTCAAGTTTTTTAGCTGTCTCTACTTGTTTCTGCTCTTCTACTTTCTTTCTACTTTCTTCTGCTCTTCTACTTTCTTCTGCTCTTCTACTTTCTTCTGTTCTTCTACTTTCTTCTGCTTTCTTCTGTTCTTCTACTTTCTTCTGTTCTTCTACTTTCTTCTGTTCTTCTACTTTCTTCTGCTCTTCTACTTTCTTCTGTTCTTCTATTTCATTCTGTTTCTTTACTGTTTCATCTTTTAATAGTTTTTGTAAAGTCTGAATTTGTTCATCAATAGCTTGCAAACTAACTTCTTTCACGATATAATCTCGCTTCTCTTTTATACTGAGAAAACCTTCATTCACATATACGACCACTTGTTGAATCGATTCACTTTTATTCACTTTTAATTCTTCTTGTATTTGATTATAAGGAGTTTCTATTGCAGTATATACATTTTGCAGCGCTTCCTCCTCAGAAGCAATTTTCTCACGTCCTTGTTGCCACACTACAATTGCCTGTTCAATTTCTTCTCTAGAAGTTACTGCCAACTTCCCCTTCATTTCTCCATACTGATGCTCAATAAACTGTTTATGTTTCTCAGCTTCCTCTTTTAACGTATCAACTGTCTTTGGAAATATAATCGCTGTAGAAAGAGCGGCTTCCACTTTCGTTTCATGAATAAATGCAGCTTCTGTATACGTCATTATTTGAGAGCCTAAATAAAACGTAATGGAGCACATACAAGGCAATATAAGCATCTTTTTTAATTTGCGAGGTGTTTTCAGCATCTTAATCTCTCCCATCGAACAAAACGTTCTCTATACAGAACGTTAACTTTATTATAATAAAGAACAATACAAAATGATAGCTATATACTAGAAAAATAGAAAAAGGACTATCCATTTGATAGCCCTTTTTAATATTATCTTGCTTCACCTTCTGTTTGTTGTGCATCAAATGTCCAAGTTAATTGTAACTTATCACCCTGGAATTCATTTTGATCTTTTTTATTATCAACGAACTCAAATTTCACCTTGAATTTATCAGATTTACCTGCAGAAATACCTTTTTCATCCCAGAACCAAGCAGCTAAATCATTATCTACTGCTGTAAGTGTATCACCCTTCAATTTATCTAATGTAGTTTGTTTCACAATCGTCTCATGCTTATCTACATTTTTTAAGAATGTTACTTTAATATGTTTACCAAAATCATCTTTATTATCTTTCTTCGTATCTTCTACACTATAGTCTGTTTTTAATAGAACTTTTTTAATATCTAATGTACCTTTATTTTCTAATTTAAATTCTTTTTCAACTGTATCACCAGGTTTTAAATTCGATACATTAACAACTGTTGATGGATTTAATGCTAAATCCAGTGTACCAGCCGCAAATGTATTGTTTGACACTTCTTTATCACTGAAAAATGCAAATGTTCCTCCGCCAACTAATGCTGCCCCTAACACTGCTGATGCGATACCCATACCTAATTTTTTCTTTAAAGTCATGTCCATATCCCCTTAATCTATATATTTGTTAACTTCCTAAACGGAAAGTATAACCAAACGAACTAGACGGATTGTTCTACTTTTTTCTCTTTCTTTTCTCCGTCAATGCTGCGAATCGCACCAAAAATAGAAATCGCAGAATAGCCTAATAAAAAGACTCCTGGAATAATAAGAAGCAATGCAGCTCCAGCCTTTGAACTAGCATAATTTAATGCATATCCTGCATAAGGAACTGTAATATCTGCATATTTCCCAATTACATTCTCCGCACGTACTGGTTCTAAATCAGGACCGTTGTTGTTATCACCTTTTGTTTCATACATTACTTTTCCATTTGTATCTTTCACACCGATAATACGGTGAGTGATAATTTTTTCATCTTTCTCTTTAAAGGTAATAACATCACCTTTTTGATATTTCGAACCATCTTTCGTCGGTTCTATCGCAATGATTGATCCTGTTAAAAATGTCGGCTCCATCGATCCTGATAGCACTGATTTAAATTGATATCCCAGCACTGTTGGATCTCCGCCACTCGCTTTTGACGAAATAACTACAAAAGCTAGAAAAACCATTAATGCAAATAAAACAAACGAGATAACGTTGCTAATCACTTTCCAAATTAATTTCATCGTCTCTCTCCCTCTCCGTTGTTTTATATTATTTGGAGTATATAATACTCAATCAGTTCTCTAACAAGAACACAACTAAATAATATAACGAACAACTCGTAAATGCAATAAGAAAATTTACAATTATTAGTTATTTTATATATACAAAAAAGACTGTGACAAAGTCTCTTCACAGTCTTTTTACTAGTAATTTATTTTTCTTCTGATTTCATTCCTGTTGTATTTCGGCGTAGCACTACAAATAAAATGGCTCCAAATAGTACAGCGGCACCTATCCCAATGCTTATTATTTTCACATTTGATTCATTTACTTCAGGCGTAGCCGTATCTTTTTTAGGCATCGCAAAAGTAACATCTTCTTTTGAAAGAACATTTATCGTCGCAATTGTTTGATTATTTTTCGTGATGTCAACTGCACCAACTACCTCACCACGATGAATTCCTTTATGATACAAAGAATCTTTATCTAATGAAGCCGCACGGAAAATCGTCCTCACATTTTTACCTTCATCTTTCTTAAGCATAAGCTCTGCACTTTTTTCAAGCTCGCTATCAATATCTTTATTTAAATACGTTGCCTTTTGATGCCAGCTATGTTTATCTAATACAGTTTGCTTCACAAATTGACCGAAAGAATAATCCGCCATCTGCTTCAAATCTTCATAAATTTCAGGTCTTTGGGAAGCCATTACTACATTTATAATGCGATTACCATCCTTCTCATTTAATAGAACGAGTGTATTACGCGCTTCATTTGTAAAACCCGTCTTTCCGCCAATGCTATATGGATTTTCAAAATAAGTAGACTTATTAAAAATAGAAACCGTCTGGCTAGATGTCGTAACCGTCGTCCTTTTCGTATTCATCGCTTGTAAAATCTCAGGATACTTTTGTACACCTCTCGTAATCATAGCCATATCATACGGCGTCGTATAATGGTTTGGATCATGCAATCCATTTGGCGTTACAAAGTGACTATCTGTAGCCCCTAATTGCTTTGCTTTCTCATTCATCATATGAGCGAACTTCTCAACATTTCCGCCAATACGCTCCGCAATCGCATACGACACATCATTTGCACTCAGCACCATTAAAATCATAAGCGCAGTATTTCTATTAATCGTCTCACCAGGTTGAAATTCAATTTGATAATTACTCTTCTCTTGATCTAATGCTAATTGTGAAAACGTAAATTGATCCTCTGGCTTCGTATGCTCCATAAGTAAAATCGCTGTTAACACTTTCGTCATACTAGCCGGAAATGCACGATGATGTGCGTTTTTGTTATACAAAACATCTCCAGTTTTTGCATCAATCGTAGTTGCAAACTGACTAAAAACATTTGGTCCTTCCGCAGGTGGTGGTGCCACTTGTTCTGGATTCACTCCAACATTCGTCTCCGCACGTAACGTCATAGGTGTCAAAAAAAATAAACAAATAACGGTAATAAAAGCCAAAATTTTCTTAAAATTTACCATATGACTCTCCCTTTTCACTATACTCTTACAGTTTAAAAACTGAATCTACCAATCTATATGTAAATTGTATTAAATTGGAAGAATATTCACTGTTTTTTACTATATCATACTTTTACGATAAAGAACATAAATATACAATAAAAAATAAGAAGGAATTACTCTTTCTTATCCTTCTCATCAATCAATGAATCTATTAATTTTTGACTAGCTTCCTCAGGTGTAATCTCATCTGTCATCCCCATAAACGACCAACCTTTAGAATCGACCCACTCAACAAACTCTTGTAAAAACTCATCATGTGTAACATCCACATCAAGAATTGAGCCATTAATCGAAATCGTTCTATTTCTAGATACACGCATCTTGAACGTTTTTCTTACCATTACAATAATTCTCCCTCTACTCTTGAATATTTATAAAATAATCTTGTATCTCTGTTATACATGATTTTAAGTAAATTGTAAAAAGGATATATTGGCCAATTGGGATATTGAAAATGGAAACCGCTTATCCTACATACCCCTCGTGCGATATAAAAATGGTCATATTATTCAACAATTAGACCATTTAGATGAATAAGAAATCATGTTTTTTTGGAAGATATCATGGAAAATAGTATAATTTGAATAAGAGAACTAAGGCAGCTCCATTTAGCTGGACTTTTACGTTGTAGACTTAGAGACTGATGCGGAAATTACTATTTGGTTCCTATTTTTATACATAATATTGCTGGAAAGAAGGTAGTACGGTGAAAACAACAGAAAATTTTACTGACAAGGCCGATATATATGCGAAATATCGCCCTAGTTATCCTAAAGAATATATTGATTATTTGCTTTCGGCTAACGAACTAAATGAGAATCAAATTGTGGCCGATATCGGTTCAGGTACGGGGATATTTAGCCGCCAGCTGCTTGAAAGTGGTTTACATGTTATTGGAGTGGAGCCAAATGATGACATGAGAAAAATGGCAGAGCAATCGTTAAATCAATATCCTCGTTTTCAATCCATAAAAGCAACTGCCGAACATACCACTTTAAAAGAAAATAGTGTAGATTTAGTAACTGTTGCTCAAGCATTTCATTGGTTTGATAAAGAAGCTTTTAAAATCGAATGCCAACGAATTTTGAAACAAAAGGCAAATGTTGCTCTTGTTTGGAATAGTAGAGATGTAACTAGCCCGATTATTAAAGAGAATGCAGACATTTGCCAAAAGACCTGCCCAAATTTCAAAGGATTTAGCGGTGGAATAGAAGAAACTCCAGAAGTTTTTAAAAGCTTTTTTAAAGATGGGAAGTATGAGTTTAAAGAATATCAAAATGATTTACTTTTTGATTATGAAGGTTTCTTGGGAAGAAATTTATCAGGGTCCTATGCTCCGAAAGAAAATGACGAAGAATATAAAAATTTTGTTTTTCTCCTATCAGAGTTATTCGAAAAATACAGTAAGGATGGAAAAATTATTCTCCCAAACTTAACGCGAAGCTATTTAGGCAATGTTTAAACAGCTGGACATACAGTGAAATTTTAATCGGTGACTGGATTATTAGTCCTCACCAATCGGGCACGATCATTGAATAACCCTTAGCTTTAAGGTTATATTTTGAGTACAGTGAAGTATTTTATATCGAATATTAAACAAGCATAACCCCGTCCTAAATTCAGAACGGGGTTATGCTTGTTTTAGGTGATGAAATGTAATAGCTTTACTACCTAAAAAAACAAAAAACTTGCATTTTATCACACCAAATACAAATGACTTTCGTACAATATAATGAAATATACCGGAAGAAACCTTAACGTGAGGAGGAACTCCATGGCGCGTTGTACGTATTGTAAAACGAAGTGGAAAGTAAAAGATGTATGGTCGATACTCGTGACATTTGAAAAAGATTGTCCGTATTGTTTCGGAAGGCAATATTTATCAAAGAAAACAGTGAACGCTATGCCAGAACTTATAAGCTTACCTTTACATTTCTTATTTCCTTTTCTTGTTGATTTAAGCGATGAGGGTCCTTTGGATTGGTATCGAAAAAAATAATATAACCGCTTTACTCGAACACACTTTTCATTACATTCTCTACTTATATATTCCTTAATACACTACTAGCATGATTCCAAATACTTTCCCTTCAAAAGGTTAATATAAAAATATTGTAAAATTTCAGTTAATTATATATAATTGCTTTAACATAATGAGTAAAGATGCTATTACATAAGCATTTTTGAAGATCCCGTAGCTCAGCAGGGAGAGCGCCACCTTGACAGGGTGGAGGTCGCTGGTTCGAGGCCAGTCGGGATCATATGCCCCCTTGATAGTCAAGGGGGTTTCTGTTGCGCTTACTTTTCGGCATTTCTTCATTATAAATAAAAATTAAATAGATAAAACAGAGCAATATCGATATACAAATACTGTAATTATAATAAATCCATCTTCACCTGTATACAAAAGCACACTTTTCTTTGCAGCTATTACAGTCTATTTATTATTTATAAAGCCAATATAATAGAAGTTGTTTTTATTTCTAGATTAAAAAAGCACGATTTAGCGAAAATTTAACAATAAATATGAATTATTATATACATTGCTTTGTTTCAAGATAAATAATTCTTAATAAAGCTCAATTAAATCTGTTCCACCTTCAAATAAGTATGAAAAGTGCGGTTAATCTAATACCTTTTTAATTTATCTGTTCTGATTGATAATTTATCAGCTAGCTTATCAATATAATTTGATTGAAGCATTTCCAACTGTAATACTCGAACCATCCCTCTATAAATCACCTCTTTTTTTAAAACTTATATTTGGCTGTTTTAATTCATTAAACTGTATACTCATATTCCATGGTTTATATGTTTTAAACCCCTTTTTAAATCGTTTCCTTTCAGTTTTTATGTAAGGGTTTTCTTCCATGAGTAAATTAAAATTCTTATCTGTTAGTCCATTCTCCTCGTATACCACAAACTCTTTTATAGTCGAATATGATCTCAACTGATTTCCAGAAGTTTCGAACACTTTAGGGTAAACTTGTTTAAAAAAGTTCCTCATTAGAATACCTTCAGTAACGTTAATTTCGTTTCTATTGATTGTTTCACCTAAAAAAGGCGAAATTACAATGATTCTCTTAATTTGGTCTATGTCACTTACATTCAAGTTTAAATATTTATACAAATCCAAGAGATTGTCTGCTTGTGTATAAAAATCAGAAATACGTTCCATTTGATTGAGTGCTTCATCAATTTTAAATCTCAGTTTATAGTATTCATACGAATTAATTATATGGGAGAAATTTTTTATTTCACACAGATACAAGGTTTTTCCCATATGAAATACTCCATCAAGTTCGTATTTATCATCAGTATCCTTAATGTTAGTAAGAAATCTTAAATTAGTATTTTTCTCTACTAGATTCCTCAATTTTTTTTCATAACCATAACCCTTTTCACTTAAGATAGATTTTTTAGACATTAGTCTCATTATTGAGCTAGTTATATTTAATGTAAACGTTATTTGAGGAATTATAGCATATCTATTTTCATCTATTTGAATAAGAGGGGTTTCAAAAATGCTCTCAGATTCCTTAGAGAACGTAATTAATCTAATTAATTCACTAATTTTCCCCCTAGATATTCCTTTTGAATCTAAAAGGTTATAGATTTCATTATAATGACACACTTTTATATTACGTTCAAATGAGTCATTTCTTAATTCCATGTTTCTCTCAAAAGACACTTTATGCTGGAATGCTAGTTCTTTTAAACTAAAATAAGTCTGACATAAATCTTCTAAACTTATCCCGATAGTATTATCCACAATTTGTGTAGGATTTTCTATGTTTAAAAACTGTTTAATAAATTCAAGATCATTATCATAGTTCAAGTATAGATCTTTTAAAAGCGCTCTTGTTGTAGAAAACCCTTTTGAGTAACTTTCTATGGCTTGCCTGGACATCTTAGCTTCTAATGTTGTTAAGTATCTGTTTTTTGCAATATCAACTTTCATTTTATCATCTGATATTCTAATTTTTATTTTTTTCTTATCTCTAAAAATCTTCGTGCCAGCAAATTGCCAATCGTCTATCAAATTACCAAGTTGAAAATCGATAGCAGCATTAGCAAGTATTGTCTCCATATGATTATCTATACTTTCATAGTAATCAAAATTACTGGTTATCCTCGATTTCTTTTTAAAAAGAACATACCATAATACCTTCGAATAAGCCTCTATCCCTATTTCATATACGCCTGAAGTAAAGACCGAACTCTGGGATATTACGCTATCGGCCATTCTTTGCCCCATAACAAGTAGATTGGCAAGTAAATGTTTACTCTGAAAAAAAGAATAGTTCATCACATCATTCATTGACTGAATATTTTTGTCAATCAACTCTTGAAATAACTTGATTTCATTTTCTAAGTTTAATATCTTTTCAATCTCAGAATCACTTAATAGTCCTTTCAATTCATCCAATATCTCTTCTAGATATTTCCTATACTTATTTTTTCCGTACTTATTCAAACAAATTCCCGATACTTTTATGTAATCAATTGTATTGTCTAACCCTTCATTTTGAAACATGAATAGCACATCACATTTGAATTTTTTGTTATTTATAGACTTATGTATTTCATCTAAATTATAATATTTTCTCATACACTCCACCTTATTTAAATGCTAATTTTTTGCTACTACATATTTGAATTATAAAACACCTCATCAGCTTCTGAATGTTTCTCCAGTTTTCATTTTATTCACTTCAATTAATTAGCCCTTATTCTCACCGATACACTCACTTTATGAATTATGGTATAGAATTTAGCAACCCTATTTCAAAAAGATTCAATATAAATACCAAAATAAAAACCAACACCTTCAAGATTGCCGGCTTATCTCTTATTTATATTTGAAAAAACAATCACAATTGCTCCAAGCACATAATGCCCCGCTACCATCCACATAGTCCGATCAAAGATCATAAGCGATATATTAATAGCAGCAAATAATACATATAAAATGAAGTCTCCCTTTTGTAGCACCTCTCGATTCATCAAAATGTAAATCGCACCGATAGGAGGAAGGATGAAACAAAGGAAAAAGACAAACTTTTTTCTTAACGACCATGGATATGAAGTTACTGTCTGCATCTGAGTCTCCTTTTCACTTTATAGTACATGTAACATCGGCCTTACTACCCTATATTCGTCACTATAAGGCTCCTTTATGATTAAAGATGAGTGAGGATTTTTTTCTTCCTCTATCATTGTGAATACTTCTGTTTTTTCTTGTACTATGTTGGATTCACTGTTTTTAGTAGGTTTTTTACTTGTTTTGATTTTCTTCGTTACTTCTCCGAGCCTTTGCCCGACTTCTTCAGCTTTAGCAGGTTCGTACGTTACGTAGTATTCCTGCCCCTCCCAAACTAACATAGGTGGCACTTGTTCTCTTTTGTTACATATTATATAAGTAATACTAGCTATAAGTAGTAGGCATGTTAATAAAAAGAAGATAGTTTTTTTATTCATATACTATGCTCCCTATCTATCATTTTATTAAATTATACAATATCCATTATATGTAGTAAATGGATATTATGGTAATTTTCGGATTTTATACCAAAAAGAAAAACCTTACTACAGTAAGGTTCCATTTTTATATTCTATAGTGATTGGTTTATTAAAACAATCATTACGATAATCGCTATAAACATAACAACTAAACAGCCGATCATTTTATAAAAGCCTCGTTTCGTTAACGTCCCACCTTGAACGTCTTTCCGAATAAATAAGAATACGGCTAAAAATAATACAAGCCCAATGCCAAAAGCATACATCATTTGCATATGTTAATCTTCCTTTCTCTCTTCCATCTTAATACCTTTTCGATAAAACAACAAACGAGATAAAAACTGTACTCATCGTAAGTGCCATTAGTATGTTCAATAGTTCAGTAGCAGATAGTGTAATTATTTTTAAGTTTAAGCCGAAAGAGAAAAGAAGATAATATGCCGTTAGCGCAAAAAAGCTGAAGAACATTCCTTTATAACGAATAAGTTTCATTCGCTCATCTTTTTCTTTAAATTGCGGGTGTAAGTAACTTAAGCAAAAACACATAATCATCATCGCAAGTACTGTATACGTTGGAGCCGGTGGTGCGGAATGCGTCATTATGCCCGCTAATACCATGGTTCCACTCATAATAAAGAAAATAATTCCCATAATTAAAAAGTACTTTTGTGAATAATTCATCCCTATTCCACCTCTTCTTTTCCTTCATAAATAAATACATGTTCTATCGTTGTCTGAAATGTTTTCGCTATTTCAAATGCTAACGGAAGTGATGGATCGTATTTCCCCTTTTCAATTGAAATGATGGTTTGTCTGGAAACTCCAAGTTTCTCGGCCAATTTTTCTTGAGATAGTCCAAATTTTTTTCGGTATTCGACCATTTTATTTTCCAAGGAAATTTCTCCCTCCTCCCTTATATCGAGTATATATGTAAAGGAAACTTTACGTCAAGTTTCCTTTACATTCATTTTGTTTATTTTTCGTTCTATTTATATAGAAGAAACTTTTTCATTTTCAGCACGTCTATTTTGAAATGAAACATGGAACACTGTAATGAACCGTTACTATATCTCCTCCTCTCTATTTTTTAAATTTAATATCTCCCTATTTGTTTTATCCTTTTAAAATATTTCATTTATCTCTTTATTCCACGAAATGCGTTATTGGTTTTACGGTGTTTTTCGTCATATTTATAGAAACTAACTGTTTATGAAGCATTTTTTATGTTTAGCAACTTTTTTTGTAGAAATCCTTCACTTTCCTTTCAATATTTAACACTATCTAAATAAAGTTTACGATAAATTCATAATTTTTTATTTTTTATACTATATTCCGTTATATTGTTGTATAATATCAATGAAAGCGCTTATTATTTCAATATACATAATTCGAACTCTTTTTATCGAAACATTCTAACTATTACACTTATATTTACATGCAACAATTTTAGTTATTTGTATAGGTATACCAAATATATCCACCCCATTTTTCTGTAGAATTACTTTATAACATGAAAGATTAACTTGGGTGATAAGTTATTGTGAATGTTTTTTTACAAAACAGATAAGTAATAGTGTTTGGTATTATGTAAATTATTGTAATAACATAAGAGTAAAGAAAACATTTACATTGATTATTGGTTCATCAATTATTGAAAAGAGCAAAATGCACCTTTTGTATGGAAAAAGGATTATATGCATTGGGAGGTTTAAACAAATGACGAGGAAGAATACAACGACAAACCCTTGGGCCAAGTTCCATGGTCCGAACCTTGGTTATGTTATTGAGCAGTATGATCTTTACGTAACTGGAGCAGGTTCTGTTGATCCGGAATTACAAGAGCTTTTTGAAATTTTTGGAGCTCCTTCGTTTCAAGATGATGTCGTAACAGGGGACAACACAGCAACACATTTTTCTCCTCAAAACACAGGGAACATTGAAAAAATTCTTAAAGTCGTTCAGCTTGTTGAACAAATTCGTTCTTTCGGGCATACGTTGGCTCACATCAATCCGATGGAAGATGCTGCTAATGGACAATCTCTTCTTGAGAAAGCAATGAACGAACTGAGCGATGCTGACTTGAAAGCGATTCCAGCAAAAACAGTATGGCAAGATGCGCCAGAAGGTATTCACACTGCACTTGATGTAATTCATAGATTAAAAGACGTTTATACAAAATCTTTAGCTTATGAATTTTCTCATATACAAGATAGTGAAGAACGCGCGTGGTTGCATCAAATGGTGGAATCAAATTCATTGCGTCAACCACTATCAAATAAAAAACGAACTGCTCTTTTAAAACGTTTAACAGCTGTTGAAGGTTTCGAGCAATTCTTGCATAAAACATTCGTTGGGCAAAAGCGTTTCTCTATCGAGGGCGTTGATATGCTTGTACCTGTTCTAGATGAAATTGTTCTCGAAGGTGCAAAGGGCGGCGTAGAAGATGTCATGATTGGTATGGCTCACCGCGGTCGTCTAAGCGTACTTGCACACGTATTAGAAAAACCATATAGTCACATGTTTGCTGAGTTCAAACATGCAAAAATAGAAGGCGCAGTGGCAAATTCTGGCTGGACTGGCGACGTGAAATACCATTTAGGTAGAGAACAAGTCGTTAGTAACGAAGAAGTTAGCACTCGCGTTACATTAGCAAATAACCCAAGTCACCTTGAGTTCGTTAACCCTGTTGTAGAAGGTTTTGCACGTGCGGCTCAAGAGAATCGTAAAAAATCTGGTCTTCCAGAACAAGATACTTCAAAATCATTCGTAATTTTAGTTCATGGTGATGCTGCATTCCCTGGTCAAGGTATTGTATCTGAAACGTTGAACTTAAGCAGATTGAACGCGTACCAAACAGGCGGAACAATTCATGTTATCGCAAACAATGCAGTTGGCTTTACGACTGATAGCTATGATTCTCGTTCTACGAAATATTCAAGTGACCTTGCAAAAGGTTTCGATATTCCGATTGTTCACGTGAACGCTGATGATCCAGAAGCTTGTCTTGCTGCTGCTAACCTTGCAATTCAATATCGTACATTGTTCAAAAAAGACTTCTTAATCGATTTAATTGGTTACCGCCGCTACGGTCATAACGAAATGGATGACCCAGCAGTTACGCAACCACAAGTGTACAAAAAGATTAAAAATCACCCAACTGTAAGAGCGATTTATGCAGATCAATTACAAGCTGCTGATGTTCTAAATGCAGATGAGGTTGAAACAATGACTCAGTTTATACAAGAGCAATTAAAATCTGACTATGCACAAGTACCGCCAGCTGATACGAGCGCTGCAACAATTGACGTTAAAGTGCCAGATGTTGTTGCAAAAGGCATTCAGCCAATTGATACTGGTGTTGAGATTGACTCACTTCGTGCAATTAATGAAGGTCTACTATCTTGGCCAGAAGGCTTTAACGTATATCCGAAAGTAAAGAAAATTCTTGAACGCCGTAAAGACGCTCTTGAAGAGAACGGTAAAATTGAATGGGCACTTGCTGAGTCATTAGCATTCGCTTCTATTTTACAAGAAGGTACGCCAATTCGTTTAACTGGTCAAGATTCACAGCGTGGTACATTCGCGCACCGTCATATCGTATTACACGATACTGATACAAATGAAACATATTCACCATTACATCGCTTACCAAACATTAATGCATCCTTCTCTGTTCATAACAGTCCGTTATCAGAAGCTGCTGTTGTTGGTTACGAGTATGGTTATAACGTATTCGCTCCAGAAACTCTTGTTATGTGGGAAGCGCAATATGGTGACTTCTCAAATACTGCGCAAGCATTATTTGATCAATATGTTTCAGCAGGAAGAGCAAAATGGGGTCAAAAATCTGGTTTAGTTCTTCTATTACCGCACGGTTATGAAGGTCAAGGACCAGAGCATTCTAGTGCACGTCCAGAGCGATTCTTACAGTTAGCTGCTGAGAATAACTGGACAGTTGCAAACTTAACGAGCGCGGCACAATACTTCCATATTTTACGTCGTCAAGCATCTATCTTAGGAACAGAAGCTGTTCGACCATTAGTATTGATGACGCCGAAAAGTTTATTACGTCACCCACTTACGCTTTCAACTGCTAGTCAGTTAAGCGAAGGACGTTTCCAACCTGCTCTAGAACAAGAAAACCTTGGCATGAAACCAACTAAAGTAAAACGTCTTGTTTTAAGCACAGGTAAAATGGCGATTGACTTAGCAGCAGAAATTGAGTCTGGTAAACATGAGTATAATTTAGATGAAGTTCATGTCGTTCGTATTGAACAGCTGTACCCATTCCCTGCTGAGAAAGTTCAATCTATTATTAAACGCTTTAAAAACTTAGAAGAAATTATTTGGGTTCAAGAAGAACCTCGTAATATGGGCGCATGGCATTACATGGCTCCAATTCTGTTCGAACTTGCTGGAGATAAAGTGAAAACAGGTTACATTGGACGCCCAGATCGCTCTAGCCCATCTGGCGGCGATCCATTCGCTCACAAAGCTGAGCAAGAACTAATTGTTGCACACGCTTTAGATGTGAAGTATAACTTCCGTCAAGATAAACAAGAAATTGAAGTTTTCAGCAACTAAAAGTAACAATGAAGGTTTCTAGCTTGTTCCCCGGGCAGATCTTCTGCCCAGGGGCAGGCTAACAAATGGAGATTACCGAAGACAAAAGAAGAAAAAACACACCGTTAGGCAAATAAGGGGAGGACATTTAAAATGATCGAAATTAAAGTACCTGAGCTTGCAGAATCTATTACTGAAGGAACTATCTCACAATGGCTTATCAACGTAGGCGACAAAGTTGAGAAAGGTGGCAGCGTTGTTGAGCTTGAAACTGATAAAGTCAATGTAGAAATCATTGCAGAAGATTCAGGTATTGTATCGAAGTTACTAGGCGAACCTGGGGATACAGTTGAAGTTGGTGCAACTATCGCAATTTTAGATGCAAACGGAGCACCAGTTGCAGTAAGTACACCTGCACCGGCTGCTGAACAGCCAAAACAAGAAACAACTGAGGCACCGAAAGCTGCGGCTCCAAATGCTGAGCAAGCTGCAACTTTACAAGGTTTACCAAATACGAACCGTCCTATCGCATCACCAGCAGCTAGAAAAATGGCTCGTGAATTAGGAATCGACTTAAACGACGTACGTAGCACAGATCCACTTGGACGTGTGAGACCACACGATGTACAAGCTCATGCTGCAGCTCCAAAAGAAGCACCAGCTGCTCCAAAAAGTCCAGCTCCTGCTCCAGTTGCAAAAACGGAATTCGAAAAACCAGTTGAGCGCGTGAAAATGTCCCGCCGCCGTCAAACAATTGCAAAACGTCTTGTAGAAGTTCAACAAACATCTGCAATGTTAACAACATTTAACGAAGTTGATATGACTGCAATCATGGAATTACGTAAAGAGCGTAAAGACGCTTTCGAGAAAAAACATGATGTACGTCTTGGTTTCATGTCATTCTTCACAAAAGCAGTTGTTGCAGCATTAAAACAATTCCCATTATTAAATGCTGAAATTCAAGGCGATGAGCTTATCATTAAAAAATTCTATGATATCGGTATTGCAGTAGCAGCTCCAGATGGATTAGTTGTTCCAGTTGTACGCGATGCTAACCAATTAAACTTCGCTGAAATCGAAAGCGAAATTCGTAATTTAGGTATGAAAGCACGCGATAACAAACTTTCATTAAAAGAGTTACAAGGTGGTACATTCACAATTACAAACGGTGGTGTATTCGGTTCTCTAATGTCAACACCAATTCTAAACAGCCCACAAGTAGGTATTTTAGGAATGCACAAAATCCAAGTACGTCCAGTTGCAATTGATGCAGAACGTATGGAAAACCGTCCAATGATGTACATCGCTTTATCTTACGATCACCGTATTGTTGATGGTAAAGAAGCAGTTAGCTTCCTTGTTGCTGTTAAAGATATGCTTGAAGATCCAAAATCATTATTATTAGAAGGTTGATGAACACTCCCCCACTTAGCAAAGCTTGAAGTGGGGGTTTTTCTAACGTTTCGACCTAA
>NZ_QOZX01000090.1:0-506 GCF_008368895.1 Bacillus sp. BB081
GAAAAAGAGCAGTTCTCCCTTGTGGAAGAAGCCACCACTCAGATGAACCCAGCGTTTGCTACAAGCCCCGACAAGTCGAGTACACATGGATGGTTGACGCACCCACTAAGCTATGCGCGAAGCAACAGCCTTACGTTTTTGCACTTCTAATAGAATCGGCGTTTTCACTTTGAGATTGTCATCCAATTCTACAACTCTTGATTTTTCCAATGTATTCAATGCACCATTAATATCAGCATGGATACATGTTCCTGCCTTACTTTGGTACAGACCACGAGTGATTCGTTTGCCACTAAAGTGATAATGCGTCCTCTCATCCTTAGACCAAACTGGAACCGGATCTTTATCTAGAAAACTAGCTTTTGAAGTATAACTTTCTTCTTGTTTGAAAAATCGTATACCTTCTTTTATACATTTATTCTCAATTGCTGCAATCAGTTTATGAAATGGGATTTGAACAAATTTTTGATTATTCTTTTTTCCCATATCAGATTTTTGTTTCCAAC
>NZ_QOZX01000091.1:0-2866 GCF_008368895.1 Bacillus sp. BB081
CTTTATTCCTTTATATATAGATTTTTAGAATTTTATAGCTTATTATTTACAAAATCACAATAAAAAGCAATGATAAATATTCCCAATATCAAACTTATATCTCTATAAAGAAAGAAGTAGCATAATAGCTACTTCTTTTTGCTTTGTTTCTCATATTGTTCAAACGTATGAATTCTTTCGAAAATCGGTGGATGTGTGTATAAGAAAAACTTCACTAACGCAGGCGGATTCACTTGGCTTAAACTCGTCTTTGATAAGTATTGAAACGTTTTTACACCAGACTTCCCATCTTTCGTCATATTTAAAGCATATTGGTCTGCCGCTCGTTCTTCTATACGAGAAACATAGTTTGTTGCTGGCTGTGATGCAAAAGAGAGGACAGAAGAAATTAAGAAAAATAAAGGTAAAATTGAGAAACAAGCTACTTTTGAAATTTGCAGCGTATCTCCCCATTTTCGAATACACATATTTATAATACGACTAATGAAATACATCCCTATAAACGATAGCAGCACATAACTCGCAACGCCCCAATATATATGTTTCATAACATAATGCCCCATTTCATGGGCCATTATAAATAAAATCTCTTTATCTTTTAATTGCTTAAGTGTTGTATCCCACATTACAATACGAGCGTTAGGGCCAATTCCTGTTACATATGCATTTAATGCATTCGTTTTTTCCGACATATTTACTTCATATACATGTTTAGCTGGAATTTCGGCTTTGTCTGCTATCGCTAAAATTTTCGTTTCTAATTCTTTATTTTTCAGCGTCGAGAAGTCATTATAAAGTGGATCAATAACGACCGGCTGTATAAATGTTAAAAAGATTGTAAATGGAACAGAGAGTGCCCACCCTGCTAGCCACCATCTCTTCGGGAATTTACGGATAAGCCATAACAGAACGGTAACTACGATTAGCATCGTCGCATAACTCTCCCAAAAACCGATAACGTGATCTTTTATCCAGCTTTGTGTACTTTGCGTTGAAATGCCGTAATCAACAGAAACTTTTCGGCTAATCCATTGCATCGGCAGAGCAAGAACTGTTGTGAGTAGTGATAAATAAAAGAAATAAATCGCAACTTGCAGGACACTTATTTTCGTCGTTTCCTTCGACCATTTCTCAAACTTTCTTGAAACACCGAGCACAAGTACAAATAATAGAATAATCCATTCAAGAGGCGTCGCTAAAAAGTACAGTAAATTTTTTACGCGCGAATAATCTTGGCTTAGCGTAAGCTCTCTTGCATTCATAAACGTTTCTGGATCTGCCTTTGTTCCTTTATACATGTCCGGAATCAGTTCATGATTCCATCCAAATAAATACCAATATATAAGCAACGCAAACCCAACGTACAAAAAAAGCGACCACCCAATAACCTTCTTCACGCTATTCCCTCCTCTATGCTGCCTGTCTATTATTATTGTAAGTTCGTACATGCTAAATTAGAACAAGCTTATTACGCGAATTGCTCGAGATCCTTTTATTTACATAAAAAAACTCTTCTGCAAAAAGAAGAGTTTTACCTACCTTTAGACACTTTCTTCGGTTCATACTCTGGGATAAGAAACGTACTTACAACCCAACATATTAAACCAGCGCCTTTTATCCTTTTCGGCAAGAAGACTCCATCTGATTTGTGTTACGGGTGAAACCCAACAATTCAGGTGGAGATGAATTGCCGTCAGAAGGTAGGATGAACTCTTTTGTTTCGTTCATAACAAATTTCCCGGGCGAATATTTGTTCTTTTTGTCTTACGATGCAATCTGCCCCTAGATAAGGAGGGAATATATCGTAGGACAACGAAATTGGATAATATAATCATTCGGCTACTTGAATGAAAAGCAATTTTAATGAACTCTCTAAGAAAGGTGGTGAAAACAATGGCTAGAAAGAAAGCAGTGAAAGTATTACGGAAACAAAAGAAAAGAGAAAACATGCAACGATTCACGCAAAAACAAAATATTGGACGAGCTTGCCTTACTGCAAAAGAATTCCGTTTACTTCAGCGCATGTCACATAGTTCAAAAGCATTACGAAATGTTGGATTGTACACGATGAAACAAAGTTATTTGAACAATAACAAGATGGCTACTATAAAAGAAGTGGACACTGCTATGCAAGCCGATATGAATTACTGGGGCATGCAATCAAACTCTGTTCAAGCGATTCGTAGAGCCTTATTTACAGAAGTGAAGAGCTTTTTTAAAGCAATGGAACAGTGGCAGAAAAATCCTGAGAAGTTCACAGGTCGTCCTAAGTTTCCCAATTATTCTCGTTCAACTGACAAACGAATTATTGAAATCTATCAAGTCCCAAAAGTCGATGATAACGGGTATTGGATGATTCCAATGAATGTTGCATTCAGAAAAAAATTCGGTTCCATTAAAATATGTATGCCTAAAAACTTAAGAAATAAAAAAATCTCTTACATTGAGATTGTACCGAAGCAAAAAGGTCGGTTCTTTGAGGTGCATTACACATATGAAATGCACGTTTCTCAAATGAAGAAACCATCCACGACTACGAGTAACGCTTTGAGTTGCGATTTAGGAGTAGATAGATTAGTAAGTTGTGTGACAAATACAGGTGATACATTCTTAATTGATGGGAAAAAACTAAAATCTATTAACCAGTACTTCAACAAAATGATACGTGATCTACAACTGAAAAATGGGGGAAATGGACTTTCTAAACGTGTTGTAACGAATAAAATGGCTGCACTTTGGCATAAACGAGAAAAACAAATAAATGGTTACATTTCACAAACTGTAGGGCTGTTGTTTAAAAAGGTGAAAGAATGCAACATAGATACGGTTGTCGTAGGGTATAACGCTGGTTGGAAACAAAAATCTG
>NZ_QOZX01000092.1:0-16930 GCF_008368895.1 Bacillus sp. BB081
CATAAAAATTAAGTTCTCTTATAGAAAAACGGATTTTATATTATCTTAAAATATATTACATTTTACAAAAAACTCGTAATAATGTTATATAATAACATATTTGAATTATTTTTCGGACATTTACCCTAATTGTGAATAATGTGTAATTTTTTTGAAGTATAAATGTCCAATAAATTAAATAGGTGATAAGTGCGGAAGTATTAATACTATATTATTCAATATAATTGTTTGGTATGATTTGTGGATTTGGTTTTTTATCCAAATTTTTTTACTCGAATATTAAACCTTATTAATATAGTAGGTGGAAAAGTTGTGTGATAGTATTTGATATAGAAAAAAGCCAGCGCTGAAAAGGATGTGATTTGAATGTGCAAACAACTGTAAATGATTATATTAAGGTAATGTTTAGTTGTTATTAGTGTAAAGAAAATTCCTTCTCTTTCAAAGAATTCATCCATTGAATAAAGTTAATTCTGCCATACGTATCACATGAAATGAAACGTTTTTAATAACATTTGGATATATTTCAATATACTTCCGATACTATAACAGATTAAAAATTTATCTATTGGAGGTATATAATGGAATATCCATTTCGTAACTTAGTATTTGAAGGTGGCGGAGTAAAGGGAAGCGCTTATATCGGTGCCATCCGTGCACTAAATGAAGAAGGGATTTTACCAGAAATACAACGATTTGGAGGGACTTCAGCGGGAGCGATTACTGCATTACTTTTAGGTCTTTCCATTCCATTCGCAGATCTTGTAAAAATCCACAAAGACATGAATTTCAAAGCGTTTAAAGATGATGATTTTTCGATTGTACAAGATAACATTCGTTTATTTTTTGATGGTTTTGGTATCTAAAAAGGGGGTTTCTTTACTGAGTGGGTAGGAAACATCGTTGAAAAGTGGACAGGGAATAAGGATACAACCTTTCAGCAGTTGTATGACAAAACAGGAAAAGACGTGTTTTTTCCAAGGAACGAACGTTTCTACACACCAGCTTCGTACGTTTTCTCGCGAAACGACACCTGATGTCCCGTTAGTAGCTGCTGTGCGGATTTCGATGTCGATCCCATTCTTTTTTAAATCTGTGGAATGGGATAAAGATTATTATGTAGACGGAGGTGTACTCGATAACTACCCAATTCGTTTATTTGATCGGAAAAGTTTTGTGAATAAAGAAGAACACTTCACGACCAC
This sequence comes from Bacillus sp. BB081, assembly GCF_008368895.1. Taxonomy (NCBI): domain Bacteria; kingdom Bacillati; phylum Bacillota; class Bacilli; order Caryophanales; family Bacillaceae; genus Bacillus; species Bacillus sp. BB081. The sequence continues at coordinate 1,206 of NZ_QOZX01000092.1, forward strand.
AGATACGATTGACGAGGTTAATAAACTGGTAAGCAATACGGAGGATTATTCTACATTAAGAAGCTTACACACGAAATACAATGCATCTTTCTTTGATCCTGCAGATGAAATTGTCTACAACAAAGAAACACTAGGTTTCCGTTTAGAATCTCAGGCCGAGATTGCCATGTTAAAACAAATCGCAACTTCAACAGAACATCATATTGGCCATTCTCTTATTCATTTTGCATGGAATTTGTCTCAAACCATGATCAAAGGTCATGAGAGCGGAAAAACAACCAAAGAAGATGCTGCCCGCACTGTATTTATCAATACATTCTTTACGCCGTCGTTTAATTTTGATATCACAGAAGAAGAAAAGAAAACACTCATGAATTCAGGTTATACTTCGACTAAAGACTATCTACATCAGTTTAATACGTCTGAAGTAAAATTGTTTAATCGACCATAAAGCCGAGTGCAATGCACTTGGTTTTTTTCAATTACCCTGTAAATTTGCTGTTTTTTTAATTGATTATACAATATTCTATTTACTATTCTTCAGTGAAAATCTTAAAAAATAAATTTTTAATCATTGGAGTATCCTCAGTAACAAATATTTACAACTGTAACTGAATTCTCCCTTGATGTTCCACCTAATGTGGTATCTATTACTACACCATATACAGTGAAAATTTGAACATATGCTGGATATGCAACATGTCGGAATGTTTACATTTAATCTATCATTTATTTACATCTCTCCGTATTACAACAAAACTGTCATACATTTTTACTTAAATTTAATTGAAAAACAGGATGATGGAGAAGAGAAGGTAAATATATAAATAAGAAGATAGTATATATATAGGGGGGAACTAAAAATAACGAAATTCATTTTATATAGAAAAAACCAGGATGATTTTAAAAAGTTATCCTGGTTTTTTCTTGAATACACATAATTATCCATATTTCATTAAGTTAATTTGAGCTAATTATAAGTTAGCAGAATTTTTATCTATTCCAGCCTTGATAGTGTTAATAACAGTATATAATTTGTAGAATTAGTTTATAGAAATTATAAAACTATTTTTCATTAGATGTATCTAATTGATGATTGATTACAGTGCTGGACTTATTATTTATAAGTATATAAATCCAACCTATGAATGATAGAATTACTGGATAGAAAATCGCCCAACCACTAAATGAGTATACAAAAATACATATAACTAGAGACAGGAAGGCCATCCACCAACCTATATCTGTAACTTTTAATAACTTAAGAGCAGCTAGCATTGTAAAAATATATGAGGTAATAAAAATTACACTAGGGCCTTTTAGAAGCATCTCTAAATTTGGTCGTGCTATACCATAAAAAATTAAAATACAACTAAAAATTCCGCCTAAAACTAGCAAAACCCTAGTTGGAGTTTGGGATTTAGAATGTAATTTAGTAAAGAAGGAAGGGAAATGTCCTTCTCTAGCTTGGGCGTAAATCATTCTTGAAAAACCTGCAATGAATCGCCATCGTTATTTGGAACGTATCCTTTATGTTAAGATTGGTAAAAGAAGTTCGTTTTTTTTGACAATTAATATTAATGCGAGTTATGTAATCAATATACTTAAATGGTTTTATATTTCATTTATGTATTTCTTTTCGTCTGAATGAATTATTTATTACAACAGGTTTTCCGTCCAAAATAAAATGTTCTAAAAAAGGACAATATAAGTATCTTTATAATGATTTTCTAATATAATCAAGGTGTTAATGAAAGGAAATCTGTGCTATTTTTAATTTTTTACTAACTAATACAGCTTCAAATAAAGGACACAATTGCTACATGCTAAGTGTAATTTATTATCCATTCAAGATTCTGTTTATTCGATCTTTCTAAAAATAAAAAAAGATTAAACTCATAAATATACAAGTTATAATGAGGGCGTCTAGAGATAGTTTATTACCGCTAGATAAAATATCAAACCTAGTTTTGGTGCAAAAATTCTAAAGACCTTACAAGTAACTTTCTTAAATTGGACATACTGATATGATTTGATTACTCTACAAAGGATGTGTAATTAGAAAGGAAATTTATTTAACATCAAAAGAAAGCGTTAACAACGAAAATTTGTTTTGAATTAATTATTCTAATAACTTAGTTTCAACTGCAATTAAAATCATAAATTATGGGGGTGCATATATGAACATGAATGTAGCATCTATTAAAGAAAAAAAGGTTGTTAAATACAAAAGTTGTTTTGATGTGATTGGGCCCATAATGATAGGTCCTTCAAGTTCACATACTGCAGGTGCTTTGTCTATTGGAACAGTTGCTAATAAATTATTTCAAGGTCTTCCAAAAAAAGTTGTGGTAACGTATTATGAATCATTTGCTGAAACCCATAAAGGTCACGGAACTGATTTTGCAATAATTGCTGGTATATTAGGCTTTGCTGCAGATGACAGTAAAGTGCCAGATGCTATTAAAATAGCAGAATCTAAAGGGATTGACATTACTTTTATTGAAAAATCAGGTGATAGTCCTGCCGGTCATCCAAATACGGCAGATGTATATGTAGAGGATGACAGTCGAAGTATTAGAACGATGGGTATTTCGGTCGGCGGTGGATTGATTGAAGTCAAATATGTTGAAATTGATGGATTTAGCTTAGAACTGCAGGGGCCATTGCCAGTTGTTATTGCGATTTCAGAAAGAGCTGACTTTGAATTTGTCTTACGCAGGATCTTTAAACAATATGATGTTGAAATTAACAACTTTCATAGTTTGAAAGATAAAACAAAATATTTATATGCATTCGCTTTGGATTCGCTATTGCCTGGTAATGCTCAGGAGGAATTAGGGAATTTAAGCAATATAGCTAATCTTATTATTCTTTAGTTACATTAAGGAGTGGAAAAATATGTATATGGCCATAAAAGAAATTGTGGATGCAGCTAATAAAAGACAAAAGCCAATTTATAAATTAGCAATTGAACAGGAAATCGAACAAACTAAAATTTCTTATGAAGAAGTTTGGAGTAAAATGGAACGAAATTTAGCGACTATGCAAAATGCTATAAATAAAAGTATCGAGGGCGACGGTGTATTTTCTCCTACCGGTTTAACCGGAGGTGATGCAGTTAAAATTAAAAACTATCGAGAAAATAGGAAAACTCTTTCTGGAGATTTGATGGTGTTAGGGATTCAAAGTGCTATCGGTGTTAATGAAGTAAATGCTGCATTAGGAGCTATTTGTGCAACTCCAACAGCAGGTGCGAGTGGGACGATTCCGGGAGTCCTATTTAGTATTAAAGATACGTTGCAGTTAAGTCATGAAGATATGATACATTTTCTATTCACATCAGCGTTATTTGGAACGATAGTAGCAAACAACGCTTGTATTTCAGGAGCGTATGGAGGATGTCAAGCTGAAGTAGGCAGTGCCTCAGCAATGGCGGCTGCAGCTGCGGTAGAAGCTGCAGGTGGAACGCCACAGCAATCTTCTGAAGCTTTTTCGATTGCATTACAGAATTTACTCGGTTTAGTTTGTGATCCGGTCGCTGGTTTGGTAGAAATTCCTTGTGTAAAGAGAAACGCCATTGGAGCGACAAATGCTTTAGCAGCAGCGGACATCGCATTAGCCGGCGTAAACAATATCATCAATGCTGACGAAGTTATTGAAGCGATGTATAGAGTTGGAAGACAGATTCCTCGCGAATTAAGAGAGACAGGTTTAGGTGGAATTGCGGCTACACCTACAGGGATTGCTATTAAAAATAAAATATTTGGGGAGAAACAATCAAATCAATAAACAGTTACCGTCTGTATTGTGAAATGGTTAACAATCTATTCTCTATTGTTCGCTTAAGGATTTCTGGATATTGGGGGAATTATCAATAATATATCCTACTATATAATTGAAACATTTTGTAAGTGGTAACAAACTCTTCAGGTTGATGCTTCGTTAATTTTTTGAGTCTAATCAACTTAGAAGAAGGATATACGATGTGGCGCACTTTATAAACAAAAAGAACGGTCTATATTCCTATACCTTAAATAAAGACGTAAGAATAGGAAACAAGGAGGAATTATTATATGAATGGGAATACTGCAAAAAACATAGAATTTCAAGCTGATAATACAGCAGTAAAAAATGAAAAATATCTAGACCCTAAAAAATGGCATAAACAGGATACTACCTGGGCATTGAGCCTTTTTGGAACAGCAATTGGAGCAGGGGTACTCTTTTTACCGATTAATGCAGGTTCAGGTGGTTTATTATCATTGCTGTTAATTACCATACTTGCATATCCAGTTATGTACTACTCACATAGGGCGCTTGCTAAAATGATTTACGCTTCGAATTCTGCCGATGAGGGGATTACAGGTACAATAAGAGAATATTTCGGAAATAAAGCAAGTATCATTTTTAACATTGTATATTTCGTCTCCATTTATACGATCGTGCTGATGTACTCGGTCGCACTTACAAATACTGCAAGTAGTTTTATTGTACACCAATTGCACATACCGGAGCCTCCAAGGGCTATTTTATCACTTGTATTAGTACTCGGTCTTATCACTATACTAAATTTTGGTCAGGATATTACTGTAAAGATAATGAGCATGCTAGTATATCCTTTCATTGCTTCCCTACTTTTTATTGCAATATCTTTAATTCCACAATGGAATACTTCAATGCTAAGTTTTTCAAGTGTTTTTACTGCTTCAACTGGAACAGGGTATTTCGGAACGATTTGGATGATACTACCAATCATAGTATTCTCGTTTAATCATTCTCCTATGATTTCGTCATTCGTTATGAAACAGAGAGCTACGTATGGAATAGACGCTACTGATGCCAAGTGTGCCCAAATACAAAAAGTTTGTTATATCATCACATTCGCTGTTGTTATGTTCTTTGTTTGGAGCAGTACTTTAAGTTTGACTCCAGATGATCTTAAGGTGGCAAAAGAACAGAACTTGTCAATCCTATCATATCTTGCTAATGAGCTTAATTCACCAGTAATCACGATTGCAGCTCCTATAATTGCGTTTGTGGCTATTACAAAGTCTTTCCTTGGCCATTATATAGGAGCGTATGAGGTAATGCGTGACATGATTATCAAGTCCAGTAAAAAACGTGGGAAAGATATAGGAGAAAAAACAGTTAAGACAATGATTCTTACTTTTGTTGTATTAACATGCTGGTATGTTGCTTATACAAATCCAAGTATTCTTGGAATCATTGATGCCCTTAGCGGTCCGTTAGTCGCTGCTATCTTATGTCTATTACCGATGTATGCGATTCGTAAAGTACCAGTACTAGCAAAATACAGAGGGAAAATGAGTAATGTATTTGTAATTATTATAGGGATACTTACTGTTCTAGCAAGTATTAAGTCATTATTTTAATCTACTGTAGTTAGTTCTGATGCAAAAATCGTGTGATATGGAAAAAAGAAAGATTCTTATCGGAACTAAATTCTATATTTTTGATTTAAGGAGATCATGGTTTTGGACAAACTCCTCATCTTGGAGAGTTTGTCTTTTTTAATTATATGCATAACTTTTATCGTTTTAGCCAAGAAGACCCCTTCCTCAAGGAACGTGGAGTGAGTAGGTGGGAGATGAATTAGCTAAAATGATAAACTGGTAACCCCATTATGAAGAAGTAAAAAAAGGGAAAACTATTGTATAACTATCAATAATTTAGGGGGCGCCAAATGAAGCATAATAAAGAAGTAACACTTGGGGATTACGTTCAATTTTCATATCGTAAAAACCCTAATTTACAATTAATGGGGTTTGTAGTGAATGTTTTACAAAATACAATTGTTGTAGATATTGCGGAAAGAATGGATATTGAGGTAGATGATGTTAGGCAAGTTATAAAGCATGGTTATTATAATAAAGTGGTTCATAGGCAAATAAAGAATAGTGTTTCATAAAAAAGTGCTCCTATATAAATGTAGGAGCACTTTTTTATGGAGAGAATTTCCACAAAGAATTTTTTTGTCTGAGGTATACAATTTTTATATGAAAATACGTTTTGAAGATATTCTCTTATTTGTTAATTAATAATTTTTTCAATCTTTATAGCTGTTATGGATTTAAAATATTATTTATGAAAATTTCACATAATTTTATTAAAAAGAAAAATACTAATACTTGTTTTAATACTTTACTTCGAGGCATTAAAACAAATTTACTAACTACGAAACAAGGAGGCATCACTGTGGACATTCGTGAAGGATTAATTCCAACAGCTTTAGGTACAGCAGTGACCGCAGCAGGTTATGCTCTTAAACAAACTCGTGGAACTAATAAAATGATTGCAAATACAGTATTTGGTTTTGGTTTAGCTCACGTCGTTTTAGGTGTAATCGATCTTGTTGAACATCGTCGTTAGAACGAAAGGCAAGCATTGATATATGCTTGCCTTTTTGGTAGTGCATTTATTATTCATTTTTCAAAGTATGTTTGTATGACGTAATCATTATCAATGAAATTAAATAGCTACACTACAGGGAAATTAGAAAGTAAAACTTTGAGCATTGAATTTTATGAAATGAGATGGTGATGGAATGGAATTTTCTTCTGAAAGTAATACGTATCATGCTGGTGACATTGTCTATATTTTTTATCGAAATCCTCATACTCAAGACGTAGCTAATATACAAGCTGCAGCAGTTGTATATAATCCTGAAAGACCTACTGAATTAGCACTATTTCTTTACGAAACGTATTATCCACTAACAAATGAGATGGCTATATATGCTACCGAAGATGAAGCAAATCAAGCATACACTTACTATTATGGTGATATTTCAGAGGGGATGTTGGAATGAATAAGCCATTTATGCCTAAGCTCGTATATTTTGAACCTAAAGCATTAGATTATCCTTTGGGAAAAGAGCTGTTTGAGAAGTTTTCAAAGATGGATGTTGAAATTCGACATACTACTTCCCATAATCAAGTAAGAGATTTGCCAGGCGATAATGATTTTCAAAAGTATCGAGTAGCAAAATCTACGCTTGTTGTTGGTGTTAGAAAAACACTGAAATTTGATACTTCCAAGCCTTCAGCAGAGTATGCAATTCCTTTTGCAACGGGATGTATGGGGCATTGTCATTATTGTTATTTACAAACAACGATGGGAAGTAAGCCTTATATACGAACGTATGTAAATGTTGAAGAAATTTTAGATGCTGCTGATAAATACATGAAAGAGCGTGCACCTGAAGTAACAAGATTTGAAGCGTCGTGTACTTCAGATATTGTAGGAATCGATTATTTAACGCATACCCTTAAACGGGCTATTGAGCATTTTGGAGAATCAGAATATGGGAAATTGAGATTTGTTACGAAATTTCACCATGTAGATCATTTACTTGATGCTAAACATAATGGAAAAACAAGATTTCGCTTTAGTGTAAACGCTGATTATGTGATTAAAAACTTTGAACCAGGAACTTCTCCCTTAGCTAAACGAATTGAGGCAGCAGGAAAAGTAGCTAGAGCCGGATATCCTCTTGGTTTCATTGTAGCTCCTATTTACCTGCATGAAGGCTGGCAGGAAGGGTACTATCATATGTTTGAACGCCTAAATGCTGAATTACCTCTTGATGCACGGGATGATATTACATTTGAATTTATTCAACATCGTTTTACAAAGCCAGCTAAGAGAATGATTGAAAAAAACTACCCGATGACAAAATTAGAATTAGATGAAGAGAAAAGAAGGTATAAATGGGGGAAATATGGAATCGGAAAATACATTTATCAAAAAGAAGAAGAAGAGGATATAAAAAACTATCTGTATTCCTATATGAAACAGTTCTTTCCTAATGCAAAACTAGAATATTTTACATAAAAGAAAAGAACAAAATTTATTACATCATCAATCAAAAAAATTACTCACTCAGAAAGTGATATTGGTCAACAATTCGCTAATAACTCATTTGAAAAATTTATATACGAAAGTCTTTTATGTAAAAGTATGTTTCATTATGAGCTGAATCCCAACAGTTAAATAGAAAAATAAGGCGGTTGTATGAATATAAGTCCGGTATTGTACCGGGCTCATTCTTTTTAACGTTGCATCAATTCTTTTGTGAATATAATTATCTCAATCTCGCTTAAAATGTTCCATATTCTCAAATTATTTGAATTGATAGTTTTTTAGTTATTCACATTTGTAATGTAGTCTTAGAAATTTCAGAAAATCACATTCATATATTCGATGCTTTCATTATAATATAAATCGATTTCTATTTTATAATCACAAACTATATTTCTTTAATTTGAATGGTGGCAGTACCTTTTAATAGAATTTCCTCCTTGGTTTAACAAATATTTTTTTGTAAATAATATATTTGTTAAACCATTAATTAAGGGGGACTAGTATGCCGCAGGATCGAAAAGAAGAAGTTCAAAACGATACATATGAAGGAAAAGAGATTATGCCAGATAATCCACAATATCTACCACGTCATGTGCAAATGGAGCTGCCTCCCGAATTTTCTATAAATCCTCTGTTTGCCCGCAAAGGAGAATCAGTCGTTCCGCGATTTAACATGCCTGATGAAGGCATGTTACCAGAAACAGCGTATCAAATCGTCCATGATGAAATTACTCTAGATGGCAATGCACGCTTGAATCTTGCAACGTTCGTTAGCACCTGGATGGAGCCTACCGCAGAGCGGCTATATGCTAAATCATTTGATAAGAACATGATTGATAAGGACGAATATCCACAGACAGCTGAAATTGAGGAGCGGTGTGTTCGCATTTTAGCCAATCTCTGGCATTCCCCTAGCCCCCTTACAACTATGGGCGTTTCAACAACTGGATCGTCGGAAGCATGTATGCTCGGGGGGCTTGCGTTAAAGAGACGCTGGCAAAATGCACGCAAAAGAGAGGGGAAGCCGGTGGATCGGCCTAATATTGTATTTAGTTCTGCTGTTCAAGTCGTTTGGGAAAAATTCGCGAACTATTGGGAGGTTGAACCACGCTATGTAAAGGTTAGCCCTGAGCATTCCCGGTTGGATCCTCAGGGGGTCATTGCAGCCGTGGATGAAAATACGATTGGTGTGGTACCGATTCTCGGTGAGACTTATACCGGACGTTACGAACCAGTTGCTGCCATTGCAAAAGCGTTGGACGATTTACAGGAGAGGACGGGACTCGACATTCCTATGCATGTGGATGCGGCTTCGGGCGGATTTATAGCCCCGTTTCTTCAACCAGATTTAGTCTGGGATTTTCAATTGCCGAGGGTAAAGTCCATCAATGTATCCGGACATAAATATGGATTAGTCTACCCTGGATTGGGTTGGATAATTTGGAGGGAAGCTGATGATCTCCCTGAGGATCTAATCTTCCGCGTCTCCTATTTAGGCGGCAACATGCCAACTTTTGCCCTGAATTTTTCACGTCCTGGTGCACAAGTACTCCTGCAATATTACAATTACCTGCGTTTGGGGAAAAGGGGTTACTATGATGTCCAAAGGGCTTCTCAGAAAGTCGCTCTTTTTCTTAGCAAGGCGATTCAAAAGATGGAACCTTTCGAACTTTTGTCCGATGGTTCGGATATACCGGTTTTCGCTTGGCGACTGAAAAATGGTCACACATCAAACTGGAATCTTTATGATTTATCTCGACAATTGCGTGTGTTCGGTTGGCAAGTACCTGCCTATCCATTGCCTCCAAATCTAGAAGCGGTGACGATTATGCGCGTTGTGGTTCGAAATGGATTTTCCATGGATCTCGCGCATTTATTTTTGAGAAACCTCAAACAGGCTGTTGCCTTTTTGGATTCCCTGGATGGTTCTATGCCTCATGATACGAAATGTGATAATGGGTTTCATCACTAATTGGGGGCAGCTCCCGTCGTCGTTAAGTTGAGCTCAACACCCATAACTTTTCGAGCTATTCACTGGGAAGCGGTACAGAAAAGCTGATGGTTTCAACCAAGGGATACATGATGATAGGTGATGAACAAATTGATGCCAGAGGGCTTTACAATATCAAATTATACGCCCAGTTTGCAAAAATCTATTGGCTTTTCTTCCTTTTTTTCTGGTTTCGAAAGATGGCTTGAATTACATAGAGTTAATGAAGGACTATCTGTCATAAACCGAATGAAACATTTGAATTTTATTCAGATTGCCTCCCCTGAACACCTTTTTGATTAAATTTTTTTGAAAATGGATTTTTACATTTGCTATTAAAAAAAGCTTAAAGCACTTTTTTATCAATTTTTATTTCAAAGCTAAATGGACCTCTACGGTTATCATTCAAAGGAGTGAACAGTCGATTCACTCCTTACTTTTTTGTTAATAACTTTGTTGTTGATTAAAATATTTTTAAATGTATGGAACAAACTTGTTACTTAGGTTGTCTATTAAGTATTCGTATAAAACAGGTGTTTATGATAAGTTGGATGCTTGAAGAGTGATATCCGATATACTCTTTAATTTTATTGGTATGTATAACACCTAGAAAAACCATATATTCTTGAAAGAGGTTGAAAATGTATGATAGTCTTAAACAAGTTTTTTAACATTTTACATTACAAAAAGGCGGTACCTGTAGTATTTCTTTCATGTGCAACGCTTATAGGCTGTTCCGATAGTAATACTCAATCTGAATCACTTAAACAAACGAAACAAACAAATCAAATCAAACAAGAAACTACTGGTAATGATTCTTTTGCTAAACTTGAAAAAGAATTTGATGCTAAACTCGGTATTTATGCATTGGACACTGATACGAATCAAACCGTTACATATCAATCAGATAAACGGTTTGCATACGCATCTACCCACAAAGCTTTAGCTGTGGGAGTACTTTTACAAAAGAAATCAATAGAAGATCTAAATCAAAGAGTTTTGTATACTCGTGAAGATCTTGTTAATTACAATCCAATTACAGAAAAGTATGTTGATACAGGTATGACTCTGAAAGAGCTTGCAGATGCTTCCCTTCGATATAGTGATAATACTGCACAAAATCTTATTCTTAAACAATTAGGTGGACCTAGTGAATTCAAAAAATCACTGAGAGAAATAGGAGATACCGTTACAAATCCTGAACATTTTGAACCAGAGTTAAACGAAGTGCATCCAGGAGATGTACATGATACTAGTACCCCAAAGGCATTAGCTACTAGTCTTCAGGCTTTTACGCTAGGAGATGTACTTTCAACTGAGAAACGGGATTTATTAATAGATTGGATGAAAAAGAACACTACGGGAGACAGCTTAATTCGTGCTGGAGTTCCAGGAGGATGGGAAGTAGCTGATAAAACAGGCTCGGGATCTTATGGAACCAGAAATGATATCGCAATTATTTGGCCACCAAATAAAAAGCCAATTGTTCTTGCGATACTTTCTAATCATGATAAAGAGGATGCTAAATACGATGATAAGCTTATTGCAGAAGCAACCAAAATAGCGTTAGATACCTTAAAAACTACAAATAAATAATAATAGTAATTAGTTATTAAAATTTTTCTGTTTTTCCGTCACAAAACTGTGGCGGTCTTTTTATGTGTTTAAAAAAGAATCGACTTAAGTAAAGAAAAAAGATAGAAACAATCCCTATTCAATTTATTAAGTAACAACAAATATACGCTTTATTGGATACTTATTGCATTTGTGAGGGTAGGTAAAATATCATCTTTTTTACATAAGTAAAATATTGAATACCAAATGAACTTTAAAAATTGCGCCTAAATTAAAGGAGAGTACGTTATGAATACAATCATGATTGTAGAAGATGATATGAAAATTGCTGAATTACTGGGAACTCATATAAAAAAATATGGATACCAAAGTATTATTATAGAGGATTTTGAAAATATCTTAGAAATATTTCAAGAGATAAAACCAGATGTAGTGCTATTAGATGTAAATTTACCTAATTTTGATGGTTATTATTGGTGTCGCCAAATACGAGCAATTTCTACTTGTCCAATTGTATTTCTATCTGCAAGGAGTGGAGAGATGGATCAAGTTATGGCTTTAGAAAATGGTGGTGATGATTATATTACGAAACCTTTCTATTATGAGGTTGTAATGTCTAAAATCCGTAGTCAACTCAGAAGAGCATACGGTGAATATGCTCCTAAAGTAAAAGAACGGATAGTTGAGCAATCGGGATTATTCCTGTTCCCAGAAAGAATGGAACTTCAACTAAATGATAGGAAAATTTTACTTACTAGAAAAGAAACCACTTTATTAGAAATATTGATAACGAAGTCTCCGCTCCTTGTAAAACGTGAAGTGATTTTAGAACAACTATGGGATAGCTCATATATAGACGAAAATACATTGAGTGTAAACATAGGTAGAATTAGAAGGAAATTGCAAGATTTAGGTATTGAAAACGCACTGGAAACAGTTCGTGGTGCTGGATATCGTTTGCATGCTACTTGGGAGAAGGAAGGAAAGGAATAATGAAATTATTTTTACAGGAACATATTCCACTCATTTGTTATACATTTGCCCAATTGCTTATCATTCTTTTTATATATTGGTTTGATGGTTATCCACATATTTTGACGGCATTATATTCTGTATTTTTGGGTGTTTTTTTATTAATGGGTTATTTAATATATCGTTATTATAGTCATCGTTCATTCTACAAGCGTCTATCAACACCAATGGAAACTTTAAATGAGTCAATAAAAGATAGTGATTTGACTCCATTATCAATGGCCTTAGAAACATTACTACAATCTCAATATCAATATTATCAAAACCAATTAAAAAAATGGGAACGAAAACAACAAGAACAAATGACTTTTATGAATCAATGGGTTCATCAAATGAAAACACCGCTTTCTGTTATTGAGTTAATTACACAAGATGCAGATGACTCTCGATTTGACAGTATTAATGAAGAAACGGAAAGAATCAAAAAAGGATTAGAAATGGTCTTATATGTTGCTCGTTTAGAAACATTTGAACAGGATTTTCATGTGGACAGATTGCAGTTATTGGAAATGATTGATTCTGCTATTCATGAAAATAAACGTCTATTTATACGTAGTTATGTGTATCCAGAGGTAAAAGTAGATCAGAATCTTATTGTAGAAACAGATAAGAAATGGTTTCGATTTATACTCAATCAAGTACTATCAAATGCAATTAAATATTCATCAAGTAAGAAAGAGAAAGTAATAGTATCGGCGTATTCAAAAGGACGAGCAATTATTTTAGAAGTAAAAGATCATGGGGTTGGTATTCCTACTGCTGATTTACCACGTGTTTTCAATCCATTTTATACTGGAGAAAATGGTAGGAAATTTAAAGAGTCTACGGGAATGGGATTATATCTTGTTAAAGAAGTATGTGAAAAATTAAATCATAAGATTGAGCTAGAATCTGAAGTAGGTAAGGGAACAAAAGTTAGAATCATATTCCCGTATGCATCTCGTTAACCGATGAAAGGTATACTTTTCATCGGTTTTTCTTTTGAATCTTACAAACTTGTTAGATAACTGTTAGGGAAATCGATATGAGACATACTATATATAGGTTACACTTCATATATCGAAAAGAGAAATGGAAGGTGAAATACTTGTGGAGATACTACATGTTTCAGATTTAGGGAAGGTTTATCCTGGGAAAATTTCTTATACAGCATTATCCCATATTGATTTAAAAATAAACAAAGGTGAATTTGTAGGAATTATGGGACCATCTGGTAGCGGTAAAACAACGCTATTAAATATGGTGTCTACTATAGATGCTCCAACATCAGGAGAAGTATTAATTCATGGAGAAAATCCGTATCTGTTATCTCCAAATCAGCTGTCTTTATTTCGAAGACGTGAATTAGGGTTTGTTTTTCAATCATTTAATCTCCTTAATACATTGACAATGAAAGAAAATATTGTTCTTCCACTTACACTTGATGGTGTCAGTCCTAGAGAAATGGAAGGGAAAGTAGAAGCTATTGCTAAAAAACTAGGGATAACTGAAATATTAGATAAACGTACGTATGAAATTTCTGGTGGGCAGGCACAAAGAACTGCAATCGCACGTGCTACTATTCATAATCCAAAATTATTACTTGCGGATGAGCCTACAGGAAATCTGGATTCAAAATCTGCTAGTGATGTGATGGAATTATTGACAAAGCTTAATAAAGAAAATAGCACAACGATGATGTTAGTGACACATGATGCAATGGCTGCAAGTTATTGTGATCGAATTGTGTTTATCAAAGATGGACAATTATACAATGAGATTTATTGTGGAGATAATCGCAAAGTGTTCTATCAAAAAATTCTAGAGGTTTTAGCATTATTAGGAGGAAATGCAAATGACTTTTCGACAGTTCGCATTTAATAACGTTATTCGTAGTAAAAGAACATATTTGGCTCATTTTTTAAGTAGTACGTTTGCTATTATGATTTTCTTTACCTATGCATTACTTGCATTTCATCCTAATTTACAAGGCGATCTTGCTACCAGTGTAACAATCAATACATTTGCAAAGTCAGGATTACAAATATCGCAGGGGTTAATATTTTTCTTCTCATTCTTCTTTATCCTATATTCTGTAAGTGCATTTTTAAAAACAAGAAAAAAAGATTTTGGAATTCTAATGCTACATGGGATGTCACGTTCACAATTGAACAAATTAGTATTTATTGAAAATATAATAATTGGTATCGCTTCAATTTTAACAGGAATTACAATTGGAATGGCGTTCTCTAAGTTTATCTTAATTATGAGCAACAATCTGCTAATGATTGATAAAGGACTCCCATTTTACATGCCCTTTAAAGCAATTGGAATAACATTTGGAGCTTTCTTCTTATTATTTTTATTTATTTCACTTTTCACTTCTCGACTAGTAAATGTAGAGCAATTAGTAGAATTAATAAAAGCAGAAGAAAAGCCAAAGCCTGAACCCAAATCATCCTTTTGGCTGTCTTTATTCGCACTTATTTGTATTGGATTAGGATATACGGCTGTATTCCATAGTGTTAATGCAATTCAATACAAGGATATGCAATATGTATTATTCATGATGGCGACAGGGGTGAGCTTTGTTGTACTTGGGACGTACTTCTTATTTACACAGCTCAGTGTGTATGTGTTACGTGTATTAAAGAAAAGGGAAAATATTTTCTTTAAGAAAACAAACATACTAACCATCTCAGATTTAGTGTATCAATTAAAAGATAATGCAAAAATGTTTTTTATGGTCACTATTATTTCTACCGTTGCCTTCACTGCAGTGGGGACTTGTATGGGATTAGGCAACTCATCCATGGCTGAATCGGAAAGTCCTTTTGCATTTTCTTATCAGTCTTATAATAATAACCATTTAGAAAAAGAACATTTAAAAAAAATAGAAAGCGAACTCCATGGTGGTGAGTTTAATTTCAAACAGGTGACTTATTCAATAAAACAAATTCAAGATACTCTCTATAACAGTAATATATTATCAACCGTTATAAAATTAAGTGATTATAATAAGTTAGCTAAGGCATTTGGTTTTGAAAAAGAAAGCTTAAAAGATGAAAATGATAGTCTTGTCATACCTTCAAAAAAAATTGCTAATTCAAAATCTAATCAAAATAGCTTTCAATTGTTGTATAGAGATATAAAAAAAGATATGCATGTAAATAAAATACTTACTCCGAAAGAATTACAAGATACAAGAGTAACGATAATTATTGTACCAGACGCTGTATATAATCAAATGATAGTGGATCCA
>NZ_QOZX01000093.1:0-1511 GCF_008368895.1 Bacillus sp. BB081
GTTTTCAAAGAACTACTCGGTCGCTCATTTGCGACTCCCTTATGTTAACATCTTCGTTAGTTAATGTCAACTAAGTTTTTCAATTCGTTTGCCGCGTTCTGCGTTATTGCATCGGCGACTTGTTCTATATTACACCTCTATATCCTAATCGTCAACACCTTTTATTCAATTAATAATAAAAATAATTCCAAAGGTATTTTCTATATTAGTTTCAGTTATTTAATTCCTCTAATTCAATGAAAATAATGAAAAGGACATCCTATTACATACAAAGCGTCCTTTTCATTAAACACTATATACATACTCTTATAAACTTTAACATTCTTCATTCTCTTTAACATTTCGCTCGCCTGAGATAAATAAATCAATTAATTTACGTTTATCCGCCCATATCACTCCAAATAAAACTAAGCTACCACCTATTCCTATTCTCCACGTCAAAGATTCATTTAATAGAACAATTGAAGCAATGATACTTATTAACGGTAACGCATTTAAATATAATCCACTTACTGATGCCGAGACTGTCTCTAATGCTCTATTCCAAAACCAATACGCTAAAATTGTTGCCCCAATAACAAGATATATTACACTAAACCCTGTCTTCCATGTTTCGATTTTTGGAAAACCATAGTAAAAAGTTTCTGCCATTGCAAATGGTAATAGAATAACAGCTCCAATAATTAAAGTTAATGTTGTAAAAACCTTGTTTGATAGATACTGTTCTTGTTTTGGTCGTTTCAGCAATACTGTATAGAAAGCAAATAAGAACGTACTTAATAAAATAAGGATATCTCCTATTAAAGATACTTCTTGATCGACATTACTAGATGGAATTGTAATAAGAAGTACTCCGATAGCCCCCAATACAATACCGATCCAATAATTAAGTTGAATTTTTTCTTTCAAAAAGAACGCTGAAAAAAGAATTGTAACTAAAGGTAAAGCAGCATCAATAATACTAACATGCAATCCACTCGTTAAAGAAATACCGTAGGATGTGAACATAAAGTACCCGGCTACGCCAGTAAAAGATAGCAAACTCATTCTTTTCCACGGGACTTGTTTATGTACAACAGATCTTTTTAATTGTTTAAATGAGAATAGTAAACAGATTCCACCAGCTAAGAAAAGGCGGATAAATAACAAAGTAAATGGCTGAATAGATTCTAATGCCCACTTTGTTGGCGCAATGGCTGTCCCCCATAATATAACAGCCACTAATAACATGCATATTTCTTTCATAATCCCCCACACCCATCAAAAAAATATATGTTAACTATCTTAATTATAGATTTTTTCTTATGTGAAATCCTTTAAAAATGTAAAAACGTTATGTGAAAAACAACTAAATAGCTATTTTTCACATAACGTTTTCATATAAAGAGTAAAATATTTTTAATCATTCTACAACCTAATTAATATAAAAAGGTAATTCTTACCTTAAACTAAAATTTAAACGTATTACTTTATCACCTTTTACGACATTATCGCTCAAATTTTAGTTTAGA
>NZ_QOZX01000094.1:0-20810 GCF_008368895.1 Bacillus sp. BB081
TTTAACATATTTTCGCCTTATCCCCTGAAATTGCCTATCCTTATATGAACTTGATTCAATTATATATAATTTATCCTGATAAATAAAAGGAAATACATTAGAACATCGCAGTCTCTCACTTTGTTTACATGCATCTCATGTAAGTTTAAGTTATAAAATAAAGTATGTCTTTTCTTTTGTATTCACACGTAGTTACACTCCAAGGTTGTATCATTTTAGAACTTGCTTAATAAATTCTGTTTTAGCTTTTGTGTAGGCTTCTCTATCTTGGTTAAATCTTTTAGCTAAATCTTGTTTAAGATTTGAATACTCATAAACTAATTGTGGATTTTCTCGTAAGCGGTTACGAAATAAAAGTTGTTGCTCCCATCTCTCAGTTCCTTTAACCATCAAATGCAGGTGTGCTACACGCCTATTATTCTTAACTTTCACAAAGAACCTTCTCCAAGGTCTTTCATCTAATTCTGGGCTTACATAATGCCAATTATATATGGCCAATTTCGCTGAAATATGTAGTACTCTATCAAATGAGTCTATTTCAGCCATTAAATCAATGATAGGTTTTGCTGGTAAACCAGGTATGGATGTACTTCCTATATGTATTACTTTGCTTATACCGAGAGGAGCAAGCAGTTCATATAGTTGCTGCTCTTCACATCGACCTTTATCTTGCCAATCAGGATTTGCATTAACTATCTCTACTGACTCATTCGCCCATACAGGCCAATCGTTCGGATTATCTTTCTTATCCATCCAAAGCATCCCCTTCACGAATTTTTTGCTGTATAAACAATCTTAAATTTCTTTATATACAACTACTGGATCATCAAAGTTATTATTCCGAAATATAACATCCGCACAACTTTTCGGATTATGCTCATCTATATACATCTTACAGGCCGCATGATATCTGGTTAAAAACATTTTCTCTGCTTCTTCATAACTTCCAAAAGCCTCCGTCTCACGCTTTGCGCCACGTTTTCTCGCAATCTCAAAATCTGTATCTACAAAGATTTTGTAATCAAATAAATGCTCAACTTCTTTTTTCAATAGAAACGTTCCATCTACTATTAATATCATATTTTGCGTGGCCACTAATGGCTCATTATGTACAGGCATATCCGTTTTTAAATTATGAGAACTCGTTTCATATTTTAAATTCCCGTTTGGTCCTAAAGGCTT
This sequence comes from Bacillus sp. BB081, assembly GCF_008368895.1. Lineage (NCBI taxonomy): Bacteria > Bacillati > Bacillota > Bacilli > Caryophanales > Bacillaceae > Bacillus > Bacillus sp. BB081. The sequence continues at coordinate 1,183 of NZ_QOZX01000094.1, forward strand.
TAATAATCTTTCTTTAAAAGCTGTATAATCGTGTGCATCTTCGTAATACCCTCTTGCAGATTCTTTTCCTTTTGCATAGCGAACCGCTCTCGGATTATGAAAATCATCAATGCTGGCGCGTGTTACTGGTAACCCTCGTTTTTTTATTTCTTCCGCTAGTTCATTTGCAAATGTTGTTTTTCCTGAAGCTGTAATACCACTTACTCCAACTCTTGTTGGATGGGTTAAGTTTAATTTTAAAATATGATCAGCAATTTCTTTCATGCGTTGTATTCGATTCATGATATTTCCTCCTACAATTAGTTTACATAACATAATTACAGGTAACAATTCATGTCACTATTCGTCGGTAATTCGATATCCTTTGTCGAATCGTCGATATATCGAAAAAATCGTTGATATATTTTAAGTTACGATAGATATATTTGAAAAATCGTTGATATATTATGATTGGCTTACTTCCCCTTAAACCCTCGATACAATGCAGTCCGTAACTCTTGTTTGTATTCCTCGATTTCGGGCATTTCTAGTTCTTCAGCTAACCGAATTGCCAATTCAATATCATACGGTACACGTACGAGTTGAATAGAAAAGCTCGCTGCTTCTTTTTCATTGAACGTTCCTTCAAATATTAAATAGGACGCTTGTGTAATTTCAAGAGGATTACCTACACTACCAGCATTACATAACGTTTTCCCTCTGAAATTTTGAACGAACGCTTGGTGAACGTCACCGTAGCAAACGACATCGGGTTTTCTTTCCCCTTCTATATTCTCTGTGAGCTCACTATTTTCGAACATACTAATACGCTCTTCTCTTGAGGCATGTGGTTGAATTCTTTCATATAAACTTCTCGGTGAAGCGTGGAACATACGAATCAGTTTGCCGCTCATAAAAAATTCGATTGAAAATGGTAAGCTTCTTAAATAGTCATTTTGTTCTTCCAATAGTTGTTTTTGATGCCATTTTAATGCTTCAAATTCAGTCGGTTTTGTAATGAAATCATCCCAGTTCCCCATTACAACTCCTTCACATTCTTTACGAATGATTTCAATTACTTCACTTGAATGAGGACCTTTTCCGACTAAATCTCCAAGACAAATAATGCGCTCAATTCCTCTTACTTTAATATCTTTCAGTACAGATTCTAAAGCTGGAATATTACCGTGAATATCTGAAATTACCGCTATTTTATCCATATGAATCCCTCCATTACTTATTGTTTATTATATCCTCATGTTGTGATTGATACCATTTTGGAATATAGGATGAAAAATTGTTATGATCTTCGATAATTCGGTTTAATCTCTCTTTCATATCATTTACTAAATGTGGCGTGCTTCGGTTTGTCCATACGATATCAGCTGGGAATGTCATTGCTGCATATAATGAATACAGTTGCCAAAAATGAAGTGACGGTTCTCCCCCGCAATAACCATGAACTTGTCCAACCGCAAATGGTTTGCTTATTCTTGTAGTAAAAATCGCTACGTTATAGAAATCGTGTATTGGATCGCCAAAATCATATCCACCAAAATCGATAACGATAAACTCCTTATTATGAATCATACTATTTGCTGGATGGAAGTCATCGTGTAAAAATGTGATTGGGCGATTTTTCAATAATTGTTTATGCTCCCCTACAAAACTTAATACTGGCTTCAAATCAAGGAAGTCTATTTCATAGTTTGCTAACGCTTCTACATATCTTTCGTATTTATTCCATCGAACCGCTTCCCATTTATTACTTGCACTTTCTCTTCCAATTGAGTGGATCCTCTTTAATACTTCCCCTGCTTTTCTCCCTGCATTATACTGTTCTTCCACCGATAGCTTCCCTAAACCTTCTTCACCATTTACACCTTGTGCCCATTCAAATACTTGAACACATTTATTTAAATCCTCAAGTTTTATAAAATGAATTAACTTGGGCGTTGGAATATGTAATAACTCTAATTGTTTCATATACATATATTCTTCTTGTTTACGTTCAAAATGAACAGCATCACATACTTTTACAAAATAAGTTTCTTGGTTCTTTAATTCAATTTTATATTTCTCTTCATGTGAAAAACCTTTTGAAATAGCTGTACACTTTACAATACGAGGCCATTCTAATTTTCTCTCTATCTCTCTAAGCATTTCCTTCACAACGTTCACCTCTATCAATATATGTACAAACTACCTAGCACTTCATACTCTCGTATATTTTCACCTTTAAACTCCACTGCAAATGGATATTCACCATGATTCTTCAAACGTTCTAGTACTAACCCTTCTCCTATTGGTTCACAAAACTGCACATGAACGTCACCAAACGATACACTTTGACACTCCGCATTCCATTCTTCCTTTTGAACGACTTGGCTTGCAGTTAGCCCCATGACTTCTTTCCATTTCCGTACTGTTTCTCGAACGTTTTTCACTGCGTAATGAATCGTTTCAATTTGTTGTACTTTGTTTTTATGTTCAGTGATCGTCCCTATGTTACGTAAATCGTTTCTTCTTTCTTCGTCCGTTTCATTCCATTGTATAAAGAAAGGTAATTTCGGTCCGTTCTCTTCTTGCTTTATAAATAACATTTTCCATTCTAAAAGGCGGCCATCTTTTCTCATACGTTTCCCTTCAAATGGTCCTATCGTATGTAAACCGTGCTTACTAAAATTATTTGCTAGGTCTTCAATTGCATCTGTTCGAATTGCGATTTGTAGCATTCCTTCTCCGTCTTGTAATTTTACTACTGTTTCTTGTACTAATGGATTGTCTGCTTTCTTCGCTTTTTCTTCATGCTGAACTGCTAAAAATTCTATATATGATAAATCAAAATAACATAAACTATTCCAAGTACCCCAAGTAATATGATCTCCGCCTAGTGCAGTATGAAATCCACGCTCCTGCATTTGTTTTGCCGCTTCTTCCGGTGTACCATGTACTGCGTGTGCGAGATGATCAAATCGTAACATGTCTTTCTCCCCTTTCTCTCCATCCTTTTATTGTATATTTTATTTTTCTTTCATTCAATTTAAAAAACTTTAAAACCTAGTTGATTTATACGATTAATATGTATTATAATGAAACAAATTTAATTATTGCTGATTGGAAAAACCAAAGGCACTTTTCTCATACGGGAAAAGTGCTTTTTTCATTTATTATTACAGGGGGATTATTTATGCAGAAATTAATTGTCTTTGCTATTATTGGATTTTTCGCTCAATTGATTGATGGTGCGCTTGGAATGGCGTACGGGGTAACATCTACCTCACTATTATTAATGTTTGGTATCGCACCGGCTGTAGCTTCCGCATCTGTTCACTTAGCTGAAGTCGTTACAACAGCCGCTTCTGGTGCATCTCACATCAAATTTGGAAACGTTGATAAATATACCGTTTCCAGGCTTACATTACCAGGAGCAATTGGCGCATTTATTGGGGCATGTTTTTTAAGCAATTTACCTGGTGATGTAATTAAACCGTACATTTCCGTATTTTTATTTACTTTAGGGGTTTATATTTTATTACGATTCCTCATTCAAAAACAAATTGTTACTTCAAAAAAACGTATGTCTGCTAAACAACTTGTTCCGCTTGGCTTATTCGCTGGATTCGTTGATTCAACTGGTGGTGGTGGCTGGGGTCCGATTACGACACCTGTGCTTCTAGCAAGAGGAAATGAAGCTAGAAAAGTTATTGGATCTGTAGATACGAGCGAATTTCCTGTTTCACTCGCTGCAACAATTGGGTTTTTCATTTCACTTGGTTGGGAACAAGTAAGCTGGGTTTGGGTATTTTCTCTCATGCTCGGTGGTATCGTTGCGGCACCAATCGCTGCATGGCTAGTACGTATCGTTCCAGCACATTTACTTGGCGTATTAGTTGGTGGCCTTATTATCTTTACAAACATTCGTACATTGCTTACTACATTTAAAGTTGATCCAACTATTATTTCACTTTCTTACGTGGCAGTTGGTCTTGTCGTTATTATTTCTATTTTCATTGCTGTTCGTAATCATTCCAAGCGTTCTAACGCATCGACAGCCGGATATCCGAATGATCAAAAACAAATGCTACCATAACGATAAAAATACCGCCCGATTTACCTCGAGCGGTATTTTTTATTTTTCTATTTTCCAGTTAATCATCGTTTCTGTAGTGCCAATTCTCTTCATATGTAATTTCTCTAATACCCGAATCGAGCTATTATTCTCAAGAAGTGTCTCTGCAATAATCGTTTCTACCTCTCCTGTTTGAAAAGCCCAATTTATTAGTTCTCTTACAGCTTCTGTCGCATACCCTTTATTCCAATATTTCTCAATAAATCCGTAACCAATTTCTACTGTATGTTCTTCATTTGGTTTCCCTTTAAACCCAATATCACCTAGAACGATGTCATCTTCTTTGCGAATGACATACCACGCACCCCAAGGTAATACATTCTCATCTTTTTTTACATTTTCTACATGCCCTACAATATGTGGACCACTATTATATCCTTGCTCGTTAGCAACGTACATACTCTCTTCTGTGCACGGCACTATATAGAGCCTTTCTGTTTTTAATTGCATGTTAATTTCCCCTTTTCAATTAAACAATACCTCAATTTTATCAGAAATAAAAAGAATATTCATTCTATTTATCAGATTTATACTTATTCTTTGAAATGAATTTAAGGAATAATCCTCTTTTGATAGTTATGTCGAATTATATTTTCTGAATTTTCTTTTATTTTTAAAGGGTTTTTCAATATTTTTTGCGAAACATTTGTATAACAATTTCTTTCTTTATTTTTTGTTACATAACAGTAGGTTCGGGTGGAGTTTTGCAAGCGTTTCCTATACAATAACCGATATTTTTTGACTTTTCCTAACAAAATATCTTGCAATATATTCAGAAAGTCATTACAATTGCCATATATTAAAAATCTTAGCAATATATCAAATCCTCATCAATCCGATGAGGTAGAGGTTGCGACTTTTATGAGTAAAACGGACGAGACACAGAGAATGTCACCAACTCCGTTTGAAAGGAAAAGTTGCCGAAGTTTATATTTCTTCTCTGGAAATATGAGCTGGGGCTGTCTCCGAAAGGAACAGAACTGTCACGTTTACAAAATTACCGTGTAAACGTGGGGTGCTATCTTAACGGAAGGGTATGATGGGGTGGTTATTTGTGAAACGTTCCGCCAAATTCCTTTGGCGGTTTTTTGTATTTTTCTCCCCCGTTCCTTCCTATCTTACAAGAAAAGGAGTGTTGAACATGAATAGCGCAACGAATCAAGCTACCTCTAAAACGCAAACTACACAAGGACAAGGTGAATTAAAACGCGGATTAAAATCTCGTCACCTTACGATGATTTCTCTCGGTGGTACAATCGGTACCGGACTATTTCTTGCCAGCGGTGGTGTCATCCATTCAGCTGGGCCTGGTGGTGCATTAGTTGCATACGCCGCAATTGGAATTATGGTTTACTTTTTAATGACAAGCTTAGCTGAACTCGCAGCTTACATGCCTGTTACTGGATCTTTTAGTACTTATGCAACAAAATTTGTTGATCCGTCCCTTGGCTTTGCACTTGGATGGAACTATTGGTATAACTGGGCCATTACAATTGCTGCTGAACTCGCTGCTGTAACATTAATTATGAAATTTTGGTTCCCAGATACCCCTTCTCTTATTTGGAGTGGATTATGTTTAGCTATTATTTTCCTTTTAAACTATTTATCTGTTAAAGGGTTTGGTGAATCTGAATATTGGTTCGCACTTATTAAAGTAGTTACTATTATTATCTTTTTAATTGTCGGCTTCATGATGATTTTCGGAATTATGGGCGGCGAATCTGTTGGCTTTAAAAACTTCACTGTTGCAGATGCACCATTTAATGGCGGCATTATGGCAATTATCGGTGTATTTATGGCTGCTGGGTTCTCCTTCCAAGGAACTGAATTATTAGGAGTAGCCGCTGGTGAAACTGCTGATCCAGAGCGCAACATTCCAAAAGCAATTCGCTCAATCTTTTGGCGTATTCTTTTATTCTATATCCTTGCGATTCTCGTTATCGGTTTATTAATTCCTTATACAACTGAAAGCCTTGCCGCAAGTGATGTTACAGTAAGTCCATTTACACTTATTTTTGAAAAAGCAGGCGTTGCCTTTGCTGCTTCTGTTATGAACGCTGTTATTTTAACGGCAGTACTGTCTGCTGGTAACTCTGGTATGTATGCATCAACTCGTATGCTTTGGGACTTAGCTCGCCAAGGAAAAGCACCGAAGTTTCTTGGTAAATTAGATAGCCGCGGTGTACCTGTTAACGCATTAATCGTAACATCGATTGTCGGTAGTATCGCTTTCATTGCTTCTTTATTCGGTGACGGTGTTGTATACATTTGGTTATTAAACGCATCTGGAATGTCTGGCTTTATCGCATGGGTCGGAATTGCAATTAGTCATTACCGTTTCCGTAAAGCATATATCGCTCAAGGTAAAGATTTAAAAGACTTACCATATAGAGCAAAATGGTTCCCGTTCGGTCCAATCTTCGCATTTGCACTTTGTGTCATCGTAATTTTAGGACAAAACTACGGCGCATTTATGGGCGAAGCAATCGATTGGAACGGTGTACTCGTTTCTTACATCGGTTTACCACTCTTCTTAGTACTATGGTTAGGATATAAATTTACGAAGAAAACAAAAGTGATCCCACTTGATAAATGTGAATTAAAATAAAATGAAACGAGCAAACAAATATGTTTGCTCGTTTTTTATTCCAATGCTTCTCCCTTCCCTATTGCTCCTGTTTTTGCAATAATAAAGGAAATATACATAAAGGTTGGGATACCATGAACATTCGCATTACTGATGAAGCAAAAGCAGCTATACATAGATTAGAACGTGAAGACAAAAAAATCATTCGCATTAGAGGAACAATGACAAACTCTTGCAGTATTTTCGTTGATGTTGATTTAATTTGGGATACATATGATGCAGATGATGTTGTATATGAAGATGCTGATTTTATTGTACAAATGGATTCATTTACGAAAGACTACACTGGTGATACGGTGACACTTGATTATAAAACGACAGGTTTTAGTATTACGACTCCGAGTGAGACTTTAGTTTATGGGTTGTCGATTAAAAAATAAAAATTATTTTCAGCTTACAAATGAGGTGAAAAAATGGGTAATTATGTTCCGTTAAAATTTTTATTTAATGAAGAATTAGCAGAAATAATGGCTGATTCTATTTGTAAACACGATCCTACTTTCTCTAAAAGAAACTTCGTATCTTCCGTAACATGTAAAGTTGAAAATTTTGAGTTAAAGCAACGTATAGAAGTAATAGCAGATGAATTACACGATGCATTACAAAAAGATTTTAATGCAGCAATACATATTTTACTGAAAACATTGGGGCCAGAAAACACAACAGAAGTAGGCACATTTACAAACGGATATATGTACATGCCTATTGCAAAATACGTTGAAAAATATGGGCTTAACGATTTTGAAACTTCATTCAACGCAATGTATGAAATAACAAAAAGGAATACTGCTGAATATGCCATTCGGCCTTTTCTTGAAACATACCATGAAGACACACTAGGCATATTACAACAGTGGATTCATGATGAAAACAGCCATATTAGAAGATTAGTTTCCGAAGGTACAAGACCAAGACTTCCTTGGGCTAAAAAAATAGGAGCTCTGAAAGGTGACTTTAAGAACAATTTACAGCTTCTTGAGCCATTAATGAATGATCCGTCTAAATATGTCCAAAAATCAGTAGCCAATCATATTAACGATATTACGAAAGAAGATAAAGAACTCGTTTTTCAATGGTTACAACAATTACGCGATAAACAGCATCCTGTTAACCTTTGGATTATAAAACATGGGTTACGAACGGTTATTAAAAATGGTACTTTGCCAAAAGATTTTTCTTTTTGAGTATTTTAAACAAAACCGCTTATGCTTCAAAAATGAAGTATAAGCGGTTTTTCCTTTTGAATAAAGCAATAATAAACGTAAAAAGTGCTTTAAAATTCTTCTTTATACCTTTATTTTACTAGCTCTTCTATGTTATCATTTTTCTTGATTTTTTCTGATGATAGCCAGAGTGAGTAACTTGTTCCATCCTTGTTCCTTAAAAATATGTTAAATTCCTTATTATATAGTTCTTCTTTAAGAATAGTGACTACCTTTCTCAAATCCTCTATTACATAGGAATCATTTCTATATTTTATCTCACTGTCATTGAAAACTAAAGTCAATTCATACTCTAGACAGTTGCCGTCTTTCGGGTGTGAACAAGTAATACCTTCAATTACAAAACGATCATTTTGAATTTCATTTAACCTTTCGCCTACTTTTGTTTCAGTTTGAATCAAATATGTCCAATAACCTCTTACAGTGTTTTTCATTGTTAAAAGCAGTTCTTCTTTCGTTATAGCTTTTTGCACATTATCAAAAGGTAAGCCTATAGATTCACCATTATGATCCTCAATTTCAAGTTTTGTTATCTTTTTATTACTCTTCTGAACGAATTGGAATAGAGCATATAAACGATCTAATTCTTTTGATTCAAATTGACTGTAATCAATCTTGTCACTCGTTTTTAAAGTTAATAATAACTTATCAGTTGGTTTCTCCTCTATATAATCATCATCCACTATATATTGAAAAACATTTTTATTTTCAGGTTCCACGTAACCTAATTTTTTAATTTCTTCTAGCATTGGTTTGAATTTCTTATATTCCTCATATGTTTTTTTCCCGTATTGATATTCATCACCTTTTATTCTTGAATATAAGATGCCATCTACTTCTACTCTAAATTGAATATTTTTGTTATTTTTCGCTTGAACAGTATGATATGTATGTCCCATATTCCCTTCATTTATACCACCCCAACCTGTTACAATCACATCCATTCCGTGCTTTTTTTTTACATATTTTTTCACCTGATCTTCATCTTCATAATTACAACCACTTAAACATAAGAAACATAACAATAGCAACATTACATTTTTCATTCTTTTCATATAGCACCTTGCCCTCTTCCTTGCATAAGAAATGTTCGCTAATTAAAGACTGTATAAAAAAGAGAATAATAACACCTATACATTATTATTCTCTTTTTTATAGAAACGGGTCGAATCGCAGGCAATAACCCATCCTATAACGATTAATGTTACAGATAATAACTTAAGGCCCGTCTTATATATATAATCCAAATCTTTAAGGTAAACAAAGGATATTACTCCTAATACAGCACCCACTATCCCTAGAATCAAACCCTTATACTTTTGTAAAAACATCTTATTCCCCCTTTCGTACAAACAAAATATTCCATATATAAACAATACTAAATTATGGAATATTTTCAAAGAATAAAATTTTTATATTCAGTATATATATCAATTTCTTATATTAATAAAAAACATCCTCATAGATAAGTAAATCTAAAGGGAGTGAACGGTTCCATTTTTTTATAAACAGTACGACTTTATTGTTATGTAACAGAAATGTGAAATATCATATTTCACAAAATATCTTGGCACAATGCAGTTTCACTATATACCCCATCCAAAATTTAGTTGTACTCTCACCTTGCCTAATAACTTCAAAGGATTTCTACTCGATTATCCCGAATATATAAATAATCATTCTCACAAGGAGCGAATTTATATGAATCTATTCGAACATGAATCGTAAAACCGTTCCATTTTAATAAGAGGTCCTCCTTTTTTCTTTTCTCATCATATCATTTACTTACAAAATAGGAGGACATAATTATGAAACGTGATCCATTATTTTTAACTTTATTAGAAAGTGCTAATACAAATTTTAGCGGCTGGGATTTTTCTTACATTTCAGAAACAGGTCGAATGAAGAGTGAGCCTTTATCGTGGTCGTACGGCAGCACTGCTTTTCAACTTATGCAGTATACAGAATCAATGCTCGATATGGGTACTGGCGGTGGAGAGTTTTTATCTATGTTACAACCGTTCTCGTCAACTATTTATGCTACTGAGGGCTACGCTCCAAACGTGCCAATTGCTCGGAAGAAATTAGAGCCTTTAGGGGTTACTGTTGTAGAAGTGATTGACGATACTGCTTTACTATTTCAAGATGGTCAGTTTGATTTAATCATAAATCAGCATGAATCATATGCTGCCTCTGAGGTAAACAGAATCCTTTCTCCAAATGGAATTTTCCTTACACAACAAGTTGGTGGTCTCGATTGTGCGAAACTAAATGAGCAGTTTAACGCACCGCTAAATAGCGAATTTGCAAGTTGGTCGCTCGAAGCGGCTTGTATTGAGTTAACGCAAAATGGATTTACTATTTTAGAAGCAAAAGAAGAGTTCCCTTTTCAACGCTTTTACGACATTGGCGCTATCGTCTATTATTTAAAAGCAGTTCCGTGGCAAATTCCTGATTTTACTGTCGAAGGTTACTATGAGGAATTATATCGTATACATGAGATCATCTTGCAAAAAGGATATTTTGATGTGAAGCAACATCGTTTTATGATTAAAGCGATTCGCGGTTAATCATGGAGCATATGAAAAAGAGATGGATCTACCATCTCTTTTTTTATTTTCACTCAATATTTTCTATATTTAAACACTTCGTTTCACAGTAATAGCCTTTGCCACCAACATAAACTTTTTCTATTTTATTGTTGCTATCGGTTGCTAATTTAACTAATATTTCGGAAGGCGAATGTAAAGAATAACCTTGTTCAAATACATAGACTTCTTTTTGTAAGTAGCGCTGTTCATAAAGGTAGCAAGCTAATGCACCGTTTGAAGTTCCAGTCGCTGCTTCTTCATTGATGTCGTATAGCGGAGCAAAGTTTCTGCATATAATTCGATTGTCATTAAAAGTATATAGATGCATCCCGACAACATTATAATACTTGCTGATTTCTTTAATTTTTTCAAAATTAGGTTGCATTGTATGTAATTGTGTTTCGCTTTTTATAGGAATTAAAATATCTTTTAAGCCCGTGGAGACAATTTGAATTGGGTATGTATTGTCTATATCTTTAATGTCAAAGCAATCGATAAACTCATTTGGAGATATAACATCATAGAATATCGGTTCGTTTTGTTCCATGAATATGATGTCATCTTTTATGGTAATAGTAAGAACACCGCTGTTCGTTTCAATCGTATAGCGATTCTTGAAAAGTTTATTTACATGCATCAGTATCGCGAAAGAGCCAATTGTGGCATGACCACATAAATCAACTTCCTCTTTTGGTGTAAAATACTCAAATTTATAATCAGCAATTTCGGACTCTGATATAAATGCAGTTTCCGCATAGCCCAGTTGTTTGGCTATTGCCATTTTTTGAGTAGTGGTCAATGTATTCTCCATAAATACCACTCCTGCTTTATTTCCGCCTTTATGATCCTTGCTAAATGCACTTGCAACATAAACAGATATTTTCATAAGACACCTTCCTTCCTCACTTATAGTAAATTGTAGCATAGAACGTACTACATATATATATTGTTGGATAAATTTTCTATAAAGCAAGAGACAAACTATTTTTTTAGTATCTGAACTCTCCAAAAATAGTTTGTAGCGGCCTCTAGTTCGTTAAGTAAGTTCGCTTCTCGCAATCGCATCAGCTAATGTAATAAGTTGCTCGTGCGTTATCTTTCCGGCTAACTTTTCTTTTATAACTTTTTCCATTTCTTTTGTAATGGTCATACCTTCTATTTCTAGGCTCGCTTTAGCTGCCTCGAAAGCTTTATTCAGTTCTTCCTCGCTTTTGAATGCCATAATTTAAGTTATCTCCTTCACATCATTTTCATTTCCTTTTCTAATGAAGCAAATTGTGTACTTATACATACGTCCATTTCCTTCCCTTTACACATGAGTTATTTAGCTTATTTTTAAGTAAAAACACTCGCCTTACAATTCCTTATCACATAATATATAGTACAACTTTCATACGTAAGCACTTTACGTAAAGCGAAAGAATCCTTTTTAGAAAGGAGAATTAACATCGATACTATAAGCAATGAATTTCTAAAACTTTATTACGACAGCAACGTTTGGTTACATGATACACACTGGCTCGGGGTCCCCATTTTCAAACTTCCCTCTGATCTTTTTTTGTATCAAGAAATTATTTACGAATTAAAACCCGATTTAATTATTGAATGTGGCACTTGTTATGGTGGTAGCGCATTGTATTTAGCTTCTATATTAGATTTAATTGGAAAGGGTCACGTTGTTACTATTGATATATTCCCTCAACCAAATCGTCCATCCCATGACCGAATTACGTATGTAACAGCTTCTTCTGTTTCTGTACATGCCGTTCAAACTATATTAAATATGCGCAAACCTGATGATGTGATTTTAGTTATTTTAGATTCTGATCATAGTAAAGAGCATGTATCAAAAGAACTTTTACTTTATAAATCTATCGTTACTACTGGTAGTTATATTATTGTAGAGGATACATCTATTAATGGAAATCCTGTTTCTCCCGATTGGGGCCCCGGCCCAATGGAAGCTGTAGAAGAGTTTTTAGCTAAAAACAACAACTTCATAATTGATGAATCTAAACATAAGTTTTTCATTTCATTTAATCCAAAAGGTTTTTTAAAGAAGATAAAGTGAAACTTTAATAAGTGGGGTTTTGTATAACCCCACTTATTCTATAATCTTCATTTTTGAAAAAGGATAATATACAAATTCCACTTTGCCTATTATATTATCTTCTTCAATATATCCTAAGCCATTTCGACTATCTCTACTAAGTTCACGGTTATCTCCCATTACAAATAATTTATTTGGCGGGATTTTCGTCTTTTGAAAGTTATAAAACACTTGCGTATTATTGAATAAATCTTTATTTGTATACGGTTCTTCTTGCTTTTTATCATTCAAATATACTGATCCATTCTTTATGTTAATTACGTCACCAGGAAGTCCTATTACTCGTTTTACATAATATTTCGACTCATCCTCTTCCTTTATAATGACAATTTCTCCGTGCTCTAAATTTGAAAAATATACTGCTGCTTTATTTACAAATACGTAGTCTTCTTCATATAAAGTCGGTTGCATCGATTTCCCTTCCACTTTACATAAAGTAAAAGAATGATAGGCTACTACCAAAACAAACACGAAGAGTATGTATTTCCCCCAGCCTCTTTTAATCTCCTGTTTCATATCCATTCCCACCTTATTTAAACGCTTTTTAACTCAAAAAATATATCACTGCACAATATGTCTCCATGCAGTGATACTATTTTTACTGGGCCTTGTTCGGCTGTTCTACTGGGACTGGATTTCCACCCGCTCTTTTCGTTTTCAATTCAAAATACGCATCCAAAATCTCTTTACCAATCGCGGAATTAATTCCTGATTTGTCATCATTCACCCAAGGTACAACAACTGAAAAAGCTACTTCTGGATCAGCATCATATGGTGCATAACCGGCAAGAGTTAAATTATAACATTTTTTCCGGTTATTGTTTTCATCTCTTCCAATATCACTTTCTCCACCGTATACAGTTTCAGCTGTTCCTGTTTTTCCAGCTGGTTTATATGGTAATCCTTTAAACGTTGCCGTACCTGTTCCGTCAGTTTCTTGAAAAACTCTTCTAAATCCTTCTTTTACATGATTAATGTATGAAGTGTCCATATCCACTCGATTTAAAATAACTGGTTCAATAGACCGAACAACTTTTCCAACATCCTCTGGTCTATGTGGTTGCTCTCTCACTTCTTGCACAATTTGTGGTTTCATTCGGTAGCCGCCGTTTGCAATTGTTGACATATATTGAGCAAGTTGAAGCGGCGTATATGTATCGTACTGTCCAATCGCGTAATCAAGTAAAAAACCAGGTATGTTATCCGTTCTACCCATTTGACCAATCGATTCATTCGGCAAGTCAATTCCAGTCGGTACCCCTAAGCCAAACTGTCTAAAGTAGTAGCGCATTTTATTAAATGTCTCTTTTTTAATATCTAACGGATTGTTTGGCACATAATTTATACCTGCCATTTTTAAAGCTGTATTAAACATATAAACGTTTGATGAAACTTGTAAAGCTCTTAAATCATCAATATCACCAAAGTCTTTCCACGATTTCTTTGGCTTAGTACTTCCTTTAAAATACATCGGTGCATCAAAGAAATGCGTATACGGCTTAATTGTGTCAGTTTGATATCCGGCTAATAACGTAGCCCCTTTCACAGTTGACCCTAATTCATAAGAACTTGTCATCGTTCCTAAAGCAAAGTCTTCTATTTGCATTCCGCCATCTTTATTTACAATTTTCTTTCCTGCCATTGATAAAATTTGGCCGTTTTTCGGGTTCATCATTACAACGAACGCGCGATCCATCATCGGCTCTGCAGAATGAAATGCTCGTAAATTCTTTTCAAGACTTTCCTCTACTTTTTTCTGTAACTCCATATCTACTGTTAACATTAAATTATTTCCACTTTTTCCTTCAGTCACTTTTTCTGTCCGAATAATATTTCCCGCTTTATCCGTAATATTTTTAGACTGTTCTTTCGTTCCATGTAATGCATCTTCGTACTGTTTCTCGATATAACTCTTACCAATGCGATCATTTCGGTTATAATCACGCACTAAATAATAATCTAACTGTTCTCTCGGCAAGCCCTCATTTTCAGTAGAAACGCTACCAAGTATGGAACGAAGTATTTTATCATTTGGGTATTCACGTTCCCAATCCACTGTCGTATCCACTCCTGGCAAACTTGCCAATCTTTCACTTACGATTGCATATTCATTTTGACTTACATCTTTTTTAACAATTTGCGGCGTCATTTTATATCCCGCATTCATCCTACTTTTAATTGCTAGTACTTCTAAGTCCTCTTTTGAAAGTTCGCTTAATTCTTCTTGCGTAATTCTTTCTCGGCGCAACTCTTCTACTTTTTTATCTAATTCTTTCCCTTCTATCTCTTGCTTCCTAAATTTACTCTCATCTTCTTTCGTCACTTTTTCTGCTGCTCGTTTTTCATTTAACTGCATCCAAAAATCTTTTTTATCTGTTTCTGTCAACTTATTTATATCTTCTGGCGACATTTCAATTAGCTGGGCTAAGTTTCTTGCTACTTGTAAAACTTCTTTCGAATCTGCTCCTTTCATTTTCGTATATGTAACGGTTCGTAGCGGTTTGTTATTTACAATCACTTGACCTACCCGATCAAACATTTTCCCTCTAGGAACAGGTGTGCTTACCGTTACATCTTCCTTTTTGTTCACTTCATTTCTATACGTTTCTCCATCAATGATTTGTACTTTACCTAATTGAATTATAATAGCTGAAAATAAAAGAAAGACGATAAAAAATAGTACATTTAATCGAAAAGGAATATGAGTCTTTTTCTTTTTCGATTGTTTCTTCTGCTCCTTTTTCTGTCTCATTTCGCTCCCTCGCTTCATTCTATTAACATTTCTACATAGAACCATTATGTATCAAATTTATTTATATGATATATATAGAATTTTATATTAATTACTAAAGAAATAAAAGATTTAATTTTCAGTTTTTTAATTTTATGTCCTATTTATTACCATTCCCTTATTAAGGAATAACATGAATGTTATTCTAAAAGAAAGAGTGTATACAATTGTTTTTTCATACCATTCATTTACATTTCTCTGTATACTAACAATAAAAGACATTACTAAGGAGAAAATGAAATGACAGATTCATTTACAATACATACTAATACGTCATATTGTTTAAACTTTATGATTTATATTCAAAATATTTATCTTAACCAACCAGAGAATAAAGAAAATTTGCGGTTTCCTTACATAGCAAGACAATTAAATTTTTCTAATGACTTTGAAGTGAATTTCAAAGAATTATGGCTTACTCTTCGCAAACAAATTACTGACGACAGATATGATTTACAAATTTTTTATGAGGAAAATAATATCTTTTACGAGAAGCTTTTTGACACTCAATTATGTAATGAGGAATCCTTTAAAGAAATACTTTGTAGTTTTAAAGTATGGTGGACTAGCATAGCAGGTCAACATTCATTAGAATGGTCTGTAAGTGAGTATAATACGCAACTTTATAATGACTTAGTTTTATACTTAAAGCAAAACGAAATAGAACCTTTACAACAGCTACATATTAACTTACTTTATGACGACTGTGTATTCGTTAAAAATAATACTACTTCTTACGCTGCTATTTTACCTACGAAACGCTTTTTTATTAATTATAGAGATGTGGTTACTACGTTATCGGAATGTTTTAAACAGTAATTACTCAAATAAAAAACTGAGGTGGATACCTCAGTTTTTCCGATAACTTATTTCATTGAAGATAGCCCTTCAACAAACTCACCAATCTTATTTTGAAAAACAAAATCAAAGTTATATTCTTGCCCTGTTAACTCTTCATTTACTAAAATGGTCGTTGCCCCTATTTCCCTCTTTGCGATTTGCGGGAATGAAGCGACGGGTTGTACTTTTAATGACGTTCCCATAACGATAAGTACATCTGTTTCATATAAACGTGTTATCGCATTTTGATATTGCGGCAATGTATCTCCGTATAAAACAACGTCTGGATTTAAAATGAAATTACACTTCCCGCAGCGAGGCACTTCATGATCAATCATATACTGCAAATCATATCCCGCTTTACACTTCGGACAATGTGCTGTTTGAAGTGTTCCATGTAAATCAATGACATGCTTACTACCGCCTAATTGATGTAAACCGTCAATATTTTGCGTTAAAATCGTAATGTCTTTCCCTTGTTCTTCTAATTTAGCTAAAAAGCGATGGCCACGATTTGGTTTATATTGATGAAACGTATTAATTTGAAAGATTTCTTTATAATGCTTCCAAAATTCTTTCGGACTTCTATTATAATATCCTCTTGATAAATACATCTCCACATTCGCATCAGCATACAATCCATTTGCTGAACGGAAATCTGGGATACCACTTTCCGTACTTGCACCAGCGCCTGTTAACACTGTAATTTTCTTCGCTTTTTCTAAAATTAAACGTACTTCTTCAAATTGTTGCACAAAAATCACCTCTATGTATATTGCTATACTTATTATACCAGTTGTTTATAAGAGGTGTTGTACGATTCGGTGTATTTAATTCTTCTAAGTTAATTATCTTGTACTAACTATTTAACAAATTTACCAAGTAGCCATGATTAAATTAGAGCTTCGTAATCTTCTTTAAATTTTAGATTAAGACCTTTATTACTACTTTGAGCCTTTTCATATACGCTATCAAAGCCTGTCATATGCTGCAAGTCGAATCCAATAGTATCCCCAGAAAATAATTGTACATCCTTATATCGATTTGTCTTTGCCCCTATCATTAAATTCGGTGCCACAATAACAGCAGCAATTCTATTTTCAATAACACGTAACTTTAGCATTGTAATTGCTTTTTCTTGATCAATTTCTTCATCACAAAAGTATATAAACACTTCATGACTATCTCCTTCTCTTGGCGCACGATAGACACATGTACGGTCGTATAATTCATCGATGTTATACGCATGTATATGAATTCTTTCTTTCCCTTTTTGCACACTTAAAGAGTTTGCATATTCTTTCACAAGAGGCAACTCTGTATCAAATCCATTATTATTTAAAATACAGTCACCCTTTGTCTTACTAATCGTAAACTCTGTATATTCTTTATCACTATAATACGGATCATCATCAGTAATAAACGAATGCTGCTCTATATCAAATATACTGAAAGCATGTTCTTTACTTCCATCACCTTGTGTGAAGATGGGTTGTAATCGTTGCCCCGTATGATAAGCGATTCGGTCAGATTTTTGACTCAGTTTAGAATGATATGCCATTGTACATAATACACTGCCTTCCATCTCAATAGAGCGACCTTTTAATATATTTGTCCATTTAGACATTTTCACATTTCCACCTGTCAAGTTGATAAGAATGTCCATTCCCTCTTGTTCCAGACGCTCCATTAAAAGCGGGTAAAACATATCATGACAAATACACACCTGAATTTGCTTCCCATTTAGTATTATTGGTGTATACAGCTGCTGTAAGCACTCCTCATCATACTCCCCTTCAAAAGCTACTTTTTCAGCTGTTGAATGCTTAGCATATAACTTCCATTCCGTTTCTTCTTCGGTTGTCGGATTATAAAAATATGCTTCTTCTGTACCGAAATCGGAAGAAACGCCTATCAACACCGGGGTGTTACAGATAGTTGAGATACGTTTAGTCATTTCAATGCACTCAGTTACATCTTCATTGCCCAAAATAAATGCCTCGGGAAAAACAACTAAATCAACAGGATGTTCTAAAGTAATATCTATGATTTTGTCATAGATTTTTTCGTAGTTATATTTATTTTTACCGTCATAATATGGCTGCACCAATAAAAATTTCATGCCCGTTTCTTCACTCTTTAAATCCTCCGTACTTCGAAAGGTTACATTACGTAGCCCAAGGTGATATTGATATGTATCAAATACATGTTTTATCTCGTTCGAACCTACAAACCATCCAAACTGGTGATATCTAGATGCGTTGAGCAAACTACCAATTGCATGTTTTGAATTCGCTGTTTCTATTTCAATTCCAAGCAAAGGGTAGTACAACTCAGTTACTTTCTTTGTTTTAATAAAATATAGCAAAGGATGATGAACAACATCTGATTTTAAATGAATGGCTAATTGCATAAGAAAGTCTATAAACCCATCTGTGATTGTAAAACCTGCTGAAATATCTATCTTTGGTATATAATAATAGCTCTTATCAGTTTTAATTTGTTTTTGTTTAAATTTTACTGGTTCAACTGTGTAAGTAGGTGAAATAAGTCGTTGTTTTTCAAGTGAAAATAGCATTTTAAAATACTCTGGCTCTTTGTCTTCAGAAATTGACAAATTCGTATGAGCGAGTTCAGCTAATACCTTTTTATTTATCAGTTTAGACTTCGTCTCACCACCAGAACCGTTATCTCTCGTTATATGATCGTTCTTGAAATGAATTCTAGTTGGGCTAATTACATCTAAATTATCAAGCATCGAAGCATCGATAAAAACAATTTGATGATCGCCTATATTTTCGTGTACCGTTCTTGTAATCTTAACACCACGACGGTATGTATCTTTTTCTGTTGTAGCATTACTATTATCGACAATCATAAATCGATATTGGCATGGAGAGATTAGTAAATTACCAATATTCCCGATTTGATATTTAGATGAAGGTGTTGAACCTTCTATTTCAAATGTAGCAAAAGGCAAATATCTTCTTTCATATAGCTGAATACCTGGTAAGTCCTGAATGTTTAATTCAGTAACATCTAAAAACCATACAACATCGTATTTAGGTAAATAACCCCTACCGGAAAATTGGAACTCCTTTTCACTAAAAAAACCTAAATTCTCGCCAATTTTCTTAAGTTTCTCTTGAATTGATTTTGTAGAATCTTTCGCCATATTTACCCCTCATTCTTGTGAATTACACTGAGTGCTTAACCTAAAGTCAAATTCTCTATATTCTATTAGATAACTAATTCTCAAAGCATCAATATCAATTTCCTTATATAAATATATAATAATACTCATTTTTTGTAAAA
>NZ_QOZX01000095.1:0-80621 GCF_008368895.1 Bacillus sp. BB081
CTAAAGCTTCCTTGTAATGTTTTAAACCATACAGAGATTTTCCTTTTTCAAGATAATACAGTCCATCGTCTTGAAAAATTGGTATATCTTTTAGTTTTTCTCGGAATTGTTCTAAATGTGCTAATGCAATTGTATATTCATTCGTAACGGTGTTATAGTAATAAGCTTTTAATATATCTATATTTGCAGCAGATAAAGTATCTTCTGTAAAAATGGCAAATTGCTCAGATTTTTTTATGTAATATAAATATCTTTCTTTATCAGTTGTAATGATTTTTTGATAAGATAAAATACGGTAAAATTCATCTGTTTTATAATACACTTGATGTTTTTTTGAAAATGCAAGTGCATCTAAAATAACTTTTTCACATTTTTCATAATTACCATATGCGAGTAAAATAATTGCTTCTTTTAAATATAATTGTATATGTGTAATAAGATCCATTTCTAAATTCTTCGTTTTATATTCATCGCGAATTCTGGTAATCAACTGTAAACATTCTTTATATTTTTTCCGTTTGTAGAGCATATAGTAAAACAGTAGTTTCGTTTCAGTACTTTCGCGATACAAAGTATATTTTTCAAATATAGAAACAGCTTTTTCAACGTAATATTCAATATTATAATCGTTCATAATAGCCGCTCCAGTTATGAACTGTTTATATAAACGTGCTGTATTTAAAGTAAGAGGTAGTTCTTTTTGAACGATAGGTAGTAAAGTCTCATATACTTCATCGCATTTATTTGCTTTTATTAATGGCTCCATTTTTTGAATGAGTGCTACAATTTCTACATCATCTTCTTCTAATAAAAAACTCGTTTCACATTCAAGTTTTTCTGCAATATATTGTAATGTTTTCATAGAAGGTGTAGCTTTTCCATTTTCAATTTGACTAAGCATGCTTTTTGTCAATTCGGAACCTGCCAGTGCTGTTTGAGTAAGCTTTTTTTCTTTTCGCAATGCCTTAATTTTTTCTCCGAGAGTTGCCATATTGTAGCTCCTTTATAATTAAAAAAAGTTAAATACAATTAAACTTTTTGTTGTAATAATTGGAAAGTTGATTATATAATAAGTTTAACACAATTTAACTTTTAAGGGGAGAGTGTCATAATGGAAGATGTAAGTATAGGTCAAGCTGATTCAAGAATGAAGATTGCAACGAGAAATATCATTTTAATGATGATTGGAAAGATGACGTCTTTGTTAGGGGCGGGTATTTATACGTTTGCAATGGGGTTATACGTACTAAAGACAACTGGTTCAGGAATGGGATTTGCAATTACGCTCGTTTGCGGATCACTTCCAAGGATGATCTGTGGTCCAATTGCAGGTGCTGTAGCTGACCGTGTGAATCGAAAGTGGCTTGTCATTGGAACTGATTTATTAAGTAGTTTAACGATGCTTATTATGTTTATTCTTGCTGCTATATTTGGACCATCACTTCTTTTTATTTATATTTCAGCAGCATTATTATCAATTTGTGCAAGTTTTTATTCTGTTGCATTAACGTCGTCTATTCCGAGTTTAGTGGATGAGGGGCGTATTCAAAAAGCGAGTGCTTTAAATCAAACGGCAGCTTCTTTATCAAATATTTTAGGGCCGATTATTGGTGGAGTTGTATTTGGTTTCTTTTCAATTAAGTCGTTCTTTTTGTTAAATAGCGTAACGTTCTTTTTAGCAGTTATTTTGCAATTATTTATTGTATTTGATTTATACAAAAAAGAAGTGGCTGAGAGTAAAGAGCATTTCTTGACGAGTATAAAAGAAGGTTTTTCATATGTAAAACGACAACATGAAATATATGGTTTAATGAAAATAGCATTGTGGGTAAATTTTTTTGCGTGTGGGCTAACCGTTGCACTTCCATACATTATCGTCCATACATTGCATTTATCTTCAAAGCAACTCGGTACTGTAGAAGGGATGTTAGCAGTCGGGATGCTAATGGGTGCGATTGCTTTATCAGTGCGTAAAGAAGTGAATAATCCGTTTCGTTCTATTTATACTGGACTGTTTTTATTTGCGGGTTTAAGTTTATGTACAGTCTTTCCGTTGTTAGTTATCATTCCAAAAGTAGCAAGTTTTATTTACTATATTGCTTTCATGATGTTAACTGGTATAGCAATTATGATTGTAAACATCCCGATGCAAGTACATATGCAAAAAACGACAGATCCGAGCTACTTAGGGCGTGTGTTTGGCCTACTTGAAACAATTGCGACTGCAATCGCACCGCTTGGTATGATTGTATATGGATTATTATTAGATATGTTGCCAACTAGCATTGTTATGATGACAATAGGCGGAGGTTTATTGTTAGTTGTATTAGTTGGAGTAAAGCAACATATGGCGAAAAAACAAGTAGATGTATCGGCTTAAAAATAAGAAAATAATAAAAATTTGACGCATCATTATAAAAATGACCAAATTAGTATTTTAGTTTTTGAAACTCTTTTTCATGTATGTTACAGTATAGTGAGCAGGCAAAGAAAAGGAGACAACAGCATGAAAAAATTAAGTTTTGTTATGCTTTTTCTATTAGTCGTAATGGCTGGATGTAGCAATTATGACACATATATTGAAACAGGTATGCAATCATTGAAAGATGAAAAGTATAGTGATGCAACGATGTGGTTTGAAAAAGCAGAAAAAGAGAAATCAGGAAATGAAGCGAAATCATATAAAGAAGTTGCAGAGAGAATGGATCACGGAGCAACAGCATTAAAAGACGGTAAGTATTTAGAAGCGAAAGACATTGCAAATGAAGTGTTACAAAAGAAAAAAGACGATGCACTTGAAACAGCTGTAACATCAAATGCAGAGAATATGCTTCAAAAAGCAAAAGATGTAGAAGAGAAAGTGAATGAAAGAGTAGCCAAGCGTAGAAAAGTAGAAGAAGAAGGAATTGATAAACTCATTAAAGCAGTAGATAGTATAGACGATGTAAAAGAAAAAGAGAAGAAAGTTTCAGAAGCATTAGATAAGGCTGAAGAGGCACAAGAAAAAATTGAAGCAAAGAAAAATAAATAGAGTAATAGTTTAAAAGGCTGTCGTGTATAACGACAGCCTTTTAATTTTTTGTTGCATAAGAAGTGATGCTATGTAGTAAAAAAGAAATAATTTTAGAATTCCACCTGTCCTCATGATGAATCGTATAAATGTTACGTTGAAATTCAAATCCAGGGATGGGTATGTAGCATAGTTCATTTCGGTGTACTTCTTGTTCAATAGCGAGTTTAGAAATAAAAGCAACTCCATTACCATATTTTAAAATTTGTTTCATCGTTTCTAATGAATCTAATTCAATTTCAGATTGGAACGTAATGTTATGTTCTAACATCCATTGCGTAAGTAAATCTCTCGTTGTAGATGGGTTACGATGCAATAGTATACGTTCTTTTTCGATATCTTGTAATGATACATTTTCTTTTTTTGAAAAATGATGTTCTTTGGAGAAAGCAAGAACAAGTGTATCAGGTATTATTTTTGTCTCTTTTAAAAGTGATTCATCAAAAGGTGCCGCAGAAATTACCCCGAGATCAATTTCATGATTTTGTAGCATTACTCGAATTTCAGGAGCTGTTTTTACCATAATTGTTATTTTTATATTTGGGAATTCGCATTGAAATTGGTGAATAATTTCTGGTAAAAGATAAGTCGCTGGTACATAACTAGCGCCAATTGTTATAGCACCTTTATGAAAATCTTTAAACTCTTGCGTGACCCGCCTAGCTTCTTTCATAAGTGCATCTATTTTACAAGCATAATGATGCAGTGCCTCACCAGCCTCTGTTAAGAAATATCTTCCAGAACGTAATTCAAATAAAGGCACACCGAGTTCCTCTTCTAAGCTTTTTATATGGAATGTAATAGTAGGTTGTTTAACACCAAGTTTTTCTGCAACTATCGTAAGTTTTTTATATTTCTTAATAAGCACTACAATTTCTAATTTTAAGAGATTCATTATGAGTTGCCTCCTTTTTTATTTTAACTATAGAAAAAATCTATAGAAATAAATAGTTTATTAGAAGTTTTTTAATTTAATCTTTACAGTACATTAACATTCAGTATAAATCTTCCAGATAGAATGAAAGCAGGTTAAGAGTGAGGGGAAAGAGGTGAAACGATGGATATTAAAATTCATGGATTAGAAAAGAAGTTTGGAAAAACACAGGCGTTAAAACCGTTACAAATTGTCATGAAACAAGGTGAATTCACTACACTTTTAGGACCTTCGGGATGCGGGAAAACGACTTTACTTAGAATGATTGCAGGACTTGAAGAGCCAGATAAAGGTGAAATATATTTTGGAGATACGTGCATGTATTCTGGTGCGAAAAAAATAAAAACATCTCCTCATGAACGTAATATCGGTATGGTATTTCAAGATTTTGCTTTATGGCCACATATGACTGTATTTGAAAATGTTGCATTTGGTTTAAGGGCTACAAAGCAAACGAATCAATTACGGGAAAAAGTAGAAGATGCAATAAAGCGAGTTCGCCTGCAAGGGATGGAGAAAAGATATCCACATGAACTCTCTGGCGGACAGCAGCAACGTGTCGCATTTGCTAGAGCGATTGTAACAAAACCGCATTTTATTTTGTTTGATGAACCGCTGAGTGCACTCGATGCAATTTTGCGAGAAGAAATGCGATTAGAGCTTATGGATATCGTTCATTCGATCGGTTTAACGGCATTGTATGTCACTCACGATCAAACAGAAGCAATGTCAATGTCAGATCAAATTATTGTCATGAAACAAGGAGAAGTATTACAAAAAGGAACACCAGAAGACATTTATGTGAAGCCATCTCATGAATTTGTTGCAAAATTTGTTGGTAAGGCAAATTGGCTTGTAGAGGGTAAACAAATGATTCGCCCAGAGCATGTGAGCTGGACGAAAAATGAAGTGTGTGAAATGTATACAGGTGAAATTCAGCACGTTACATATGTAGGAGAACGGTATGAAATGAAAGTAAACATGGGTGCACTTGGAATATGGACAGCTTATCACAATAGTAAATTAAGCATCGGTAAACCAGTATCGTTATATGTGCCAAAAAAATATATTCATCATATAGGGGGAGAATCGTATGAAGAAATTCAGTTCGCTTAAGTCTTTATTTGTATGTACGTTATTATTTTCTGCTGTAGTAACAGGGTGTAGTTCAAAGACAGGTAGTGCAGATGCTAAAAATAAAAATGCGAATGAAAAGAAAATTGTTGTATATAGTGCGGGGCCAAAAGGATTAGCAGAAAAAATTCAAAAGGACTTTGAAAAGAAAACGGGTATAAAAGTAGAAATGTTTCAAGGAACAACTGGTAAGATTTTAGCGAGAATGGAAGCTGAAAAGAAAAATCCAGTCGTTGACGTTGTCGTACTTGCATCTTTACCAGCGATGGAAGGATTAAAAAAGGATGGGCAAACGTTAGCTTATAAAGAAGCGAAACAAGCTGATAAGCTTCGTTCTGAATGGTCGGATGATAAAGGACACTATTTCGGTTATAGTGCTTCAGCGTTAGGAATTGTGTATAACACAAAAAATGTGAAGACAGCGCCTGAAGATTGGAGTGATATAACAAAAGGGGAATGGAAAGGGAAAGTGAACCTTCCAGATCCGGCACTTTCAGGTTCAGCTTTAGACTTTGTAACAGGATATGTGAAAAAGAATGGGAAAGATGGATGGAATTTATTTGAACAGCTTAAGAAAAATGAAGTTACAGTAGCAGGTGCAAACCAAGAAGCGTTAGATCCAGTAGTAACAGGTGCGAAAGACATGGTAATTGCGGGTGTTGATTATATGACGTACAGCGCAAAAGCAAAGGGTGAACCGGTTGATATCGTCTATCCAAAAAGCGGAACAGTTATTAGCCCGCGTGCAGCAGGTATTATGAAGGATAGTAAAAATGTAGAAGGTGCAAAAGAGTTTATTGATTATTTATTATCAGATGATGTGCAAAAACAAGTTGCTAAAGCGTATTTATTACCAGGCAGAACAGATATAAAAGCTGAAAATAGACCGAATGTAGAAGAGATTCCCGTATTAAATATTGATTGGAAGACAGTTGAGAAAGAACAAGATGAAATAGGAAAACAATTTAAGAAAGTATTTCAATAAGATGGTGATTACATGGTAAATCGATTCGTATCAGTAAGACAAGTTGGAATGACGGTAGCGTTGTTACTTGTGGCGATGTTAATCGTCATTCCGCTTTTTCTCATTTTATTTTCTAGTGTATATGAAAATAGTAGTTGGAATTTTTTAAAGCCTTTTGAAGTGATGCAGAGTGGTGGATTAGCTGGGATTTTTCTAAACTCAATGCTCCTAGGTGTACTCGTAGTAATAGGAGCAACCATATTTGCATTTCCATTAGCATTTATTATGAGCAAAACAGATGTTGGAAAGTATAGTAAGTTAGATATTATTTTTATGATTCCATTTATGACACCGCCATATATTGGATCGATGGGCTGGATTTTGTTCATGCAACCGAACGGCTATTTTGAACAGTTTTTTCCGATGCTAAAGACGATTTCATCTTCGTTTTTTAGTTTAGGAGGTATGGTTTTAATTATGAGTCTGCATTTATTCCCATTCCTATACTTCATGTTGAAAAACACGTTACTTCAAATTGGGAGTAGTAAAGAAGAAGCGGCAGCAGTTCATGGTGGAGGATTTTTCTATCGTTTACGAAAAATAATATTGCCGTTATTAGTATCAAGTTATGTAATGGGTGCTTTACTCATTTTCGTAAAGACGATTGCTGAATTTGGAACACCAGCTACATTCGGAAGAAGAATAGGATTTCATGTGTTAACATCAGAGATTCATAAATTTATTTCGAGTTGGCCGATTGATTTTAGTAGTGCAACAGCATTATCTTCTTTATTACTTAGTGCGTGTATGCTCATTTGGTATATGCAAAATGTATTAAATCGAAAGTATTCATATGCAATGGTTAGTGGAAAAGGTGTGAAGACTAAAAGGTATACATTGTCTATATTTACACGCGTTGTGGCATGGGGCTATGTAATTGGTTTATTAATCGTATCAATTGGAATCCCATACTTTTCTATACTGATTGCTTCATTATCAAAATTAAGAGGCGGCGGCTTGCATGTAAACAACTTTACAACGAGCCATTATGAAGCATTGTTTACAATTGGCTCTCCAGGATTAGAAGCTTTATGGAACAGTTTTCTCTTTTCACTTATAACAGCGATTATTGCTGTAATGATTGGAGTGTTTTTGGCGCTTATGATCCGAAAGGGGAAAAAGTCCTCTGAAAAATGGCTTGATATGTGCGGTATGTTACCGAATATGGTACCAGGAATCGTGATGGTTGTAGGGCTGATTTTATTTTGGAATTCACCCTATATGCCCATGTCAATTTACAATACACCAGTCATGGTTATCGTGACGTACGTTGTTCTTTTTTTACCTTATACGGTGCAGTATGTAAAAGCATCGCTCGGGCAAATTGATGATTCTCTTGTACAGGCAGGAAGTATTTTTTCTGGAAATTATATTTATATTTTTAGAAAAATAATATTACCTCTTATTATCCCGGGCATTCTTGCTGGGTGGGCGATGACATTTACAATCTCGATAAGAGAGTTAGTAGCATCCCTTCTTGTACTGCCTCCATCAGTAGAAACTTCAGCAACATTTATTTTTGCTCAATTTGAACAAGGAGAAGTATCTATCGGAATGGCAATGGCTGTCGTTTCAGTTGGACTTACAACAATATGTTTATTACTTCTGCAACATATGGAGCAAAAACGAAAAGGGGTAGCATGATGAGGATAGAAGTATGGGGAGGAGCGGGAGAATACGGTCGTTCCTGCTACTTCCTAAAAAATAAAGAGACGAAAATAGTATTTGATTGTGGTATTAATCGATCATATGAGGATAGTTATCCAAAAATAGAGGCGGAAGTTGTACCGTTTTTAGATGCAGTATTTTTATCGCATATTCATGAAGATCATACGATGGGTTTACCTTTATTAGCTAAGTATGGATATAGGAAAAAAATTTGGACGACTCGTTATACGAAGGAGCAACTTCCCGCTTATTATGAAAAATGGAGAAACTATAATTTGACGCAAGGATGGAATGTACCTTATAACGACCAAAATGTGAAAGATTTAAATTATGTATATATTGATGAGATTAGTAATCCGAATGAATGGATACAGATTACACCTACATTGCGTTTTCAATGGGGGTATAGTGGGCATGTATTGGGGGCTGTTTGGTTTTTAGTGGACATGAGTCATACATATGTATTTTATTCTGGCGATTACTCAGCAGAGTCTAACATACTACGAGCTAATTTACCTGAGAAATTGCGTGGCGATATAAAAGTTGCAATCGTAGATGCCGCTTATCATACTGAGGATGTTTCGCAACATGAAAGAGTAAACGAACTGTGTGCAGAAATTGAACGAGTTGCGCAAAATAAAGGAATAGCATTATTACCATTGCCACCGCTTGGTAGGGCGCAAGATATCGTATTGTATTTATATGAAAAATATAAAGAACTTCCCATTATAGTAGATCAAGAAATTTTGGATGGATTTGAGGAGATGTTCGTATATAAAGATTGGATCAAAAATAATGAAGAAATTGAACGGGTGCTGGAGAGTTTAAAAAGAAACATAATCGTTATGGATCATGACATCGGTACGCAAAATAGTTATGGAATAGTTGTAATGAGTGATGCGAATATGCAAACGAAACGAGCGCAGTTATATTATGAACAACTGCGATATGAAGAACGAAATTCCATTATATTTACTGGACATATTGCTAAAGGGAGTTTTGCAGACAAAGTTTTGAAAGAACGTGTAGGTAAAGAATGTAGGGTGAAGCGAGTTCCATATAAAGTTCACCAAAGTATAAGAGATGTGAAAGAGATGTTAAATACATTATTACCAGAACATACGGTGTTAGTACACGCTTTGAAAGAGGATACGGATCGATTACAGAAAAAGCTTAGCATAGCAGGATATGAAAATGTGTATTCACTAACTATGGAACGTATAGAAGTCATTTAAAATGTAAAGGGGATAGGTATATGAAAAAAGTATTTGTATTCGTAAGCATTTTCTTTTGTTGTTTCCTTTATAACGTTCAGGAAGGGTTTGCTGCTAGTCCAATGAAACCTAGTTTTGAAGTGAAGTTATTATTAAAGCCAGAACAAGTATTAGGTTACAACAAAGAAATGAACCAAGAGATATTAGAATATTTTCAGGCTGGTACAAATTATGAAAGAATACAAGTGCAATTTTTAGATACGGCAAATAAAAATTTAAGTAATGAAGGGTGGTTTGCGAGAATTCGAAAGAAAGAATTTAGCAAAGATTTTGAGCTAACATATAAAAAAAGATATCCGATTCAAAATGGTGTAATTCAAGATGCACTAGAAGTGGCTAAAAAGGATGGATTTGATAGTAAAACTGATAACTATGAGGCAGAAATAGATTGGGGATTTGAGAAAAAAACGTTAAGTGTTTCAAATAAGAAAAGTTACAGCGCAAAAGGGTATGGAGTACTTGATTTACCAAACGAACGAGCTGCTCAAAACATGTTAATAGAAAAGTTTCCAGGGAAAATGAACAAATGGTTGTATACGAATTGGGGAGAAGAAATGCTCAACAATTCTCGTATTTACGGTCCTGTATTAATGAAACGGTATACAGGGGAGTTTGAAAATATAAAAACGAATATTGAAATTTGGCCACTAAGTAATACAGGGAAAATAGAAGATGATTTCGTAATAGAAGTATCGTTTAAAACAAAAGAGGAAAGTATTGCAACAAAACAAAGAGAATTATTAATGAAGAGTTTAGAACAAAAAGGATGGTTGTTACCGAAAGATAGTTTGAAGACAGAGCTTATTTTTCAGTGAATAGTAAAAGGGAATCCATATTCCATGGATTCCTTTTTCTAATATATGAGTATTAAGCTAAATCAGTTGACAAGAACATATCATTATTTTGAAGGTTTTTAGATCGTAAACTATAAGCAACTACCTTCTTTTTATGTTGCTTTACAACATCAACATGCTCTTCATGACTATAAATGTAAAAGATAAAATCTTTTTTGCCACGTTTTGCATTGATAATTAAAGGCGTGCCCTCATTGTGAGGTGGTGCATAATAGCGATCTAAAAATAAACCTTCGTTAAAATCATGAATAATTTTGGATTTTTGTTCGCCTTCTAAGTTATTTCCATTGATTGTAACAGTCGAATTCTCTTCTTCAAGTTGTGGATGTGTTTCGTACTTGCTAATAATGGATTCAATAACAGTGTTAGGAAGGCTAGAAACGATAATTTTAAATGCCCCAAATACAACTAACATTACAATAAACCAAGTCGTCATAGTATATCATCCCCTTTATTCTATTTAATAATATAACTCATATGGTAATAGTACATAAGGTGAAGTTTTGTATAATTTGTGAAAAATATGCCATTTTTACGAACAAAATGTTAGAAAAATCAATTTTGTTACAAAAAGTTGAAATCGAAGTATTTTAAAAGAAAAAGGTTTATAATAAAAATATAACTAATAACCACATTACTAATTATAAGGAAGTGTAACTATGAGTACTGTAGCAATCGTATATGGTATTATTCTTTCCACAATTATTGTTTTGTTTTTTGTTGGGGTTTCACGTTATATTCATAAATGGAAAGAAGGCGTTGCGAAATTAAATCACATTGAAGAAGAACTTAGTGATTTAATGTTACATCATGGTAAGTAAAAAGTTTATTTTTTAACTAAATAATGTGAAGAATATCACAAAACATGCTCTCATCATGAAGGCATGTTTTTTTGTTATGTGAATGATAGGCACATTCATACATTTTTTCCATACGATACAGTGTGAAACTAGAAATGTTCGGAGTGGAAAAGAGGGATAAAATGAGTAGTTCAGGTTATGTTCCAGATAATAAAAATTTAAAGAAAAGTTCAGGAACTCCAAACCTTTTCTTTGATTCGAGAAAAAACATCTTTTTTAAAAGAGATGAGAAAAACGTTGCCTATGAAGTTACGTCAACGCAGTTACCAGCAATGATTGGTGGAGCGTTTGTCGATTTATTTATGACAAAAGGGCACATGCGGGAACCACATTGGCATCCAAATGCGTGGGAATTAGATGTTGTTGTATCAGGAGAAGCGATTACATCTATCTTAAATCCGGAAACGAATCAATTGCAAAATTATCATGTAAAAGCGGGGCAAACCGTCTTTATTCCAATGGGATGGTGGCATTGGATCACAGCGGTAACAGAAGAAGTACAATTACATTTGTTCTTCAATAACGATCAGTTTGAAACAGCAGAAGGATCAGACATACTTAGATTAACACCGCCAGAAGTATTTCAAGCTGCATACGGTGTAAGTGCGGAAAAATTAGGGAAGGACCTTTCGCAAATTAAGGAGTCAGTTGTCATTGGTCCTCCTAACTCCAATCGATTAAAAGGTGCTAAAGAAAGTGGCGACTCAAATATAGTCGTTACGTTAAATGGACAAATAACATCATGTGAAATAGAGTAACTCTTTCTTTTTTAGGAAGAGTCACTCTGTTTTGTATAATTTTGTAATTAGATTCGTTATAATTATATAGTAGGGAACTTAGTAAAGGGGGGCATATTGTGAACATATTAAAGATTATAGGAATTATTGCAGGAGTCATTATAGTAGCCGCTATAGCTTTCTTTTTTATTATGAAGTACTATTTGTCAAAAGAAGATCCGAATTACGTATTAAAGTACATAAAAGAACATAAAGACGATGAAACATGTTCATTATTTATTAAAAGAAATGGAGAAGTAATAACTTCTATAAATGAAAATAAAAAATTGCCATTAGCGAGTATGGCAAAAATCGTAATAGCAGTTGAATTTGCTAAGCAAGTGTCAGAAGGGAAAATAAGTCGTGATGAACAAATTTCATTGCAGGAGCTAGATAAATATTACGTTAAAAACACTGACGGTGGAGCGCACCCTGACTGGTTAGAAGATGCCAAAGCGAGAGAGTTAGTGAAAAATGGACAAATCGCTTTAGAAGAAGTCGCTAAAGGGATGATTCATTATAGCTCTAATGCAAATACAACATATTTGTTAGATAAGCTTGGAATAGAAAGGGTAAATGATAGTTTAAAAGAATTAGAGCTTACTAGTCATGACAAGTTCTCTTCGTATACTGCTTCACTATATATGAGAGGGTATGTAGAAAAAGAGCTTCATGAGCCAGAAAATCGATCGTTAGAAATGATACGTAACATGTCAAAGGATGAGTATAATAAACATGTTTTACAAATTCATGAATGGATGAAAGATGAAGAAGAATGGAAAAAACGGGATATCCCCTTAAAAGTAGATATGGAATTTCAGCGAATTTGGTCAGATCGATTAATGGGTGCAAACGCTAAAGATTATATGAGTATAATGGAAAAAATAAATAGTAGAAAGTATTTTCCAAAATCAATGCAAGAAGAAATCGAGAACATTTTCAAAGGAACAGTTAAAAATAGTAAGTTCGAATATGCTGGTCAAAAAGGTGGTTCTACCGCATTCGTATTGACAAAAAGCTTGTATACTACAGATAAGAAAGGGAATAAAGTAGAAGTTGTCATTATGTTTAACGATATAGAAGATCAAGTTGCATATCAAAAGCTGAGAAATAATGTAGATTATTTTATTCGAGACATAATAACAAGTGAGGAATTCAAAAATAAATTATAATAGAATAATTTTATTATGTAAACAAGATGCTATTAAAGGTAGGTGTTGAGATGAGGTTGAATGAGTATATGCTTGAAACGTTTCCAAATTTAGAACTTAGACCACCTCTATTTTATAATGGGGATATTGGTATTCGCTTTAGATTAGGTGTGAACTATGATTGCAATAACATTTATGAAAACTGCCCATATTTAGAAGGCGTTTATAATAGAGCGATTACTTTATTTCAGTCTTTACATGCAACAGAAGATGATATTTATATCGTAGTGGATGTAAATGACTATGGAGACGGTGAAATTTTCAAACACAAATTGAATATCTTTTCTAAGTGTGTAAAAGAGAAGTCCGATTTGTTTAAGTTACAGAAAAATACAATCCCTTATATTTTTCCAGAAGACGATGAAGACGGGGTATATAAAACCCATAGATATACTTTGAAATGTAAAGTTTCAGACTTGAAATACATTCCTATGCTAAAAGCAATTTGTAATCAAGATATGGGAATAAAACCGCGTATTTTTCATAGGGTGTATTTCATAAATATTAACAAGAATACTATATTTCACGTTTATGATGATAGGGGTTGTGATGTATTAGCTACCTCTCCTAATACAATTAGAGGTATTTATCATACATATAATGATTGGATATTAGAATACGACAGAAATAAAATTGATAAAGTATTTAATTGAATGTAGTCTATTTTAAATGAGGGAAATACCATAGAGGTGTTTCCCTTTTATTAATATGAAAATCAACATTCAAATTTGACAGCACTTATTATAAAGGTAAAGGGATTTGATGGTAATGTATTGAATTTGGATAGAAACAGAAAAGGGGGATGAATGAATGACGACAATATATTTCGTTCGCCATGCCCATTCTACATATACAAAAGAAGAACGGGAACGGCCTTTATCTGAAAAAGGACATTGTGATGCAGAGAATGTAACACGCTTATTAAAAGATAAACATATTGATGTTGTGATTTCTAGTCCGTACAAAAGGGCAATGCAAACTGTGCAAGGAATTGCGAATACATATAATTTATCAATACAACTGGAAGAAGATTTACGGGAAAGGCTATTAAGTAAAGAACCAGTACAGGATTTTAATGATGCTCTTCAGAAGGTATGGGAAGACTGGACTTTTGCATACGAAGGCGGAGAATCAAATGATGTAGCGCAAAGACGTGCTGTAATATGTATGCAAAGTATATTAAAAAAATATAAAGGTAAGAATATTGTAATAGGTACTCATGGGAATATTATGGTATTACTAATGAATTATTTTGATTCGAAATATGATTTTCAGTTTTGGAAAACCCTTCATATGCCTGACGTGTATAAATTAACTTTTGATAATAATTGTTTCAGTTCTGCTGAAAGAATACAGTCTACAGATTATCAGATAAATAATTTGTAAAAGTTTATCAAAAAAAGAGGAAAGGGAGAAGTTATTGTAGAAGTATGACTTTGTAACATAAAAAATATGTGTTAAAGGAGGCTGTTTACATGTTTGAGAAAGAGAAAGAAGGGCTTATTGAAGTTCAGAACGTATTTGAAATTGTACCAGCAGATGGAGCAATTATTGGTATGGCAACGGAAGAAGAAATGGAAATTGCTGCTGAACTAGAGCTGCAGTACTATGCCCATTCTCGTTTGTTAGAAGCAAATATTCAGTTAGACGGTTCCTCCTACAAAGAGTTACTTCAGGAGTTCCAGGAGTACGAAAGAAAATCAATGAGCTTTTGGCGAGCAATACATAAGCGTTTAGCTGTGCCATGGGCATGGGTATTACGTATTGACGTTGCGAATGGCCCTATATATGTAAGTAATGGGAATTCGTATTATGAAGAAATCGATGATGAAGAAGATTATGAATAGATAAGTAAGGAAGCAGCGTTAGTTGCTTCCTTTTT
This sequence comes from Bacillus sp. BB081, assembly GCF_008368895.1. Taxonomy (NCBI): domain Bacteria; kingdom Bacillati; phylum Bacillota; class Bacilli; order Caryophanales; family Bacillaceae; genus Bacillus; species Bacillus sp. BB081. The sequence goes on from NZ_QOZX01000095.1 coordinate 14,688, forward strand.
TTATTTGCAAGGAGTGAATTGCTTCAATACCTCTACAAATTTATAAATAATAAACCCTCCTAACTAAGCTTGAAATAATTTTTGACAAGCAAAAACGATACACCAAACACCTATACCAAACAGGACAGATGTACTAAGTGAAAATGAGTTTTTCAGACCAATATAGACGATAAATAGTAGTAGTGCGGATGCAGGAAATCCATATAATACACCTATAGCAAATTGACTTAATTCTTGTTTGTTCCCGCCTTCTAAAGAAATCCAAAATAGGCTCAGTAAACTAACGAGAGGAAGGGCAGCAATAAAGCCGCCTATCGTACTATAATGTTTAGCGACTTCAGTAATAACGCCAATAATAAGTGCAGAAACGATTACTTTAACGAGGAAATGCATATTTTGCCTCCTTCGCTAATAACGAAAAGGCTTTTTCAATTAATTGTTGTTCTTCTTTTGATAACTGTGATTCTAATATTTTTATCTTTTCTTTATCTAGTAAAGTATGCTTTTCTAATATTTCAATGCCTTCTTTCGTTAAAGTAAGGTTTACGACCCTTTCATCTTGTTTGTTTCTTTCTTTTATAATAAATCCTTTTTGAATAAGGCGCTTTACGTGTTCCGACGCTGTGTTATGAGAGAGACTAAGCTCAGTAGCCACTTTTCCAATTGTTATATCTTTCTCACGAGAAATGAGTTGTAAAATACGAATGGCTTGGTGAGAAAGGTTGTCCTCATACTCATATCGTAAGTGATAATAAATGCTCTCCCAATGTTGATTGATGTCTTTCATAATGATAAATCCTCCTATTTTTATATCGTATAGTAAGATATATTCGTGAACATAGAAATAAAATCCTTTTATTTGGATAAAAAATGTTGAAAAAGTTTATTTTTATTGAAATATAAGGTAATCTATGTGTAAAGGTATACATTTAGCAAGAGAGAGGATGATAGCTGTGAATACATTCAAATGGATGAGTCATGAACAGATGTATGTAGATGAAATACATGTTGAAAAATGTGGTCCTCTTTCAGTCGGCGTATATGGGGGAAATCAAGAGAGTGATGCATATGAACGAGGAGATGCGGTGCTTGCTTGGTGGGATCCTGAATTACAATTTGAATTTGTTATGATTTTTGATACACACCACAAAACAAAAAATATCGATTATATAATAGAAGCAATTTCAGCAAGAAAAGAGAAACTAAAAGAGTTATTTTCTTACCCGATACATTTAGCTTTTCATCATACGCATATGTACTTATTAGCGTTATTTACAGATGAATTGTTTATTGAAAAATGTGATCAAGATGATGAGGAACTTGCATGCTTAATTTGTTTGCGAAAAGGCGAATTTTTATATTGGCTATCAGTTGGTGATTGCTTCGCATATTTATTCCATTCTGAAAAAACGAAGAATGGTAAAGGGCGGTTAAATAAACGGAAGAATTACGAATATATTGGTAGGAAAAATATTTTTGCTGCAAATACACCTTGCTTTACATCAGGTGTCAGAGGATTAGAAAAAGGAATGAATCACATTGTAATGGCAACGGACGGTATTTTAGAGTGTGATAAACGAAAATTTGATGATGATCAATCTTTAGTAGAAATATTGCACGACGGAAGTTGCTTACAGATTGAGCCAGTATTAACAAATGTACTGCAGTGGAAAGGTAGAGATTGTGCCACTATTATTGGGTGGTCTATTGACACTGAAAATAAACAATGCGCTAATTAATATAAAAGGAGTTCAAGGTTTTTATCCTTGAACTCCTTTTTGTTAAGCAATATGAATATGATACGTTTTCAACCATTCATTTACTTGTAGCATATATTCCATAGCACTTCTTGCTTCAAAATTGTTAATTTCTTTATTGCTTTCATCGGCAATGGCAAGTAATGTGGAATGATTAATAAGTGAGAAAATAGGATTGTTTTTATTACTGCACAAGTCGAGTGATAAATGACGGATTGTTTGTAAATAATGTGGATCTTGTGAAGTTGGGTAAGCACTTTTTCTTCTATTGCGTACATCGTCAGGTAAAGCAGGTTGCAGTGCTCTACGTAAAATGCCTTTTTCAATATTATCAATGCTTTTTATATTGAAAGGAACGTTCCATAAATATTCAACTAATCTATAATCGCAAAACGGTACACGTACTTCAAAGCCTACAGCCATACTCATACGATCTTTACGATCAAGTAAGAACGGGAGAAATCTCGTTAAAAATAAATAAAACATTTGGCGTTGTTTCGCGGCTTTTTTACTTTCCCCTTCAAGAGTAGGTACTTCAAGAATCGCTTCTTGGAAGCGTGCATCAATATAGTTTTCTAAGTTGCATTGGTTATTTACTTCATTTAGTAGAAGAGGGGAAGTGTTTTTCCAATTTGTTAGCCAAGGAAATTTATCGACAAATAGTAAATCCTCTTGATGAAACCAAGGGTACCCACCGAATACTTCATCAGCAGATTCGCCGGATAAAGCTACAGTTGCATCTTTTTTCATTTCGCAAAATAGTAAATATAGTGAAGTTTCCATTTCGCCAGCACTCGGTAAATCTTTTGCATGGAGAGGGACGAATAAGTGATTTGCTAATTCTTCAGCATTCACAATAATGTCATGATGAGATGTCCCTACATGTTCGGAAACACGTTTTACCCAAGGAGCGTCTAAACCAGTGCGAGCAAATGTCAGCTCGAAATCTTTTGCACTATTTACAAAGTCAACGGAATACGTATGAAGTGTTTTATTTTCCGCTGCAAACTCTTTACCCGCTAGAGCAGTAATACCGCTAGAATCTAATCCTCCTGATAACATACAAACGAGAGGAACATCGGCAATTAATTGTCTTTTTACTGTATCTTGTAAAAGAGATAAAATATGTGATGATGTATCTTCAGTACAGTCTGTATGAACTTTACTTTCTAAATTCCAATATTTCTTAACTACTTTTTTATCACGTGTAAACGTTATAGAATGTCCAGCACGCACTTCTTGAATATGTTTAAAGACGCCACATCCTGGAGTTCGAAATAATCCTAATCCAAATATTTCGTTTATGCCATCTGCATCAATTTCAGCAGGGACAGATGGATGGGCTAATAGTGCTTTTATTTCGGATCCGAAAATAATACTGTCATTTCTTTCTGTATAAAAGAGTGGCTTTACGCCTAAATGATCACGTGCTAAAAATAATTGTTGCTTTTGATCATCCCATATTGCAAAGGCAAAAATACCATTTAAATGTTGTACGCAGTCTTCTTTCCATTCTAAATAAGCATGTAGTAACACCTCTGTATCCGAATGCGTTTCAAATGCATGACCACATTTTTGAAGTTGCTCTCTAAGCTCGCGGAAATTATAAATTTCTCCATTATAAGTAAGAGCATACATATAATCACCAGCACGAAATGTCTTCGGCTGTGTCCCGCCTTCTGGATCAATTACGATTAACCGACGGTGTGCAAAAGCCGCACGAGGTGAAAACCAAAATCCTTCAGCATCCGGACCGCGATGCTGGATACTATTTGCCATCTTTTCTAAAATAACATGTTCATTGGAAAGATCCTTATTCCAATTTACCCAACCTGTAATTCCACACATACACATCTCATCTCCTAGTTTAAAATGTTGAAAAGTAGATTAATGAAATAAAGTGAAACTTTAATCAGTGGTTTTTTTTCCATCGCCCACTGATTATTAGTTGAACCAATCGGGCTTTTACGGGGAGTTATCTCCCACCTAACTTCCTCGCATTCGCCCAATTTTGAGGTGGGATTTATTGCCTGTTAATGCGGGGTGAAATGTACACCAAGTTAAAGAATGACTATATAAATAGTGTACTACATGAATTAAATTGCAGACTTGAGAAAATTTTCTTGTAATACATAGTTATGTGAGACAATGGCGTAGGGAAAGTATTCCATAACATACAAAAAATAAAAAAAGATGAGAGAAAATTTTTTGTAAGACGTTATATAGGGTGTAAAAGCTTTTACAAAAAAATAAGGGGAATCGCTACATGAAATCAAATGAGAAAAATTTTATAAAAAGATTACAACGGCAAAAAGAAGATGCGCTAGAATTCGTTGTCGATACATACTTACCACTCATAAAAGGAATAACGCACAAAGTTCTTCTTCCAGTCCAAAATGATGGACTCATAGAGGAATGTGTAAATGATATATTTCTTTCCATTTGGAATAACGCAAATAAATTTCATGGAGAGCCGAGTGATTTTAAAAAATGGATAGCGGCAATTGCAAAATTTAAAGCGATTGATTATTACCGGAAAGCGACTAGAAAAGTAGAAATTATTTCAGATGAGATTCCTATCAGTACGGAAAAGTCAGCGGAAGACGAATTAATCGTTATGGAAGATAGGGAAGAATTATTGAAGCTTATTAATCAATTAGAACCGCTAGATCAAAAAGTGTTCATTATGAAATATCTTCTCGGTATGAAGACAGAAGAAATAGGAGACAAGTTAGGGTTAACTCGGGCAGCGATCGATAATCGTGTGTACCGTGGGAAAAAGAAACTACAACAAAATGCTACGAAAATTAGTTTTGGAGGTAGTGCAATATGAAAGACATTTATGAACTATTAAATGATATTGATATAGATGAAAAAGAACTTGAGGAAATTGAGGCTTCTGAAATTGAAAAAGAAAAAGTGAAACGTAATGTAAAACAATCGATACGTACGAAGAAAAAGATGAAAAATTGGAAAAAAGGTGTCGCTGTTGCATCTATTTTAGTAGGATTATCAGTTGCAACGCTTGGTATCGGATTTCCTACATATGCAGGGGGATTGCCAATTGTAGGTGATATATTCCGATTTTTAGATAATGGTAGAACAGGGGTATATGAAAATTATAAAGCGGACGCAGAGAAGAAAACGGGGCTTCATAATGATTATCAACAATACGCCACAGTACTAAATATGACAAAAGAAAGAAATGGAATTAAGATAACGATTAATAATGCGATTTTCGATGGTAAGACAGTATTAATAAACTATTCTATAGAAAGTAACAGAGATTTAGGCAAAAATCCAAGTACGTTGGATTTTTTAACTATTAAAGGAGCAGGTGCCCAATCAGGAAGCAATGAAATTATTAAGGTCGCTGATAGGAAATATAAAGGTTTAATAAAAACAAGTAGTGATCTAGTTAGTAATAAAGGAACTACAGTGAATGTTGAATGGAGTATACAAAGTATAAACATTTTAGAAACAGAAGAAGAGATAAAAGGAGCTTGGAATTTTAATATTAATCTAAAAGGAATAGAAAATAAAGAGCAATTGATTAGAGGTAGTGCAGAAAAAGATGGTGTAAAAGTTAATATGGAGAGAATGGAAATAACACCCATGTCGTTTATTCTATATTACAACCAAGAAGTAGCTCAAGAAATAAGAGGTGTATGGGATGGAGTGGATGTTGATTTAAAAGTGAGAGATGATATAGGTAATCAGTATTATGGAGAAGGAAATGGAGGCTCAGGTGAAGATCCTTATAATTTTAATTGGAGTGAAACATTCCAACAACTTAATGAGAATGCGACTAAGTTAATAATAACGCCTTACGTTAATTTAAGAATTCACACTCCTGAAAATTATGGCTCGGTAACAATAGTTGGAGGAGAAGTAAAGGAGCGTTTTGTGCCTCGAAGATTGGGAGGCAATAAGGGTATTGCGTTAGATGATATCGTAATTGACTTAAAGAAATAAAAAAGAGACTGCCTAAAACCATTAGGCAGTCTTTTTTTCGTTAAGAACTAGTAACGAGTAATGCATGTGGATGCTGCGTTTTATACTCATCTTTCCACGGAATGTTTAGTTGTTCCCACGATTCGCCGCTATCATTGGATTGAAAGACGCCATTGTTATTTAAAGTGTAAAACGTATGTGGTTCTGCTAGATTTGTAGCAAACATTGAAATGACTGTACCAATTGCAGATGGTAGACCTTGCTGCAATTGCTGGAAAGGAGTATCTTTCGTTTTCCGATAAATATAAGATTCATAAGGAATACGATGATGAGCGAGGTCAGCACTCGGTGCGGCAGAAACGAGAATTGTATCACAATCAGCCGGATCGATAGCCATGCTGTATAAATAATGGTGTTCAAGTCCTTCACTGCATGAGATCCAGCTTTTTCCGCTATTATAACTTTCAAGGTATGCGCGATCAGGTCCGCCCATAAATCCGTCACCACATGATGCATAAAGGCGATTTGGAGCTTCAGGGTGCATAAGCAATTGATGCGCATCGATAGGAGCACCGAATTTTTTATCAATCCAAGTATGCCCTCTATCATTACTTTGAATAATAGCACCAGCTTCAATTGAAACATGGATTGTATTTGGATTGTTTGGATCAACTGTAATCCAGCGAACATGATGGGTGAAAGGTCTAGGCGGAAAAGCCCACGTATAAGAAGATAATAATGATTTCATATTTTTAAGTTCAGTCCACGTTTCACCACCATTTTCAGAACGGAATAAAGCGCTCGGTTCTGTGCCGACATAAACGACGCCATAGCCGTTAACTTGTTCATTAGGACTTATCGTAATGGAAGTTATCGAAGAGTGTAAAATACCATCTTCTTTAGGGAAATCAAAGTAACGATATGAATCTCCAATCGGTTTCCACGAATCCCCGCCATCGTCGCTTAACCATAAACCTCGTCCAAATGTTCCGCAGTATACACGATTCTTTTGAAATGGATCAACAGCGATACAGGTAGGTTGCATATTTTGTAAGTGACACGCTGTTTCAAAGTGACCATATTGTTCTTTCACTACAACAAGTTCTCGCTCCATACAGAGAAATAAACGTTTCATTTTAGTAACCTCCTTAAAAATTCTTTCATTAGTAAACAATATGAAGCTGAAAAAGAAGTAGTCTTATTTTTTGTTGAGAAAAAGGACTTGTTTGAAAAATATCGAAGTGTGTAGGTAGAGGAAGCGGACGTTTATGGGCAGTTAATGGGGGATAAAGAGGGGGAGTTTGTTTCATACTAACATACAGATATTGCACTTAAAGGAGCATTCGTATGGGACATTCACATGATCACGGTCATTCTAACAATAAAAAAGCGTTACTAATTGCTTTCGTATTAACGACAAGTTTTATGATTGCTGAAGTTATTGGGGGATTTGTAACAAATAGCTTAGCACTATTATCTGACGCGGGGCATATGTTAAGTGATGCAGTATCCTTAGCGTTAAGTTTACTTGCGTTCAAGCTCGGAGAAAAAACAGCAACAACTGCGAAAACATATGGGTATAAGCGAGTCGAAATGTTAGCGGCATTATGTAACGGTGTCGTTCTTATTGTCATTTCAGTATACATTTTTATTGAAGCAATTCGCCGTTTTAAAGAGCCAGTTGAGATTGCTAGTAATGGGATGCTCATTATTGCTGTACTTGGTCTGCTTATTAATATTTTATCAGCTTGGATATTAATGAGAGGCGGAGATGTGAAGGGGAATTTGAATTTAAGAAGCGCTTTCCTACACGTATTAGGCGATCTATTAGGATCAGTCGGAGCGATTATTGCTGCGCTATTTATTAAATTTTTCGGATGGACTGTTGCAGATGCGATTGCTAGTATTCTTGTGTCTATTTTAGTCATTATTAGCGGATGGCGTGTAACACGTGATACGGTCCATATATTAATGGAAGGTGCACCCCAGCACATAAATGTTGAAGAGGTAAAAAGTACATTATTAAATATTACGGTTGTAAAAGAAGTTCATGATTTGCACATATGGTCTGTCACATCTGATTTTCAAGTATTAACTTGCCATTTGATTATTAAAGGTGATGAAACGCAAAATGTATTAAAAGAGGCTACGGATGTATTAAAGGAGAAGTTTCATGTAGAACATGTCACCATTCAAGTAGAAATAGATGGTGAATTTAATCATAGTGAGACAACTTGCAAAGTATGAAAGAAAAAGGATAAGAAAATGTGTCATAACATTTTTCGCACGGCATACATATATATAATGTGGCCACAAATACTTTGTAAGGTAAATATTTCATGAAATTACTTTACTTATAAAGAGTCATCTTTTATAATCAAAAGTGGTAATTGATAAAGATTATCATTTTCAATGATCGTGGAAAGGAGTTTTTTAAAAGATGAGTAGTCAACTCCGTTTTGCTATTGAAAATCGTAAGAGGCATTTAATTGATGAGTTAATTGGAGCAGGTGTGTTTAAAATTCGTGACCGACAATTATACGAGCTGTCTTTAGAGGAATTGGAAAAAGAGTACGAAGATATGGAAGAATATGCAGATATTCAGGCATAACTATATAGATTAGTAAAAGGTGAGCTGGTTACGATTTTCTGTAACCAGCTCTATTATTATTTCGTAGAAATTATTTTTGATATTTCTTTCATTGGACGGAGCCAGTTTTGAGACATCATTTGTTCCATTTGTTTTTCGTCCTGCTTTTGCAATGCTTGAATGATAGAGTGATGTTCTTCAATAGATTGACTTGCTGGAACAAAGTTTTGGAAAAACAAATATTCAAGGCGTAAAACGTGAAGTTGCATATTTTCTAGAAAGGGTTCAATATATTGGTTTTTAGCAATAGAAGAAATTGTATTGTGAAATTGTATATCTAGTTTTAAAGCTTGTTTTGCGTTTTTCTTCTCTATAGAGCGCTGAAAATCAGCATTTATTTCAGAAAGTAGTTTCAGATCAGCGTCTGTAATGTTTTGAAGTGCTTGCTTTCCTATAATAGAGTGAAGACCAGCCATCGTTTCATAAATGATAGGAATGTCGTCTAACTTAATAGGAGAAATTTTTGTTTTTTGCCCAGGTACCATTTCCACTAATCCAGAAAGCTCTAATATTTGAAGTGCTTCTCTTACAGGTGTTCTGCTTACTCCTAGTGCTTCAGCCAATTCCCCATCATTAATTTTTTCATCAGGTTGCAGTACACCTTCAATAATCCAATCTTGTAGTTGATTTAAAACGAGTGATTTTGCCGAAACTCTTCCTTGTTTTTTATAATTTTGAGGGATAGGCATAGTGAATTCAATCCTTTCATTGTATATTTTCTTTTTTCTCATGAACAAACTTTAATTCCGGTTTCCTTTCATCCGGTTTTTGGCTTAAGATGAGCACCATTACAATGACACAAAAAGCCCCTAATAACTGAAAAGATTGAAAGGGTACGTGTAATATAAGTACAGAAGAAATAATAGCTGCGAGTGGTTCAGTACAACCGAATAATGTCGTTTCTTTCGGAGTCAGGTATCGTATGCTGTCTAAGTATAAATAAAATGCAATCAGTGTTCCGAAAATGACGACAAATGTGATGAGCGGTAGGGTACTTAGTTTTACATATTTCATAGTCGATAATAAAATGAATTCGTTTGTAGAAATAAAGTGTAGAATCGTAACGCCAATACCCCCAATAATCATGCCCCATCCAACGATAACAGAGGAAGACCAGCTTTCTAGTAATTCCTTGGAATATAAACTATAAAAAGCAAGAGATACCCCAGATAAAATACCCCAAATAATAGCCGGTGTAGAAACAGCCAAGTTATGAACAGACCCATTTGTTAGTAAGAGAAAAGTGCCTACTAATGAAAGGGTAATGGAAATGAAATCAATTTTTGATGGCCGAACGTTCCATTTGAAAAGTAAGTATACAGTAATAAATATAGGAGCTAAATATTGCAATAATGTTGCGACGGCAGCGTTCCCTTCTTTAATAGAAGCGAAGTACGTGTACTGTACAGCAAGCATACCGAATAGGCCAAACAATATCATTTTAGTAGCATCAGATTTTTGTTTCCATATGCCGAATATTTCTTTTTTTCTCGTTCCGAATGATGAAATAAGGAGCAAGATAACGCCAGATATAAGCAATCGAATTGTAACTAACCATTCAGTAGAAACATTTTCATATTGAAAAAGTTGTTGTGCAGCTGTTCCGGACAATCCCCATAAACAAGCACCAATTACAACCATAATGATTCCTTTTAAACGATTTGGATCCATATAGTTTTTATTCTCCTTTTCTACAAATTCGTTTCGGATACAATATGCAATATATCACGAAATGAATAAAAAATAAACTGAAATTTCTGTGTTATAAGGTAGGAATTTTAGTAGTTTCAGTTATGTTTACGATACAAGTGAGGAGGTGAAATAAAGCGAGATAAAATTATAAAAATAAATCATAATCAAGAGGATAAAAAAATAAAGATAAGAGTAATTTGGTTTGTTAAAAATATGTGTAGAAGGAGAAATGTGATGAGCTGGGTTACTCATAAACCAACATTTGAATTTGATCAATACAGTCCATATATTCGTATGAATTCTGCTTGGGTGGGACATTTAAACTTCGCTTATGATTTAGTAAGATTTGAAAAGCCAGAAATATTAGTTGAGTTAGGTACACATTTAGGAGCTTCTTTTTTCAGTTTTTGCCAAGGGGTAAAAGATGAAGGGTTATCTACAAAATGCTTTGCTGTAGATACTTGGGCAGGAGATGAGCACACAGGTCCATATGGAGAAGGTGTTTTTCAAATAGTGAGTAAATTCGTGAGCACGAGTTATCCTCAAATAGGGAATTTAATTCGGTCTACTTTTGATGAGGCCGTGGATCAGTTTCAAGATGGAACGATAAATTTGTTGCATATTGATGGCTATCATACGTATGAAGCAGTTTCTCATGACTATAAAACATGGCTACCGAAACTTGCGAATAACGGTATTGTGTTATTTCATGATATTGAGGTGAAAAATCGAAACTTCGGTGTGTATAAATTTTGGGATGAGGTCAAGGCAAAGTACCCTCATTTTCAGTTTGAGCATTCCTATGGGCTCGGAGTGTTATTTCCGAAAGGCTGTAGCGATCAGTTTGTGGAAATACTTAAAAATAAAGAAGAAATACAAAATATGTATAAATAAAAGTAGAGCATGCATCATTTTAATGATGTGTGCTTTTTTGTGGAGAAAAATGGTATTCCATAAAAGGGGAGGATAATAGTAAAAAGTTTTGTTGTGGCAAATATTAAAAAAGTTATTTTTAGATTGTTCTATATAAAAATGTAACATTTTTTATATTTTCCATTGCGAAAAGTAACATCTACTTTTACAATAGAAAAGGTGTTATATTATACTGGAAAAATAAATCGAAATAATATGAAAATTTTGTTTTGTCTTCGCTAATTGTATATTACATACATGTAAGACGACACACGTCATGTTATCGACTTGTAAGGAGAGAAAAAAATGAAAAGTGTAAGATTACCATCGATGCTAGAAATCATAGTTCTTTTATTACTATTTCTTGCTGTTGTCTTTTCCTTCCAAACGATTTTTGATCTCCCAATTCAATTAGCGCTATTTATTTCATGGTTTTTAGTAATTGCGCTTGGATTAAGATTAGGATTTCGTTATCAAGAATTGCAAGATGCAATTACGAAAGGGATTTCTAACGGATTAGAAGCAATACTGATTTTAGTTGCGGTAGGTGCTTTAATTGGAACTTGGATTGCTGGTGGCGTAGTACCAACATTAATCTATTATGGATTAGAGTTTATTCACCCTAGCATATTCCTATTAGCAACATTAATTATTTGTTCGATAACTTCTATTGCGACAGGAACATCATGGGGAACAGTTGGAACAGCAGGTATTGCTATGATGGCGATTGGTGAAGGACTTGGCTTACCACTTCCGCTTGTTGCTGGTGCAGTTCTTTCAGGAGCTTATTTCGGTGACAAATTATCACCACTTTCTGATAGCACAGTTCTTGCAGCTTCTATGGCGAAAGTAGACGTTATTGCTCACGTTCGAGCTATGCTCGTATTAGATGTTCCGGCTTACATTATTACTAGCATTATGTTTACTGTAGCTGGTTGGATGTATGGCGGCGATAATGTAGATTTGAATCGAGTAGAGTTTTTAAAAGAAGCTTTATTAAAGGAATTTGATATTAAAATATGGATGCTTGTTCCGGCAGTCATTGTTATCGCTTTATTAGCGATGAAGAAACCTTCTATGCCAACAATTGCAATTGGAGCTTTAATTGGTGCAATTTGGGCAACTCTTTTCCAAGGAATGAACTTTGGAGAGGCGATTGGAACAGCGTATAACGGATTCTCAATTCAATCAGGTGTTGAGTTTGTTGACAAGTTATTAAACCGTGGTGGAATTAACGGTATGCTTGGCTCAGTAGCCGTTATTATTTTCGGTTTAGGATTTGGTGGATTACTTGAAAAACTAGGTGTTTTAAAAGTGATTGTATCAAAATTTGAGAAGAAATTAAATTCTGCAGGTAATGTAACATTGTCTACATTAATCGTAGCATTCTTAGCTAATATATTTGGTTGTGCGATGTATGTATCATTAATTTTAACACCGAAAATTATGGAAGATAGCTATGATAAATTAAAAATAGACCGACGTGTATTAGCGCGTAACTCAGAAGTAGGTGGAACGTTAACTTCTGGTATGGTCCCGTGGTCGGATAATGGTATTTTTATGGCTGGTATTTTAGGTGTAGCAACATTCTCATACGTTCCGTTTATGTGGTTAAGCTTTGTTTCATTAATTTTAGCAGTTATTTACGGATACACAGGCAAGTTCATTTGGTATGTAGATGACGTTGAAAAAGGAAAGCAAGCATCATAAAAAAATACCTTCTGCGATGGCAGGAGGTATTTTTTTTATATATACGAGTGAGAATTCTTATCATTGGGGTGAGATTCTGTTAAAATGAGAAATGTAGGTATTTTATTTTCAAGGGGATGAAAAAATGGAGTACAGAATTGAAAGAGATACAATAGGAGAAATAAAAGTTCCAGCTGATAAATTATGGGCAGCACAAACGCAACGTAGTAAAGAAAACTTCCCAATTGGAACAGAGCAAATGCCGCTTGAAATTGTAAAAGCATTTGCCATTTTAAAGAAAAGTGCAGCACTTAGTAATCAAAAATTAGGAAAGCTATCAGAAGAAAAAGCAGAAGCAATTGTGGCAGCAGCTGACGAAGTGATTGCAGGGAAATGGAATGAACATTTTCCACTTGTCGTATGGCAAACTGGTAGCGGTACACAGTCAAACATGAATGTGAATGAAGTAATTGCAAATCGAGGGAATCAAATTTTGAAAGAGAAGGAATCTGACGTACATATTCATCCGAATGATGATGTGAACATGTCTCAAAGTTCAAATGATACATTCCCAACGGCGCTTCATGTAGCATGTGTAATTGCAGTGGAAAATCACGTATTACCAGCAATTACGAAATTAAAAGAAACGCTAGCAGAAAAAGTAACTGTATTTGAACATATTATAAAAATTGGTCGTACACACTTACAAGATGCAACACCGTTAACATTAGGACAAGAAATTAGCGGATGGCACCGTATGCTTGAAAAAACAGAGCGTATGATTGCTGAGAGCAATACATATATGAAAGAGCTTGCAATTGGTGGTACTGCAGTTGGAACAGGTATTAATGCTCATCCTAAATTTGGTGAGATGGTGTCAGAGGAAATTAGCCAATTTACAGGTAAGCAATTTATTTCTGCACCAAATAAGTTCCACGCATTAACGAGCCATGATGAAGTTGTATATACGCATGGTGCATTAAAAGCATTAGCAGCTGATTTAATGAAGATTGCTAACGATGTGCGCTGGCTGGCAAGTGGTCCACGTAGTGGTCTAGGAGAAATTATTATTCCGGCAAATGAGCCAGGAAGCTCTATTATGCCAGGTAAAGTAAATCCAACGCAAAGTGAAGCGTTAACGATGGTTGTAGCGCAAGTGATGGGAAATGACGCAACAATCGGATTTGCTGCGAGTCAAGGTAATTTTGAGTTAAACGTATTTAAACCTGTTATTGCATATAACTTCTTACAATCCGCTCACTTATTAGCAGATGCAATTGTTTCATTTAATGATAATTGTGCAGTTGGCATTGAAGCAGATGAAGAAGTAATTAAAGAGAATGTGAATCGTTCATTAATGCTTGTTACAGCATTAAACCCGCATATCGGATATGAAAATGCAGCGAAAATTGCGAAGCATGCTCATAAAGAAGGGTTAACGTTAAAAGAAGCAGCACTGCAATCTGGACTACTAACAGAAGAACAATTTAATGAAATTGTCGATCCGAAAAAAATGATTGCTCCGAAAGAGTAATAAAAAAAAGCCAAGGTTCTTTGTTTAGAATCTTGGCTTTTTTGATATTTATTTTATGTCCTTCCATTTGTACTATTACAAGTGCCAACATATATTATTTGTTAGCAGGCATATTCAATACTTTCATATGTGGACAATTTTCTTTTAAGAGTGAAATGAACTTTTCTTCTTCTAGTGGTACAAAAGCAGTTACTGAGTCAAATAAATTGTGATGGATTTCTAATTGCTGTCTAGTCCATTTTTTTGAATGAAGTTTTTTACCAGAGTATTTAACGTAACGAATGTCTTCAAAAGGAATTTCAGTATGAAATATGAAACCGTGTTTTACAATAAGAGATGATGCAGTTATATTGTAGTGAGAAAAATAGAATGAAGCAAGATTCACGACATTTAGCACCATCATGAGAGTGAAAAAAATAGAATTTTCATTTTGGAAGAATAGTGAAATGAAAAAAATTATGATAAATAATGTAATAAAAATGACGTAAAATGGATTCTTTTTCGCTTTAAATTTCAAGTTAGTCACCTCGGTTTACGTGTACTCTAACTAAATTAAATCACAATATCGTAATAAGACGAAGGGATATGCAGAATTGCATATTCCTTCGTCTTATTATTCATGTAAAATTTCTTGATGGGATAAATTCAAAAGAAGTTTTGTAATAGTGGAGTGGCATGAAGTGACTTACAAGAATAGAAAGGTAGCGTTAGTCATAATTATTTGTATGATAATTGTGGGTAGTTGTGCTAATAAATTTATTGAGGATGGAAACCGAAAGCATACATTCGTACAGGTAAGTAAAGCTTTAGTAGAGGTTGTAAATAGAATATATAATGAGTAAAAGGTGTTTTCGTATACGAAAACACCTTTTTGTAGTTAAAATTGAAGGCTGAAGTTTTGGAATGTGTGAATACCAGTCCCATGTTTAATCAGCTCTTTATCATTTAAATATTGAATAGCATATTTCACTTCTTTCAATATAACAGGTGAAAGGCCGAGGGTATGATGTGAACCGAAAATTTGTTTAATAGGAAAGAGGTTTGTAATTTTATTTAGAGACTGAACTAAATCTACAGGGTTTGTCGTTGGATAAAATGCAAAAATCGTGCCTTCATACAGTAAATCTCCTGTGAATAAAAAAGCAGATTCATAATCATATAGGCAAATATGTCCTGGTGAGTGACCTGGCGTATGTATAATTTGAATCTTCCTATTTCCGATATCAATCATATCTCCATCTTGTAGTAATTTTGTTGGTGTTCCTTGAAAGGGTTTGAATGTTTCAGGTTGAAATGTTTTAGGTGTAGGTAAAGTAATATCACGGGCGATGTCGTGCCTAATTTGAGTAATAGGAAGTCCTTTTATGCCATTAATGAGCCAATCCGCCTCTAAAGCATGTACATAGATTTCTTCAAATTGTGCGTGACTACCGATATGATCCCAATGGACATGTGTTGTGACAACAATAATTGGTAAGTTTGTTAGTTGGTCAGTTATACGCTTCAGATTATCGATACCTAGTCCAGTATCGATAAGGAGTGCGGTAGTATTTCCCACAAGTAAGAAGGAATGCACTTTTTCCCAATGTCCATATTCACTAATCGCATATGTATTTCGAGCGATTTGTTTAACCGTAAACCAAGGGTCGGGCAGAATGGTCATGTTTTGTTTCACATCCTATCGTAATTCATTTATTAAATACATTCGCTTTTCTTTATTTTAAATCCTTTTTTAGTTTGTTTAATAGATTTTTTTATAAAAGTTTATAAAATGGGTAAACGGAACGTTGAAATGTTTATTTGTGTTATGTTAAGATGATGAAGTGATAATAAACGTTATTATGATTTGTTTGGCTTTAAAACAAACGTTTTGAAGGAGTGTTTAGTATGAATGATATTTCAGAGAAGTTTTGGGATGCATCGGTTGAGGAATTGAAGAAAGGGTATGTGTTTGAAGCGGAAGCAGAGGAATATATTTGTTTAGCTTGTGGAGAAGCGTTTATTAAAGGGGTTATTTATCAAGATAATCAAGTTTTGTATGAAGCAGAGAAGTTTGTGCAATTGCATGTGCAAAATGAACATACGTCTATGTTTGATTATTTATTAAACCTTGATAAAAAGTATACGGGTTTAACGGATTTGCAAAAGAAAATGGTTCAGTTTTTCCATATGGGGCTAAATGATAAAGAGATTGTAAAAGAGATGGAT
Organism: Bacillus sp. BB081; assembly: GCF_008368895.1. Classification (NCBI taxonomy): domain Bacteria; kingdom Bacillati; phylum Bacillota; class Bacilli; order Caryophanales; family Bacillaceae; genus Bacillus; species Bacillus sp. BB081. Next base: position 31,084 of record NZ_QOZX01000095.1, read on the forward strand.
GGTGGAAGTACATCAACCATTCGTAATCATCGATTTACACTTCGAGAGAAAATGAAGCAAGCGAAAGTGTTTTTAGCGTTAATGGAATTATCAGAAGAAAAATCAAAAGTACAAACGAAATTTGTACCGATTCATAGAACAGCAACGATGGTAGATGATCGTTACAATATTACGGAAGAAGAAAATGAGGAAGTATTAAAAGCACACTTTACAGAAGGATTAGATGGACCGCTTTCTAAATTTCCGAAAAAGCAAAAGCGTAAATTAATTATATTACGCCATTTAGTGACGAAGTTTGATAGTAATAAAAAGTACACTGAAAAAGAAGTAAATACTGTCATAGAAAGTGTATACCCGGATTTTGTAACTTTAAGAAGATATTTAATCGAATATGGTTTTTTAGATAGAACAGCAGATGGAAGCCAATATTGGGTAAAGTTATAATAATACGGAAAAGAAAATGAATAGAGGCACATTATTATAACAACTATACAAAGAAATAGAAGTTGAAAAACAGATTTTTAATAAAAGGAGAAATGAAATTTGAAACCACCTACAGATAATAATAAAGAAGGTGCGGAGTCACATAAGTTAGAAAGTGAGAGTAAACCGATTTGGAAATCGATGTCCATGTTTTTAGTACCGTTACTATTAAGTAATGTATTACAATCGATTGGACAATTATTCGGTATGGTAGTAGTAGGAAGATGGCTTGGCGTTAATGATTTAGCGGCTATATCAGCATTCTTTCCACTATTTTTCTTACTCGTTTCATTTGTAATTGGTATTGGTTCAGGGAGTTCTATTTTAATTGGTCAGGCGTTTGGTGCTAAAAACGAAGATCGTTTAAAAGCTATCGTTGGTACGACACTGACATTTACCTTTATTATTGGAGTTGTGTTGGCGATAATAGGTAGTATTTTTGCGATGGATATTATGCGCCTAATGGGAACGCCAGAAAATATTATTGATATAAGTGTTCATTATGCACGTATTTTATTTATATCGATGCCAGTATTATTTTTATATTTTGCATACACAACATTTATGAGAGGTACAGGAGATTCTAAAACGCCATTTTACTTTTTAATTGTAAGTACAGCGCTAAATATGATCTTATTACCAATTCTTATTTTTGGATGGTTAGGAGCTCCGAAATTAGATGTGTATGGAGCAGCCTATGCTTCTGTTATATCTACAGTGATTACGTTTATTGTCATGCTAGTGTATTTAAAGAAGAAAAATCACCCACTACAATTAGATAGTACGGTAAGGAAATATCTTCGCATGGATGGGGAGTTATTAAAGCTATTGCTACGACTCGGTATTCCAGCGAGTATTAATATGATATTAGTTTCATTATCTGAAATTGCGGTCATCGCGTTTGTAAATCGTTACGGTTCAGATGCAACAGCAGCTTATGGCGTTGTGAACCAAGTTGCAAGTTATGTACAAATGCCAGCTGTTAGCCTTGGTATAACAGTTTCTATTTTTGCAGCGCAATCAATTGGTGCGAATCGATTTGATCGATTGCAAAAAGTTGTGAAGGCCGGAATTATTATGAACTACGTCATAGGTGGTGTGCTAATATCCCTTATTTACTTGTTCTCAAGAGATATTCTATCGCTATTTTTAACGAGTCAAACTACAATTGAAATTGCTCATAGCCTAGTTATGATTACGTTATGGAGTTATTTAATTTTCGGGCATGCGCAAATTATTAGTGCGACAATGCGAGCGAGTGGTACAGTATTATGGCCAACTGTTATCGGAGTTGTATCAATATGGCTTGTTGAAGTACCTGTAGCATATTACCTTTCTTACCATACAAGTCTTGGCATAGAAGGGATATGGATTGGGTACCCAGCAGCATTTATTGTCAGCTTAATATTACAGTATGCATATTATAAGCTTTCATGGCAGAAGAAACGAATTACACGACTAGTGAGTTAAATCATGCAAATGTCCCTAAGTTATTATACTTAGGGACATTTTTTGTAAGTGTATGTTTACAAATAGCTTTTTAAAGTGATATCAAAATGTTGTCTAATGAGCTTGTTATCACTCATATAAAACTCCCACGCTTTTTCAGGTTCACCGATAATTTCAAAAGATTCTTCTGTAATATATAAAGCGCAATTATCCTCTAGTGCAATTCCTTCTATATTACCTTGATGATTTTGTAAAAAGGAATGGAAGGCGTTCATTCTATTTAATTGATTATAATGTGGACAAAACCTTTTGTTAACAATCCCCCAACCGTTACACTCTATATAACCAGAACCTTCATAATCTGATCGGATACTAGATGTGAACCAACACATAGCACCAGCGCTATTGCCTGCAATGAGTGTTCCTTGTTGCAGAGCCGATAGTAATTTTTCATCGAGTTTAAGTTCTTTCCATTGTGTAAGCATGTGAATATAGTTCCCGCCACCGAGATAAATTAAATCAGCAGACTGAATCATTTCGTCTATTTCATATTTAGAAGGTGTATCAGCTATAGTACGTAAAATTTGTACTTCACAGTGTAATTGTTTTTCGAACGTGTCTAAAAATAGCTTTATATAGCTTTCATCATCATGACTAGCTGTAGGGATGAATAATACTTTTGGATACTGTTTATTTGTTAATTCTATAAGTCGCTCATTAATAGGCGAGTGATTTGAATCTTGTAAATCACCGCCACCAATGACAGCTAATTTCATAGTAAAGCACCACCTAATCATTTTTGTTATATAAAAATTCGATAGAAGAGAGTAACATTCCTTCTCTCATGTAATGAATAAGTAGAAAATATAGTTTCAGTATATCGGAATAGTAAAGGTAGTGAGAACTATATAGAAAAATGAATTTGAAACAATTTACCCCGCTATTTGCGGGCTGCCCGTAAAAGTCTGATTGGTGAGGGCTAATAATCAGTGGGGATGAACAAAACCCCCATTGATTAAAGTTTCGCTTTATCGATATATAATACTTCATACTATTGTTTCAAAATATGGAAACAATATGTTTAAATGGATATAACGAAGCATTAATTCAAATTGAATTAGTGTTTATACTTTAAAAAGGAATCGGAAATAGTAGAGATTTCACAAATCGTTTTTTACTTTTAATAGGAACTTGTATTACAATATGGTAAAATTATTTCAATATATTTATTTAATATAAAAATACAAAGAGGGAGCGTGAAAAAGGTGGATTTTCGATTTGAGTTTGCAGCGAAGGTGAAAGAATACTTAGATGATGAGAAGGATGAAAAAATAATAAAAGATGGACATAGAGATATAATTTTTCACTATTTATATGCGTTAGAGGCTGAAATTGGCGTTGTTAAAAATCCTAATTTTACTTTTTTTACATCAGGAAGACGTTCACATATCGTATTAGAAAATGTTGAATTTAAAACAGAGGTAAATGTAAAAAGTAACATCATTGAAATTACAAAAATAGTGGATAATGTCGTTATTCCTTTAGATACTATCGTAGCAAAGGATCGGGAATTATTTGCACTTGGGCGCAATGAGAAGTTTAATGTACAAATATTAGAGCAGTATCTCTTTGAGACATTTGGAGAGAAATTAGGTTTAAAATGAATGGAATGGCCTACGTATTTATAGGTAGTGAATTTTAGTATATATCATTCTTGTTTGACCTTTCATTTAATTTGTACTACAATTTGTAGTGTGAAAGGAGCCATACTATGTTTACTCAAAACTATAAGTTAAATGAGCAAGGATTAAATCACTTTTTTGGACCTCTTGAAGCAAAAATTATGGAGATTGTTTGGTCTACCGAGGGTATTACGATTAAAGAAGTGCAGCAGAAATTAAGTGAAGAATCACCTGTGAATTTTAACACTGTTATGACAGTTATGAACAGGTTAGTAGAGAAATTACACTTAGAAAAACAGACGGTGAAAAGAAGTGGCATATATCGTACTGTACAAACAAAAGAAGAATTCTTATCCAATCAAACGAAGAAGATGACACAGGAATTGATGGGGGAATTTGGAGATTTAGTTGTAAATCATATGCTAGATGAGTTAGAGCAGGCTGATCCGACTTTAATAAAAAAATTAGAAGACAAATTGAGTCAGTTAAAAAAAGAGGATCGATGAAATGAAATGGCAAATGCGTAAAATCGTATTGTTAGCAGTAATTGTTAGTACTCTCTTTTTCAGTATGTTAGTGTATTACGTTACATATCCATTTCTGTTTCAAAATAAGGCGTTCTTTCTTTCAAATTTTTGCTTGTTTCAATTAGAACAACATATGAAGGAATTATCGCTCGTTCGTATTATAATTGCTGGATTACTATTACTTACAGTACTCATAGTTTGCAAAAGAATTTGGCGACAATTTTTCTATAGTAAAAAATTACAAAAAGTACTTATCCCTTTCATCCGAAAAGGAAAACAAATATATATATTGCCGACTACGGAAGTTGCGGCATTTACAATTGGGCTATTTCGTCCGAAAGTTGTCATGTCAGAAGGGATGCTTCAAACATTTTCAGATGAAGAAATGGATGCAATTATTTTCCATGAAGAATATCATCAAACTAATCGTGATCCGTTAAAATTATTTTGTTTTACGCTATTAGCAGAAGGAATGATGTACATCCCGATATTAAAAGGGTTGTTACAGCGGTATCACACGTATCAGGAGCTAGCTGCTGATAAATATGCGATGCAAAAAATGGAATCTTCATTTGAGTTAGGTAGCGCGTTATTAAAATTAATTAAAATAAAGACAATGGAAAATCGATGTGTTACAGCTTCATTTGCAAAAACAGCAATAAATTTACGAATCGAGCAAGTGTTAAATGAAAAGGTTGTTAAGCTTACTATTCCGTTACATACGAATTCGGTATATGTAACAGCAGGTTTATTCTGTATGTCGGTTGTACTTATTATCGGAGAGTGCGTATAGCCTCTTTTTTTTAAGAATCAGCACTACTTGTTGTAGTGTTTTAGGGGGAATAAAATGAATGCAGCAGATTTAACAATTTGGCTTGTAGCTGGGGCAGGGGTATTGTCATTTATATCACCATGTTCTTTACCGCTATATCCATCTTATTTATCTTATATTACAGGTGTGTCTATTCAAGATTTAAAAGAAAATCGTGGAATTATGCAAAAATCAGCGATTATACATACCGTATTTTTTATGATCGGATTTTCGGTTATATTTTATGCGTTAGGTTTATCGGTAAGTTGGATTGGAATAACATTTTCATCTAACCAAAAATTGATTCAACAAATTGGTGGGATTTTTATTGTTTTGATGGGACTGTTTATGACAGGTTTGTTTCAACCTAAGTGGCTTATCGCAGAGAAAAAGGTACAATACAGAAGTAAATCGACTGGATATATTCGCTCGATTTTAGTCGGTATGACATATGCAGCGGGTTGGACGCCATGTGTTGGACCGATATTTTCAGCTGTACTCATGCTTGGTGCGACAAATCCGGAAGGGGCACTTCTTTATATTACCGCGTATACTCTTGGGTTTGCGGTTCCGTTTTTCGTGATGGCATTCTTTATTGGGAAGGTAAAATGGATTGTTACATATGCCAATGTCATGATGAAAATTGGTGGCGGAATGATGATTGTAACAGGGGTTTTATTGTATACAAATCAAATGACGAAAATTACCGCATTCTTTATTCGTCTATTCGGTGGATTTACAGGCTTTTAATAATGAGGAGGAAGAAAAGTGAAGAAACTAATTGCGATTATACTGGCCGGGGCACTAATTTGGGCCGGAGTTAATTTTTATAATACAAAGAAAGAAGAAAAAGAAAGAAAAGCAAAACAAGCGGAGTTACAAGAAACAGAAGTATTACCACAAGTAGGATTTAAAGCACCAAACATAACGTTAAAAGGGTTAGACGGGAAGCTGTATTCGTTAAATGATGCAAAAGGAAAACCATATCTTATTAATTTTTGGGCATCATGGTGTGGTCCATGTGAAATGGAGGCACCTGACTTAGTTCGTATGTATGATAAATATAAACAGGACGTTGAAATTTTTGCGGTGAATGCGACAATTGGGGATCCAGTACAAGAAGCGAGTGCATTTGCAGATCGTCACGGATTTAAGTTTCCTGTTTTACTAGATATGGACGGAGTAGCTGGATTAGATTATAAAGTATTTTCGTTACCAACAACATTTTTTGTTAATAAAGATGGAATTATCGTAGAGCAAGTGCGAGGCGTATTACCTCCAGATCAATTAGAAGAGAAATTTAAGAAATTAATTGAGAGTTAAAGAGGGGATTTTGTATTGATGGAGTGGATCGTGAGGTTACAACCTGTATCTATTATAATTGGAAGTCTATTTGGATTTATGTTGATGAAACGAAAGATGAAGAACGAAAGTGTACCATATGAAAAAATGATGGATGCAGTAACAAATGCATTTCTAATCATCGTATTTGTGTGGAAATTTGCACCGGCAATTATAAATCCAGTATGGGCTTTTAGGTCGCCATTGCAGGCACTATTAGCTGTAGGAAGTATGCAGCATATTATAGCAGGATGTGTAATTGCGAGTATATATATTGTTTGGAAAAGTAAAAAGGGACAATTTTCGCTTCGTATTTTACTTGATGCCTTGCCTATTGGATTATGTATGAGTATTGTTTTTTATTTTCTATTCCACCAAAAAGTAGGTGTACCAACGACATTGCCTTGGGGTGTGAAAATATACGAATCTAAATTTTTATATCACCCCATTTTTGTATACGAGATCATCCTTGCCCTTTGTATAATGGGCATGCTATGGATGAAAAATGAAAGGTTAGGAAATGGAAAGAATATAAGTGTTTTTCTAATTATTGAGGGTTTTGCTCATATCATTATTTCGCTTGTTAGTGAACAAAATTCGGTTTTATTTGGTTTATCAATACAGCAAATAATGAGCTTCTTTTTTATTAGTTTAGGGATTTTGTTGATACCGAAAAAATAAAAAGATAGCCACGTATGGAGTGTGTCCATGCGTGGCTATCTTTTTATTTTGCATTAAAAAATCGGCGGAGTAACAGAAAATAAAACAATGGCGTTTTTCTCGAATTGATTTACCCATCTATGTTTTAAATAAGCAGGTATTTTTACGCTATCACCAGCTTCTAATATGTATTCTTCTTCGTTTAAGTACAATTTGATTAACCCGTCTAATACAAATGCCAATTCTTCCCCTTTATGTTCTAGTACATTTTCTGATGAAGCCGTATTCGGTGGAACAGTCATAATTGCTGTTGCTAAATTACCTGTGAAATCAGGTGATAGCAATTCATATGATAAATTATCGACAATCATTTTTTTTCGTTTATGAGAACGTACAATTAAATCGTCTGTATTTGTATCTTCCAGTAAAAAGCTAAATGTTGGAACATCTAACGCTTTAGCGAGTACTTTTAATGTTTGAATAGAAGGGTTAGCAGACCCACGCTCAATTTGACTTAACATAGATGGTGTAATACCTGCCATCGTTGCTAGTTCTTTACTAGTTAAACCTTTTTCTTTTCTTTGCTTTTCAATCTTTTTACCAATATCTATATTTTCCATAATGAAAGGCTCCTTACTAATTATTAAATTATATTTAATTAAATTAAATTAAAATTAACTAAAGTGAATAATTTATGTTAAACTATATTAAAATTAATTTAATTATAATTTATTGAATCGTAAGCTACAAGGTTATGAGGAGGAAGAGAAATGAAGGAAATAGAGAAATTAAAAGAGCAATATCCACTAATAAATAAATTAATCGCAACAGAAGAAGTGTTTTGGATGAATCCGAACATGGAAAAGTATGAAATGGCAATAATAGATTCGCCACTGAATGAAGAGAATGTACAAGATGCGGAAGAGAGATTAAAGCGTTTTGCACCATATATTGCGAAAGTTTTTCCTGAAACGAAAGAAACAGGCGGTATTATAGAATCACCTTTAGTGAAGATACCTTCTATGAAAAGGTCTTTAGAGAAAAATTACGGGCAACCTATATTAGGAGAATTGCTATTAAAGTGTGATAGTCAGCTTCCAATATCAGGATCAATTAAAGCTAGGGGCGGGATTTATGAAGTGCTGAAACATGCTGAACAATTAGCTTTGCAGCATGGGATGTTAACAGAAGAAGATAATTATTCTATTTTAGACAGTGATACTTGTAGAGAGTTTTTTGCAAAATACTCAATTGCGGTAGGTTCTACAGGTAATTTAGGGCTAAGCATTGGGATTATGAGTGCGAAACTAGGTTTTAACGTAACTGTTCATATGTCAGCGGACGCAAAAGAATGGAAAAAAGATTTATTAAGACGTAAAGGTGTAAACGTTATTGAATATGAAGCTGATTATAGTAAAGCAGTAGAAGAGGGGCGTCAGCAAGCAGATGCAGATCCTAGCTGTTATTTTGTAGATGATGAAAACTCACATGATTTATTTTTAGGATACGCAGTAGCAGCATCGCGTTTACAAAAGCAATTAGAAGAGTTAGAGATTGTAGTAGATGAAGAGCACCCTTTATTCGTTTACCTTCCGTGCGGAGTAGGGGGCGGACCTGGCGGAGTCGCATTTGGTTTAAAGTTATTGTATAAAGACAACGTACATTGCTTCTTTGCAGAGCCGACACATTCACCATGTATGCTACTCGGATTAATGACAGGACTTCATGATAAAATTGCCGTTCAAGATATCGGTATTGATAATGTAACAGATGCAGACGGACTTGCAGTAGGAAGACCATCAGGATTTGTCGGTAAAACGATGGAACCATTTTTGAGTGGGAATTATACAGTAAGTGATGAAGAGTTATATAAGTTGTTAAAAGAACTGGCGGATACGGAAAATATTTATTTAGAGCCTTCTGCGTTAGCGGGTATGATAGGGCCAGTGAAAGTATGTAAAGAAGATGAGTATTTACAAAAACAACAGTTAACAGAGAAGATGAAGAAAGGTATTCATATTGTGTGGGGAACTGGCGGTAGTATGGTTCCGGAAGATGTAATGAATGGCTATTATAAAACAGGTGAGGCATTAATGTTAAAACAAAAATGAGGCTAGTTGTAGCCTCATTTTTTATTTATATAACAAATGTATTATTATAAATTCTTTGTTATTTTCGGATTAGTTCATTATAGTATAGATATAAAGAACGAATATGAAATAAACATAACAAAATAGCTTTATTTTACATAATAAGAGGATGTGTATACGATGTCATTACAGACTAAATATATAGCGGGTATTTCGCTTGGGGTTATGGGAGTAGGCTTTGCGGCTTCTATCCCTTTTCAAGGAACGGTAGCTGGAGAGATTATTCAAGGGGGATTTGAAGCTGGGTTAGTTGGCGGGCTTGCAGATTGGTTCGCAGTTACAGCATTATTCCGTCATCCGATGGGAATTCCAATTCCGCATACAGCTTTGTTACCTAAAAATCGAAAGAGAGTAACGAAAGGGCTCATCAATACGTTAGAAAATGAGTGGCTAACGAAAGAAAGTATTACGAATAAAGTAAAAGAAATGCAGCTAGCGCAAATGGTGCTGCAAATTGCTGAGAGAGAAATGCAGTCTGATGCTGTGAAGAAAGGAATTGTAACGATTGCGGAGAAAGCAATTGTTTCAATAGATACAGAAAAGTTAGCGGTTATTATTGAAAAAGAAATGAAAACATATTTGCATACAATTAATACAAGTAACATCTTACAAGTGCTTGTTGATCAATTAGTTGTGCAAGAATATGATGAAAAGACACTTGATTACATATTAGTAAAAGTGAAAGATTGGACAGCGCAAGATGAAGCACGTTACCAGCTCGGAAGCTTAGGTATGAAGGCGATGGAAAATATAAAAGTAGATGGATTCTTGCAGTTTACTTTGAAATCATTTATGAATATTGTAGATGAAGATAAAATTGGTGGTATTTTGCAGAAGTTTATCATTAGCAATATTAACAGCTTACAAGATGCTGATAATAGCACAAGACAACTTATTTTAACAAAAATTCGTCAAGAAATTATAAATGTAAAAGAAAATGAAGCTTTACTACAGGAGTTAGAAAATTGGAAAGAAAAATGGATTGCCAATTGGAATGCTACTGACAAAATTAAAGAGATGCTGGAGCAAGTGCAACAAAGGGCAATTACTTTTGTGAAAAATGAAGAATTTACGGATAAATATGTTATTCCATTTTTACAAACACAAATGAACAAAATAAAAGAAGATGAACAGACTGTTCAAAAAATAGAAGATTGGTTACAAAAACAAGTTGTCACACTGGTTGAAAAGAATCATTCGAAAATTGGAAAGCTTGTACAAGAAAACCTTGATAAGTTAGACGATAAAACATTAATCGAAATGATTGAAAATAATGTAGGAAAAGATTTACAGTGGATCCGAGTAAACGGGGCTGTTTGCGGATTTATGATTGGATTAGTGTTAGAAGGAATTAAAGCGATTATATGAGAAAAACCTTCCACAATTGTGGAAGGTTTCTTATTTTTCAATAACACTCATATTTAAATTGTAAGCTTTCTCGATGTTTAACTTGTACGTCCCATTGCCTGTTTTAATCGAATTTTTATACCAATGTTCTTGCTCGTTTAATTCTGGATTTTCTTCTGAAGAATTGTTTTCTTTTTTTGTTAAATCTTCTACTTGTTCCCAAGGTGTATTTCCAATAGCTTCTTTTTGATTTGTTACTGCTGTTAGAGATACGTCACTCTCTTTTATTAAATGAACAGATACACCTGAGCTTTCTTGTACAAACCAATTGTTTTGTAATTGACCTGGATAAAGAGAAAGATCTCGATTAGAAGCACGAATTTCTACATGTTTCGTTTGTGGGAGTACAAGCGTCGGTTTTACTCGTGGTTCATGACCAAACATTTTTTGATGAAACGGTAATGACTTTAATGTTATATACATTGTTTCCCCAGTCGTTTGAACTGAAAGAAAATCTTCTTGTTTTAAATTGAGTTTTTCATTTCCTTTTGTCGTCATTTCGTATGTTCCAAGAAGGCTAACTTCATTTGAGTTCCTGCCGTCTATCGTTAGAGGATAATTGTCTGTACCTGCATCCACTACAATTTTATTGATAGATTCAGGAATATCAAGTTTACTTTCTGGAATCGTGTTCGTTTGTCTAGTTGTATTAAAGGCGTAACGAACTTCATCTAATAATCCAGTTGATAATAAACAATAAAAAGCAATTCCAACGCTTCCTAAAACGCCGATAAAGAAAATACTAAAAATATCATATTTAATAAATGATTGTTCCTTCTTAGAAAATAGAAGATATAGTAAAATTTCAGCGCCAAGTATAATAAGTAAAACAGGCCACCATGCAGTTAGTGTATCCAATACTTGAGTGCCTTTAATGACTGAAAATAGTAAGAAACAACCTAATGTAATAATGGAAAGCCCCATTGAGAATGTTCCAACGCGCCATGTTCTCATTCGTTTGTACCACCTTTGTTTTCTTTGTTTCCAAGTAACAATTTAAAGCCGCCACCAATTAAGAGGAGTGCAACGATAGATGTTTGGAAATAGCGATAATATAGTTCGCTAAGATGAATATTAAATATAGTTGCAAAATAGTCATTCAAAATAGGAAGGACTGTTTGATCTAATAAATAGTAACCACCGAGTGTAATTAATCCGATACCGATCCATCTTTGATGATTGATAAAATAATCTATGATAGGTTCGTCATTAACACGTTCTTTTCCATATTTTGCAGTTTGCTGTAACGCATCAAAAAAGCTATAGAACCAAATGATTGGTACTAAAAATAAAAACGCAGAAAGTCTTAATAAGTCGAGCAAATAAATAGATAGTAAAAAGGCTGCCATAAGCTGAAGGCCGCGGCGTTGTAAACCTAAATACATATGTCCTGCTCCGGGGAACATCGCTAAAATAGAAGCGAATGTTTTATTCTTCTTTCCTTGTTCACGATGCTCTTCAAACTCTTCGAAAATAGTACGATCATCTAGTTGCTCGCCACGTTCTTTTTTCTGGAGTTGCTGAACAACATCGAAGAAATTGTAAATCCATAAAACAGGTAATGTAATAAGGAAGATAAGGAAACTTTCTTGCGATGTTAAAAGTGCAACGAAAATAATCATACTTCCGATTCCTGTGCAAGCTACTAAAAATGTAAGTCCACGTTGCATAAGTCCTAATTGAAAATGTCCAAGTCCAGGGATGATTGATAGAAGAATGATATAAAATCGTTCGCTCTCTTTAGAGGACTCTGTAAATTCTCCGGTTGCTTGTTTTTTCGATTGATTAATAATAGTGATGACTAAATCTAATAAATTGATCGCCCATAATACGAAGAGTAAAAATAGAGAAAGAAAAGCAATATCACGCGCTCCTAATGCTATTGTACAAAATGCTGCAAAGATAAATAGAAATACAGCCCCTCCGCTATATAAAATAAACCTTCCAAATTTCTTTAAATATAAATGTCCAAGCCCGGGAATTAGCCCTAATACAAGTGCTAAAAAGGGATTTTTATTCATGCTTTGAACCTCCGTCCTTTTTTGATGTATCTACCGATTTGTTTACAATTTGTTGTGAGATAGAAGACTCGTTATGTTTTGAAGATTTCTCGAAATTTGATGTCGCTGTGAAAATATACTGGAATAAACCACTTACCATAAAAATAATTGTAGCTGCCGTAGCAATTATGTAGTGAATAATCGTTCGCTTTAGTGAGTTTGTTTTTATATTTTCATTAGGTTGTAGCGTTTCAAAATCAATTTTCGCCATAACTTCGTTCGTAAATGAATCATCATTTATCATTGGAAGGTTTTCCTGTTGTTCATCGATACTTTCCATATAAAGTGCTAAACAATGATCACATTCATAAAGGTGTTCTTCCATAGATTCACGTTCATTGCTTTCTATAAAATCTAAAGTATAATTGCGCCAATCTTCTTTTGAATAATGCATCATAGAAACTCTTCCTCCTTCCAATGTTTTTTAATCCATTTTCTTGCCCGGTACAGTTTCATTTCGACTGTTTTCACTTCGATGTTTTCCTGTAAAGCAATTTCTTGATAGCTTTTTTCTTCTAAGTAATGTGCGAGAACGACGTCACGGTAATTTCCAGGAAGTTCTCTCAGTTTTTGAGCAATGAGTAATTTTTGCTCTTTCGTCAATAATAAAGCCTCAACATTATGAGAGGATTTTATATTTTCCTCAGTTTCTTTACATAAGGAGAGTTCTTCGTTTTCTCTAGCTTTTTTTCTCTTATAATCAATAGCGTGATTGGTGGCAATACGAGCCATCCACGTTTTTAATCCGCGAAATTGATAATTAGGGAGAGAGGCGTGAATTTTTACGAATACTTCTTGTGTAACATCTTTTGTATCTTCTTCATGTCTTAAAATAGAAAAGATAACTTGAAAAATATAATGACGATATGTTTGCACAAGGATACGAAAAGCATGTTCGCTTCCTTGCTGTGCTTTTTCAATTAATTGTTTTTCCTCAATGGGTCTCTCCCTCCTTTTTGACGCATTCTATTATATAGACGTAAGAAATGATAGGTCACCCTACACATGTTGTAAAAAAAGAATAATATATTTTTAGGAAGGAAGCTATATGAAAAAAGGTGTGAAAAAATGGTAAAAAGAAGTATATAATGAGCAAGTGAGAAATGTTATGTGAAGAAAGGATGTGAATGTTAGTAGGGGAAGGTCCATACTAACAAACATGAAAATTAAAATATTAATAGCGGATGATAATTCTTTTATTAGAGAAGGCATGAAAATTATTTTAAATACATATGAAGAGTTCGAAGTGGTAGATACAGTAAATGATGGGAAAGAAGCAGTGGAATATTGTAAAAAGAACGACGTTGATATCGCTCTTTTAGATGTCCGCATGCCAAATATGAATGGGGTAGAGGCAACGAAATTTATTTGTGAAGAAACGGAAACGAAACCACTAATTTTAACGACGTTCGATGATGATGAATATATTTTGGACGCAGTGAAGAACGGGGCGAAAGGTTATTTATTAAAAAATAATGATCCAGAGCGTATTCGTGATGCAATAAAAGGAGTATATAACGGTCAAACTGTTATGCAAGATGTAGTGCTTGATAAAATTAAGAGCAATTTAATGGAGAGCAAAGAGGACGAATGCAAAATAGATACAAGTCTTTTTACAGAAAGAGAACTTAGTATTATCGCATTAATTGCGAAAGGTTTCTCGAATAAAGAAATTTCAAAGCAACTTTTCATATCAGAAGGAACGATTGCAAATTATATTACATCAGTTTTAGGGAAAACTGGACTTGAACATCGCACACAAATTGCGATTTATTACTTAACAGGGAAAGTAGATTAAAGATATGGAATTTTGGTTAATTGTAAGTAAATTAATTGTATTTATATATATTGTGTTTAGTTACATTTATTTAAATGTTGTGAACTTACCATGGATTATACTTACTTTGCTTTTATATCTTTCTGTAAACGTGCTAATCTCTATATTTAAAAAAGATACGCACAAAAACATATTAACTTCTCTGTCAATTGGAGTAGTTATATTATTTGCATGGAAGGTTCATCCGTTTTTTATTTTGTTTTTACCATTGAACTTATATGAAATTATATTTCGTTATATAGAGAAGAAATGGCTGATCTTTAGCATTATGATGATTCCTATTATCTTTACAGAAGAAAGTATTCGAATGACATATGGATTAATTGTTGCATTTTCTTTTATCGTATTAACTATGGCAGATCGTTATATCGCTCGTGTATTAAAGCTGGAATCACAAAATGATAAGATGCGCAAAGATATGCAGCGGCTGACGAAAAGCTTACATGAAAATAAAGAGTACATAAAGCAATCAGAGTACACATTTAAGTTAGAAGAGAGAAATCGGTTGTCACAAGAAATTCATGATAAAATTGGCCACTCGATGACAGGGGCGCTAATTCAAATGGAAGCAGCAAAGAGGTTAATGGGGATAGATAAAGAAAAATCTGCCGAGTTATTACAAAATGCAATTCATATATCGAAAGATGGAATTGAAAGTATTCGGGTTACATTAAAAAATATGAAGCCGCCAACTGAGCAAATTGGTATTCATCGTATGAAATTATTCATAGAGGAATTTGCCGGTAAACATGATATAAATATTCCTTTCGTATATAAAGGGAATTTAGATATGATTTCTCCAATTCAGTGGAAGATTATCGGTGAAAATGTTACGGAGGCACTAACGAACGCGATGAAATATGCTGATGCGACAGTCATTTCAATCGATATTCATGTACTTAACAAGATGGTGAAAGTACAAGTGAAGGATAATGGAAAAGGTGCAGCTCTCGTTAAGAAAGGTCTCGGGATTATGGGGATGGAGGAGCGAACAGCATCAGTAAACGGAAAAATTATTGTAGACGGAAGAAGTGGTTTTTCAGTAACGATGCTGTTGCCCATTTAGGAAATTATGACGAGGATGAATCATCTCATATGAAAAAAGTGAATAATCTCATGTGAAAAGAATGAACTTCTGCACTGAGCAGGTTCATTTTTTTTGTTTATACTAAAAGCAGAGAAACCGAAATAGGGGTGAAATGATGAATACATTAGAAATTAAAAATTTAACGAAAAAATTTGGTGATTTCATCGCGGTAGATAATATGTCTTTATCTATTAAAGAAGGAGAGATATTTGGCTGTTTAGGATCAAATGGTGCTGGTAAAAGTACAACGATAAATATGATTGCTGGATTGTTAAGAAGTAATGAAGGTGAAATTAGCATACTAGGAAAAAATATAAAGAAACATAATCGATTTGCCAAAATGAACATCGGTATCGTTCCGCAAGATATTGCGATTTATGAAGAGTTAACTGCCTATGAAAATGTGAAATTCTTTGCTGGATTGTACGGGTTAAGAGGAGCTGAGCTAAAAGCGAGAGTAGAGGAAGCACTTCAATTTGTAGGGCTTAGTGATAAGCATAAAAGTTACCCGAAAAACTTTTCTGGCGGGATGAAACGAAGATTGAATATCGCTTGTGCGATCGCTCATAGACCGAAGTTAATTATTATGGATGAGCCGACAGTTGGAATTGATCCGCAGTCAAGAAACTATATTCTCCAGTCTGTTCGAAAATTAAATGAAATGGGAAGTACTATTATTTACACGAGCCACTACATGGAAGAAGTAGAAGAGATTTGTACGAAAATAGCAATTGTAGATCACGGTAAAGTGATTGCAGAAGGAACGAAAGAACAGTTAAAAGCGATTATTACTGATACGAAAGACATTTGGGTTGAAGTGAAGTCAGTAGAAAATTTAGATGTAGAAAAGTTAAAAGAGATAAACGGTGTGAAAGCTGTTCAAGTTGAAGAGAACGTAATTAAAGTAAACTCGGATGCAGGAGTAAATAATTTAAATAAAATTATTCAGCATTTCATTAATCATGACATTGAAATTCGTTCGTTAGAGGAGCAGGCCCCGAACTTAGAAACGGTATTCCTTACGTTGACTGGAAGAAACTTACGAGATAAATAAAAGGTAAATGAAGAAAAGGTAAAGGGAGGTTCATCAATTGAACATCTTCAATATTGCAGTTATGCATATTAAAAGAGATTTCAGAGACGTAAGAACTTTAGTTTTTATGTTAGCATTTCCGATTGTACTAATGCTTGTGTTAGGAACAGCGTTAACGAATGCATTTGATAGCGATAGTCAAGCGATTAAAGATATACAAGTGCTCTACAAAGATGAAGCGAGTAGCACATTTTCTCAAACGTTCGAAGCATTTACGAAAGAAGTCGATAAATCGGGTATTCATTTTAAAAAAGTTTCCGGCAGTATAGATGGGAAAGAAGAAGTGAAGCAAAATAAATATGCTGCTTATGTAGAATTAAATAAAGATGGTGCGAAATTTTACGGAAGTGACAAAAGTAGTATTGAGGGAAGTATTGTGGAAGGCATGCTTACAACATTTATTGATAAGTACAATGTAGCGGCCGAAGTTGCAAAAGTTGATCCTAGTAAGGTGAGCGCGGTTATTTCAAGCGGAAATCATAATGATTATATAAAAGAAACATCTTTACAAGCTGCGAAAAAGCCAGGTTCTATGGATTACTATGCGGTTGTAATGACGACGATGATTGCACTATATGCTGGGATGGGAGCGAGTTCTTTAATTCGAGGAGAAAGAATACGTAAAACAGGAGATCGTCTCATTGCTGCACCTATAAGTAAGGCTGAAATATTCATTGGAAAAGTACTTGGTAGCCTAGTAGCAAATGCCCTTTGCGTATTACTTGTCATGTTATTTAGTAAATTTGTCTTTCAAGCGAATTGGGGCGATCATCTTGGAATCATATTTATTATTTTATTAACACAAATCTTCCTAGCAATTAGCTTCGGTTTAGGGATCGGATATATTACGAAAACAGCTGAATCATCGAGAGCAATTATTCTTGTAGTTGTGCAATTAGCCTCTATTTTTGGTGGTGCATATTTCGTAATAGAAGAAAATTTCGTTACGAATTTATCACCATTAACGTGGGCAAACACAGCTGTTATGAAAATTATTTATGCAAATGATGTAGGAGCAGCACTACCGGTAATATGTTTAAATCTTGGAATCTCAGCACTCTTTTTATTAATTGCGATTATTGCATTACGTAGACGGGAGGGGCTATAGTATGAAAGATATTTTATGGCTCATACAAAAAACGTTATCTGTACTTTTGAAAAATAAAAAAGGGTTATTCATTATTATTAGTTTGCCGATAATCGGAACACTAATCTCCTTCTCGATGTATGGGAATATGGGGCAAGGGACGTTAAATATCGGGGTTATTAATAAAGAAAATCAATCTATAGCAAATGATACGGTGAAATTTTTAGAAGGATTAAATCATGTAAAGGTAAGTAAAATTAAAGAATCTGAAGTAGAAGATAAACTCACTTCCAAAAAACTTGATGGAGTTATTACAGTAGATTCTGGTTTTTCAAAAAGTGTTCGAGAAGGGAAACCAAATCATATTGAAATTTCATCGATTAAAGGTGATCAAGTAACAGGATTTATAAAATCATATTTATACAATTATATTGATAATGTAGCAGCTATTAGTAAAGCAGCAGGAACAGATCAAAGTGCATTTGATACTATGTACGCAGGATATCAAAAAGGTTCATTTAAAATGAAAACTGAGACGCTAGAAGATACTTCGAAAAATAAAGATATGACAAACCAAACGATGGGTTATCTTATTATGTTTATGCTGTTTTCAGCAGCGAACTTATCAGGTTATATTTTAAAAGAAAAAGAAAATAGAACGTATTTTAGACTCTTATCAACGCCGATAGATGGGAAGAAATTCATATTATCTAATGTCGGGGTAAATATGATGATACTCACAATACAAATTTTGATTACAATCCTATTCCTAACGAATGTTTTTCATACGAATATCAATATGCCTTTCATAGTGATGCTTGGCGTACTCATGCTATTTGCTTTAATAGCGATTGGAATATCGTTAGTGCTTGTCGCATTTTCGAAAAACTCAGCATCGGCAAATGCACTGCAAAATATGATCATTGTACCGACATGTTTACTCGCTGGATGTTATTTCCCATATGACATTATGCCGAAAGCAGTGCAAAAAGTAGCTGATTTTCTTCCGCAAAGATGGCTATTAGATACGGTATCAAAACTACAACAAGGAATTCCGATTTCAGATTTGTATTTAAATATTTTAATCTTATTTGCCTTTGCGGTAGCATTCTTCTTAATTGCTATTTATAAATTTGGAAGAAATAATGATGCGAGGAACTTTGTTTAATATAAAAAAGGGTGTGACGTTAAGTCGCATCCTTTTTTGTATGAAGCATGAAATCTAAATTTGAATGACAAAATAGAAAGGTGGAAAGAAAACGAGCGGAAGGAAATTAAAATGATTAAAAAAATATTGCGAGTTATTTCTATTATTATGGCTATATTTATTTTTATATTAATTTGGATGCATATTGACGTCACACTCGGAAGAAAAATGGAAGCTGGGAAAAATATGCCGACAGAGTACGCTCCTCATTATAGTGACTTTCAATTATATGTAAAAGGGAAGTCATTTTATAAACAGTTATTTACTGACATAAGAGAAGCAAAGCAATCTATTTACACGTATTTTTTTATTTTGTCGGATGACAAAAGTAGCCATACTTTTTTAAACTTATTAAAAGAGAAGGCAAAAGAAGGAGTAAACGTCTATTTATCAGTTGATCGCATTAATGATTTATCATTTGAAAGAAAGATGATAAATGAATTGCGGGAAAGTGGCGTGCATTTTACATATAGTAGAAAACCGGAATTGCCATTCGGATTTTATTCACTTCACCATCGTAATCATCGCCGTATTACGACGATTGATGGGGAAATTGGCTATACAGGCGGATTTAATATAGGAGATGAGTACTTAGGGAAAGATAAGCGATTTGGATATTGGCGTGATTATCATGTACGGCTTAAAGGAGAAGGAGCAAAAGATTTAGAAGAACAGTTTGCTTTAGATTGGAAACGAGATACGAAAGAAGATATAAAGAGAAGTACGAATAAAGCTAGTAAAGGGAACACATTACATACGATGGCTAGTTACAATGGGCATCACGTCGCTGAAAAATATGTTGAGTTAATAAACCAAGCGAAGCATTCGGTTGTCGTTACGACGCCTTATTTTATAGCGAAAAATAAAGAGTTAATGAACGCTTTAATCGCGGCACAAAAACGTGGCGTTACAGTAAAAATACTTTGGTCATATAAACCAGATATTCCTCTCATTAAAGAGGCGGCCTATCCTTACATACGTCAAGCTGTTAATAACGGGATTACGGTATATGGTTATAAAAAAGGGATGTTTCATGGAAAGTTAATGCTGATTGATAATGAATTAACTGTTATCGGTACAATGAACATAACCGCACGTAGCTTTTATATTAATGATGAGATGAATTTGTATATTCATGGTGGAACTATCGTATCAGAAGTGAACGAGGCATTAGCGCAAGATATTCATGATTCAAAAGAAATGACGAAAGAATTTTTTGAGAAGTTATCTTTTTGGGAGCGTTGTAAGGAGAAATTAGCAGGACTGGTGGATTTTTATTTGTGATGATTTAACTGAGATACGGGGAATTTAGAATATAGTAAATAGGAAGTTGTATTGTTTATTTAACAAGTAGAGAAGTGAGAAGGAACCTTCAAAAATAGAAGGTTCTTTCTTGTTTTATAGTTCATTATTCATTATTGGTAGTTAAAAAAGTTTGGTCTATCGGGGGTTCCGCTGTTTTTATTTGCACTTCAGCAAAAAAATGAAATATGTAGCTAAAATAAAGTTAAGATATTGTCTCTATCTTATTAAGGGCTCTTAAAAAAACTGAAGTTTCATAACTGAATTTTTTGACAAACATAAACAATTAACGTGATATAATTTTATTAATAATTTTGAAACTAGAAGGTGTTTAAATGATGGGGAACTTCCAAAGTAATTTTCAAACGGCTACACAAATTGCTACGCAAATGAAAAATGCATCGGATACAATTCAAGGTGCGACAAATCGTTCTATAACAAAGGCGAGCCGTACTACACTATCTGTTAATGCCCAGGCGCAAGAAGCGAATCAACAAATGCTGGATTTGACTAGACAATTTTGTGGGGCCTTTCAACAAGCAATTGATAATATTCATTTAGTAGCTAAGGATTTTGAAAGAATGGATAACGAACTACAAAAGACATTTCGCTAATGTGGCAACCTACGGTAAAAGGAGAAGGGTAGGGAGAATAGGATGAGTCAAGATGTGGAAAAGAAAATAAATGAATTTAATCATGAATTACGGATAGTATTTGAAAAACAGGATCGAAATCAAGTGGAGATTCAAATTCAGAGACAGGCAGAAATGGAATTTCACGAATTGAGAAATCGAAATAATTACTTATTTAATAGGGTTTTAGAAACATGGTATGGTGATAAAGAAGTTTCTAATTTTTTTATGAATAAGCTCCAAGAGTCGCAACATATTGAGCGGAAATTAACATTTGAATTGGAAAATCAAAAAGAAACATTACTTAAAAAAAGACGCGATCTTATTGATTTAGAAACCGACCTTACCTATCGGCATCGACAATTAAAAGGGGAGGGCGAAGCATGAGTCTAAATATGTATTTAGGGGAAGTGCAAAATCAGACTGAAAGCATGAATGCTGTATGTGTGGCTACTATTCAAGCTATGGAGCAAGCAATTCAATCAATTGATGCTTTTGCAGCTGATACGGTTCTGCAAGGACAAACATATAGTAGTGCAAAAATATTTTTTGTCCAAACCTTTCGTCCTTTAGCACAAGGGATCATTTATTTATGTGAAGAATTAATTCGTCAAAATAATGCGTTTCCAAGCGATTTTCAATCACAAGTTGCTTCCACAGATGTCATTGAACAAGAAATAAGAGAGCAAATTCAAGAAATTAATCGAATGGTCGCAAGTATAGAAGCGATTAGTATTGCTACAGTATTGCCTGGAATAGATGCCATGGTTATCGTATTAATGGAGATGAGAAAAAAACTGCAAGAAAAATTAGAGCATCTATATGAATTTAACTATACGTCCAGTAATAACTACAATACAGCTCTTCAACTAGTGGCTAGCATTACTGCCGGCCTCGCTGAAGTCCAAAGTGGTAAAGGATTTAGTCCTGTAAGTGGTACGTTTAGTACACAAGGATTAAATATGGATTGGACCGTTTCGATTCAAGAAATTGCTGATGAAAGAAAACGTCAAGTTGATAATCTTTTAAAGGAAGGATCAATGGAAGAAGGAGCGGTGAGCAAGAAAGCTCCCGAAAAATCTACATCCGAAAAAATTATAGATGGTATTTTAGAAGGTACGGGTCAAGCTGTTGAAGATACAATAGATGGTATTGTGGCACTTGGTAAATGGGAAACGTGGGAGAACATGGGATACGCCGTTACTCATTTAGATGAAACCTTACCTGCTATGTGGAATGCATTGTCAGATTCGTTTATTAATGATGTAATAAATGGAGACGCTGAAAGTCGTGCTAAGTGGGGAAGTTATGCATTAACACAAGTTGGATTAGGGCTTATTGGTGATAAAGGAATAAGTAAAGTCACTACATTAGCAAAAGGTGCAAAATTTTCTACAGGAATGTCTTCTTTCGCAAATAAATTGCCATTGACGGATCGGTTGGCATTTGCAGGTACAAGTGGATTTGGAAGCAATCAAATAAAAAGTTTTGAAGTTTTACAAAAAGCTCGTGAAACATTTATGTTTTCCAAAACTAGTGGAAGAAGTAAAATTAAAGATGTTCAAGAAGTAATTCAGGAATATGCAGATAAAGTTCTTGATAGAGTAGAGGTGAAAAACGAATATCCTGATTCTTATACAGCATCTCAAAAATTACGTGCAGAACTTAAAGATGCAGGGGTTGATACACCTCCATATCCTAATGCGGCACATCACATAGTACCTTGGAATGATAGTAGGGCTGTGGAAGCTCAGGAATTATTACAAGAGATAGGGATAAGTTATGATGCTGCGGTCAATGGGGTGTTTTTACCATATAAAATAAATGATTATGTAACTACTGAAGTTTTACATATAGGTAACCACTCAAAAGAGTATATAAGAGAAGTAACAGAAAGATTGAATTCTGTTATAGAAATGGGTGGTACTCAAGCTGATATAGCTGAAGTGTTACATGGAATAAGAAGAGATTTATTAGAAGGTAATTTACGATTAAATGAACCCAAGAAATAACTAACTAAATAAATGGTAATAATAAAGGAGAATATATATGAAGATTTGGCAATTAAAGAGCTCGACTGATGATTATGAAACCTTTCAATTATTGAACTATGAAGAGGATAAAAAATATTTTAAAACTAGTTTTAATTCTATGGTGAGTTTGTCAGATTCATGGACGCCTCAGTTTATTGAGGTAACAGATGAAGGAAAGTCAAGCGATTCCCCTATTTTTTGGGGAAAGTCTGGTGTACAAATAATTAGTGAAAAAGCCAAGAATGTTTTAGAACCTATAGTAGGAGATACTATTGAATTTTTACCATTAATTCATAAACAAACAAACAAAAAATACTATGCTATGCATGTTTTAAGAGTGTTGGAAGCACTTGATACTAATAAAACAATCTTTGATAAGTTAAGTTCAGGTTTAATAATAGGGTGTAAAAAATTTGTATTTATTCCTTATGTTGTCCAGGATGAACCAATTTTTAAATTGAAAATAAATGGGAAGGTACATCCTAACTATCTTTTAGTATCAGATCAATTCAAAAATGCAATTTTAGAGAGTGAATTAAAAGGTTTTCAATTTACTGAAGTGTGGGATTCAGAAGAGGGTGCGTAAAGAAATCTAATTTAATTAGATTATTAATGGGAACCCATATCTAAGAGAGTAAAAAATAAAAAGCTTATGCACTTGTATAAGCTTTTTATTATGAATAAGTATAGTAATTCATATTCAAGATATATTTTAGAATCACAAAGTAAATAGTAGTAAACGATTTTTTGTTACTTAATATTCTATTTTATTTTAGAAGATAAAAGAATAGTTAAGGGGAATAAGCATGAAAATATGGGCATTAAAGAGTGTATTAGATAACTATGAGTCTTTCCAGTTATTAAATTTTGAAGAAGACAATAAAAAATATATTGATGGAAAAATAAATTCGATAACTCATTTAGCAAATTCATGGGGAAATATATATATATAGTGTATTGAAGGAGATATTCATAGTGATTTCCCTAAATTTTGGGGAGGAACTGGTGCACCAATGATTAGTGAAAAAGCCAAGCAAGTACTTGAACCTTTAATAGGCGATAATGTTGAATTCTTACCACTTTTATGCGATTCAACTAGTGAGGTATATTACTTGGTCCACGTGTTGAATGTACTAGATGCAATTGATAGTGATAAAGCAATTTTTAAAAAACTGATTACAGGTTTAATAATAGGATGCGAAAAATTCGCATTTAATAGTAATACTGTTCAAAATGAGATGATTTTTAAGGTTTATATAAATGGGAAAATTCATCCCACGGCTGTTTTTATTTCAGATGAATTGAAGAATCTTATTGAACAAAGTGATTTAAAAGGATTTGAATTTATTGAAGTGTGGGATTCAGAAGAGCTTTCGTAAATAAATTCTAAAATTATAAATGGTCCTGATAAGTTTACGATAAAAACTTAAGTCCCCTTGTTATACAAAGTAGGGGACTATTTACCCTGCATTAACGAGCAGTAAGATTCCCACCTCAAAATTCGGCTGAAGCAAAGGGGCGAGGTGAGAGATCAATTGCTTGTAAAAGGCTAATAATTCCTGGAGATGAACAAAACTTCCGATAAAAAATATTATTTTTCATGCACCAGCATCGAAACATCATCATTAATTAACGTCCCAACATGTTCACCTAAACAAATTCTTTTCATCACGCCAGGCTCATCAAAGTTAAAGACATGTGCTGGTAAATTATAATCACGGGCAAGTAGTAAAGCGGCTTGATCCATTACTTGTATGTTTTGCCTAACTATATCGTTATAGTTTAGTTTTTTATACATTTTCGCTGATTTGTTATGTTTTGGATCGCTTGTAAAGACACCATCTACGCCTTGTTTTGCGACTAATATGGCGTCACTATTCATTTCAATGGCTCTTTGTACACTTGGATAATCTGTCGTAACGAACGGTTGCCCGTTACCGCCCCCAAAAATGATGATATAACCGTTATCTAAATGGTGGACTGCACGTAAGCGAATGTATGGTTCAGCTACTGCATTAAAAGGGATGGAAGTCATAACGCGTACTTCTTTATCAGTTTTGCTAGTTAGAACGCCGCGAAGCATTAAGCTGTTAATTATCGTTCCTAACGTCCCTATATTATCAGCTTCTACGCGATCAATGCCCCATTCTTCAGCTAAATGACCTCTGAATATGTTACCACCACCAATTACGATGGAGACTTCGATACCTAAATCAACAATGGATATAATTTCGTTTGCGATATGTTCTAATCGTTTGGAGTTAAAGCTATTTCCGGATTGATCAGCAAGTGCGCCGCCGCTTAATTTAATTAAGACTCTTTTATATGGCTTCATAACAATTCCCCCTATATAGATCGCAATAAAAAAGGAACAAAGGCAAATGCCTTTGTTCCTTTTTAAGAAAATGAAAAAGAAAAGAAGAAGATAGGACGAATTTTTGTACATAATTTTTCATACCATCCACTCCTTTTCATTTCGATTTGTAGTAAGTATATATCTTTTTGATTATACGAAACAATCTGATTACTTATCAAGTATATTGTATCTCTTTTTAATAAAAAGGTGTCAATGAAAAAGAAAAGAAAAATTTTTGAATTTTTTGTGACGAACTTGTAGGTTTTTGTATGATTTTGTAGGTTCGCTTATAAGATGTGTGAGTAGCTTTTATAAATTCAAATTGAAAGCGTTCGCATGAAGGGGATGAACATAAATGAAAAAATTCGGATTGGCAACACAAATTTTTGTCGCGCTTGTTTTAGGGATTGTAGTAGGGGCAGTCTTTTATGGCAATAAAACGGCGATTTCTTATATCACACCAATTGGGGATATATTTATTCACTTAATTAAAATGATTGTAGTACCAATTGTTATTTCAGCATTAATTGTTGCGGTAGCTGGTGTAGGAGATATGAAGAAGCTTGGTAAACTAGGCGGGAAGACAATTCTTTATTTCGAAATCATTACAACGATCGCTATTTTAATGGGATTACTTGCGGCAAATATATTCCAACCAGGTACTGGCGTTGATATGAATAACTTACAGCAAAGTGATATTTCTTCTTATAAACAAACAGCAGATGCTACAGAGAAGAAAGGTTTTGCTGAGACGATTGTTCATATTGTACCGAAAAACGTATTTGAATCGATTGCACAAGGGGACTTATTACCGATTATTTTCTTCTCAGTATTATTCGGTTTAGGAGTTGCGGCAATTGGAGATAAAGGAAAGCCTGTTTTTAACTTCTTTGAAGGTGTACTCGAAGCGATGTTTTGGGTTACAAATCAAGTTATGAAATTTGCACCATTTGGTGTATTCGCATTAATTGCGGTTACGGTTGCAAAATTTGGTGTAGCAACACTACTTCCTTTAGGAAAACTAGTGCTAGCTGTATACGTAACTGTTATACTATTCGTTGTGATTGTATTAGGTATTAATGCACGAATGGTTGGCGTAAACATTTTTACATTAATGAAAATTTTAAAAGAAGAACTTATTCTTTCATTTACGACAGCAAGTTCAGAAGCTGTTTTACCTAATATAATGAGAAAAATGGAAGAGTTCGGTTGTCCAAAGGCAGTTGCCTCTTTCGTTATTCCGACAGGTTATACATTTAACTTGACTGGATCGGCTATTTATCAAGCGTTAGCGGCATTATTTGTTGCACAAATGTACGGTGTGCACATGTCACTAACAGAGCAAATAACGTTATTATTCGTTCTCATGTTAACATCCAAGGGTATGGCGGGAGTTCCAGGTGCATCGTTCGTTGTTGTATTAGCGACGTTAGGTTCAATGGGGTTACCACTAGAAGGTATCGCGTTAATTGCGGGAATTGACCGCATTTTAGATATGATTCGCTCATCTGTCAATGTATTAGGAAATGCATTAGCGGCTATTGTTATGTCGAAGTGGGAAGGCGAATTCGATAATGAGAAAGCAAAACAATATGTAGAAACAGTCAAAGAAACAAAAGCAGCATAAGAAATCGTTAAGGAGTGAATAATCATGGCAACATTAACTGAAGTTAAAAATGGTGTTCGAATTGAAAAAGATTTTTTAGGTGAAAAAGAAGTACCAAACTATGCATACTACGGCGTACAAACAATGCGTGCAGTTGAAAACTTCCCGATTACAGGATACAAAATCCATGAAGGTTTAATTAGAGCTTTTGCAATTGTAAAAAAAGCAGCAGCGCTTGCTAATACAGATGTAGGAAGATTGGAATTGAACAAGGGCGGCGCGATCGCAGAAGCTGCTCAAGAAATTCTTGATGGAAAATGGCATGATCATTTCATCGTAGATCCAATCCAAGGCGGAGCAGGTACTTCAATGAATATGAACGCAAATGAAGTCATGGCCAATCGTGCTCTTGAATTATTAGGAATGGAAAAGGGAGACTATCATTATATTAGTCCAAATAGTCATGTAAACATGGCGCAATCAACAAACGATGCATTCCCAACGGCGATTCATATCGCAACATTAAACGCATTAGAAGGTTTATTACAAACGATGGGTTATATGCACGATGTATTTGAATTAAAAGCAGAGCAGTTCGATCATGTTATTAAAATGGGTCGTACACATTTACAAGACGCTGTGCCAATTCGTCTTGGACAAGAATTTAAAGCATACTCTCGCGTACTTGAACGTGATATGAAACGAATTCAGCAATCACGTCAACACTTATATGAAGTGAACATGGGGGCAACTGCAGTTGGTACGGGCTTAAATGCAGATCCAGAATATATTGAAGCAGTTGTAAAACATTTAGCTGCAATTAGTGAACTACCACTTGTTGGTGCAGAAGACTTAGTAGATGCAACGCAAAATACTGATGCATACACTGAAGTATCAGCAGCACTTAAAGTATGTATGATGAATATGTCTAAAATTGCGAATGACCTTCGCTTAATGGCATCAGGTCCACGTGTTGGCTTAGCGGAAATTATGTTACCTGCTCGTCAACCAGGTTCATCTATTATGCCAGGGAAAGTAAACCCTGTTATGCCAGAAGTAATTAATCAAATTGCGTTCCAAGTAATTGGTAACGACCATACAATTTGCCTTGCTTCAGAAGCAGGACAATTAGAACTAAACGTTATGGAGCCAGTACTTGTTTTCAACTTACTTCAATCTATTAGCATTATGAATAACGGTTTCCGTGCCTTTACAGATAATTGCTTAAAAGGAATTGAAGCGAATGAAGATCGCTTAAAAGAGTATGTTGAGAAGAGTGTAGGAATTATTACAGCCGTGAACCCTCATATCGGTTATGAAGCAGCAGCTCGCGTTGCGAAAGAAGCAATTGCAACAGGTCAATCCGTTCGAGAACTTTGTGTGAAAAACGGTGTACTGTCACAAGAAGACTTAGAGTTAATTCTAGATCCATTCGAAATGACACACCCGGGGATTGCAGGAGCAACTCTTTTAAAGAAAAATTAAAAGAAGAGGGGGGACAATCCCCTCTTTTTTGTTTACAATATAGAAATGCTATATATGAATAGAGGTAGGGATGTTATGAGTAAGTTTACAGTAGCTTCTAATGGTTCATTAGAAACGACATTAAGAGGAGTAGAAGTATTATCAACACCACTTTTAAATAAAGGGGTCGCTTTCACGCAAGAAGAGAGAGAAGAATTAGGTTTAAAAGGGTTATTACCGCCAGCGGTTTTAACATTAGAAGAACAAGCACGCCGAGCGTATGAACAATTTTGTTCTCAGCCGGACGATTTATTAAAGAATGTATACTTAACAGCGTTACATGATCGAAATGAAGTGTTATTTTATCGTATATTAACAAATCATTTACGTGAAATGTTACCGATCGTATATACACCAACAGTAGGCGTAGCGATTCAAAGATATAGTCATGAATACCGTAAACCGCGTGGTGTGTATTTATCAATTAACGATCCGTCGGGTATCGAAGAAGCATTCGCCAATATCGGTGCAACAGAAGAAAATATTGATTTAGTCGTTGTTACAGACGGAGAAGGCATACTTGGAATTGGTGACTGGGGCGTTGGTGGTATAAACATCGCAATCGGAAAATTAGCTGTTTATACAGCCGCAGTTGGAATCGATCCTAGCCGTGTATTACCGGTAATCTTAGATGTAGGTACAAATCGTGAAGAACTATTAAACAATCCATTTTATATTGGAAATCGTCACCCTCGTATAACGGGTGAAGCTTACGATGAATTTATTGATACGTTTGTACAAGCAGTGAATAAACAATTCCCGAAAGCACTTTTACATTGGGAAGACTTTAGCTCTCGAAATGCACGGAAAATTTTAGATAAATATCGTCATGATATTTGTACATTTAATGATGATATTCAAGGTACAGGTGCAGTTTCACTGGCTGCTGTGTTATCGGCAGTGAAAGTTTCGGGTGTACCTTTAAGTGAACACCGCGTTGTTGTATTTGGTGCTGGTACGGCTGGAATCGGTATCGCAGATCAAGTTAGAGATGCAATGGTCCGCGTTGGCGTATCAGAAGAAGAAGCATATAAGCGTTTCTGGTGTATTGATCGTAACGGGTTAGTTACAAATAATATGGAAGATCTTCTTGATTTCCAAATTCCATATGCAAGAAAAGAAGCGGAAGTAAGTGAGTGGAAACAAAATGATGTGATCGGACTTGCTGAAGTTGTGAAGCATGTAAAACCGACAATTTTAATCGGTACATCAACTGTTGCAGGAGCATTCAAAGAAGAGATTATTAAAGAAATGGCTTCTCACGTAGAAAGACCAATCATTTTACCGATGTCGAATCCGACGCCACTTGCTGAAGCAAAACCAGCTGATTTAATCGAGTGGACAGAAGGAAGAGCATTAGTTGCAACAGGAAGTCCATTTGAACCAGTTACATACAACGGTGTAACGTATGTGATTGGACAATCAAATAACGCACTTATTTTCCCAGGTCTTGGTCTTGGAACAATTGTCGTACGTGCGAGCGTCATGACGGATGGAATGTTTGCAGCAGCTGCTGAAGCAGTTGCCAGCATGGTAGATACAAGTCAGCCAGGAGCACCTATTTTGCCCGAAGTTGAAGAGTTACGTAATATCTCGGAAATGGTTGCAATTGAAGTAGCGAAAGTTGCTGTTGCAGAAGGTGTTGCTAGAGAGAACTTAAGTGATAACGATATCAAGATTGCAGTGAAAGAAGCAATATGGGAGCCGGAGTACCGCCAAATAAAAGCGGTAGAAAAGGTTAGAATATAGAAATAAAGCCCGTTTATTATAATAAGCGGGCTTTCACTTTTATTGTCGAAAAAAGTATAGGAAGTGGCACCTTTGAATTGGAATCAATTATGGAAGAAAGATATATCCCTTTTAATTATATTAATGGTTGTTGTTCCGATTGCTGGAGAGCTTAATTTTCATCCTTTTAACGATACGTTTCGCGTTAGCTTTGGGACACCGCTTTTCTTTTTTTTATTATTATTTTTAAGAAGAATACCAGCAGCGGCTGCAGGTATTCTTGTCGGTATATGTGTCGTTTTATTCCGTGTATGCCTTGATTGGATCATGCAAGGTTCATTTCATATGACAGAATCATTTTATTTGCGCTATCCTGTGTTCTTCTATTATGTTATTTATGGAAGTCTTTTTTCACTTTGTAGGGTGAATAAGTTTCATCAGAAACCAATCGTTATTGGGTGCCTTGGAATTACAATTGAAATTATCGCAAGTATGTCAGAACTTGCGATTTATCATATGGTAGTACTCGGTACAACGATAACAGTTTCTGAAGTGAATAAATTAATTATTATTGCTATTTTTCGTAGTTTCTTTGCACTTGGCTTTTTAAATATGATGATTTTATATGAAACGAAATTAAAAGAGTCACAAGTCCGAAAAGAAAATGAAAAAATGTTCATGCACCTTTCAAATTTATATGTAGAATCTGTTCACTTGAAAAAAACGTTACAAAATGCAGAATTGATTACACAAGAAGCATATCAACTATATCGAAATTTACAGACAGATGATGATTCCAGTAGTAAAACAGCATTGAAAATAGCAGGAGAAGTGCACGAAATAAAAAAGGATAATCAAAGAATTTTTGCAGGATTATCTAAATTGTTATTAGATAAAAATGTGGCTGAGTATGTAGAAGGACATGAGCTTACAGAAATGATCGTAAGAATAAATGAGAAATATGCTGAAATGCTAGGGAAAGATATACGTTTTTCAAAACATATAGAAGGTGAACACGCTGCATATCACGTGTATACAGTGCTATCAATCTTTAATAACTTAGTTGCCAATGCAGTGGAAGCAATTGAAGATAGAGGCCTCATTCGTATTAAGTTATATAAACGAGAGCAACATGTAATCTTTGAAGTAATTGACGATGGCCCTGGTATTGCACAAAAGTATAAGAAATTAGTATTTAAGCCAGGGTTTACTTCCAAGTATGATCAAACAGGAACACCGTCAACAGGTATTGGACTTTCTTACATACACGAAATGGTAACAGAGCTCGGCGGAGAAGTAAGGTTAGAAGACAATGAAACAGGAAAAGGGTGTAAGTTTATCGTTTGTTTACCGGAGTGCAGTTTAAAGCGGGAAGGGGAATAGGTTTGTTTTATTATATTGTAGATGATGATGAAGTTTTCCGTTCAATGCTTTCGCAAATTATTGAGGATGGCGATCTTGGGGAAGTAATTGGAGAATCGGAAGATGGAGCGTTTATTGAAGCAGAACAGCTAAATTATAAAAAAGTAGATATTTTATTTATTGATTTATTAATGCCAATGAGAGACGGCATTGAAACAGTTCGCCATATAGCGTCTTCATTTACTGGGAAAATTATTATGATTTCCCAAGTTGAATCGAAACAGCTCATCGGTGAGGCGTATACACTTGGTGTAGAATATTATATTACGAAACCACTAAACAAAATAGAAGTAATATCTGTTGTACGAAAAGTGATGGAGCGTATTCGTCTGGAACGTTCTATATATGACATTCAAAAATCATTAAATAATGTGTTTCAGTGGGAAAAGCCGCAAATGCGTAGTGAAACAGTGCAAGAGGGAAAAAAGATATCAGATTCAGGACGCTTCTTACTAGCAGAACTCGGTATTGCGGGAGAGAACGGAAGTAAAGATTTACTTAGTATGCTGGAATATTTATATGGGCAAGAAAAGGCGCAAACATTTGAATTTGGCTTTCCTGCGTTAAAAGATATTTTTCACTATATTACGATAAAAAAATTAGGGGATGAAGCTTTAGATACGGATATTGATAAAGAGAAAAAAGCATCTGAACAAAGAGTGCGCAGAGCGATTTATCAGTCGTTAAATCATTTGGCCTCTTTAGGGTTAACAGATTTTTCAAATCCGAAATTTGAAAGCTATGCCCCAAAGTTTTTTGATTTCACTGTAGTTAGAAAACGAATGACAGAAATGACAAAGGATGAAATAGCGACTTCTGGCCATATACGAATTAATACGAAGAAATTTATTCAGGTGTTATATTTTGAGGCGAAAAGGTTGATGGAGATAGAGTGAAGAAGGTGCTTATAAATAAGCATCTTTTTTTGTTAAATCAATATTTTATATTTTCTCGTAGAGCATGTAAAATGTTAAGTAAGAGAAAATGGTTTTACATTAAGGAAGTGTCAAAACAATGAGTTTTACATTAAATAAATCGATTATTAAAGAAGTATGCGGAGAGACCTCATATAAAAGAGGCGAAGCTTATTATAAAGCAAATAAAGTAATTGTGAATCATTATGATGAAACGAAAGAAATTTGTGAGGCGACGGTAAAAGGGAATGAAGATTTTCATGTTACAGTAGAAAAAGCTAAAAAAGGTGATGTAGTTGCGAGATGTAGTTGCCCTTCATTAGCGTCTTTTCAAACGTACTGTCAACATGTTGCAGCCGTACTGATACAAATAAATTATAACCAGCAAACGGGCGTCATGCCCCCTGCAAGTAGTGAAAAAATGAGCGGGAATGCCGAATTAACGAGCGGGATGTTTCAGTTGTTTGCAGACAAAACACTTAGGCCAAAAAGTAAACAACACCGTTTTGATACACGTGAAATATTAGATGTTGCTTTTATATGTTCACCAGTGGCTACGAAAAGTGGTGGGGCCCTTCTTGGAATTCAGTTAAAACTTGCGAAAACATATTTTATAAATCATATTAGAGAATTTCTTTCTAAAGTGGAAAAAAGAGAGGCTTTTCATTGTTCTAATGAATTTACATACACACCAGATGTACATAGCTTCAGGCAAGAAACGGATGCGGTTATTCAGCAGCTTATTAAAATGTATCATAATGAAAAAATGTATGAAGATGCGTTAGAAGTACATGCGAAACAAGATGAAAGTATGATATTCATACCGCCAGCTTCGTGGAAAGATATGCTCTCTTCACTTTCTAAAGTTGAGTATGTACAGCTGAAACAAAATGAACAACAGTTTCAGGGCTTACAAATTTCAAACGGTTTATTGCCATTACATTTTGAGTTTACGAAAGGAAATAATGGTGGATTCACACTTCATATAGACGGCCTAAATCTTGTTCAAGTTATGGAAATGTATAACAACGCTCTTTACGATGGGAAATTATATCATTTACCTATGGAAGATTGTATGCGACTTATTGAATTACAAAAGATGATGAGTCGCTCAAATAGCAATCAGTTTTATATTCCTGAAAGTAAGATGGAACATTTCGTAGCCAAAGTTGTGCCAGGATTAATGAAACTTGGAACGGTACGAATTGATGAAGTAATATCAGATCGTGTTGAAACGCCGTCGCTAAAAGCAAAACTGTATTTAGATCGAGTGAAAAATCGTTTGTTAGCAGGTCTTGAATTTCATTATGGAAACGTCATGATCAATCCGTTAGAAGAAGACGGACAGCCGTCTGTTTTTAATCGTGATGAGAAAAAGGAAAAAGAGATTTTAGACATTATGAGTGAAAGTGCCTTCGCGAAAACAGAAGGTGGTTACTTTATGCATAATGAAGAGGCTGAGTATAACTTTTTATATCACGTCGTTCCTTCGTTAAAAGGCTTAGTTGATATTTATGCGACGACAGCAATTAAATTACGTATTCATAAAGGGGATACAGCACCACTTATTAGAGTGAGAAGAAAAGAAAGAATTGATTGGTTATCATTTCGTTTTGATATAAAAGGAATACCGGAAGCAGAAATTAAAGGTGTATTAGTGGCTCTTGAAGAGAAACGCAAATATTACCGATTAGCGAATGGTTCCTTATTATCACTAGAGAGCAAAGAATTTAATGAAATTAATCAGTTTGTGAAAGAATCGGGTATTCGGAAAGAGTTTTTACACGGAGAAGAAGTGAACGTTCCGCTTATCCGGAGTGTAAAATGGATGAACGGACTTCACGAAGGTAATGTTTTAAGTTTAGATGAGTCTGTTCAAGATTTAGTAGAAAGCATTCAAAATCCGAAAAAATTAAAGTTTACAGTGCCGCAAACTTTAAATGCTGTAATGAGAGAGTATCAAGTATACGGATTTGAGTGGATGAAAACACTCGCCTATTACCGTTTTGGCGGTATTTTAGCAGATGATATGGGACTTGGAAAAACACTGCAAAGTATTGCTTACATAGATTCTGTGTTGCCTGAAATTCGAGAAAAGAAACTACCTATATTAGTCGTTTCACCGTCCTCTCTTGTTTATAATTGGTTTAGTGAATTGAAAAAATTCGCCCCGCATATTAGAGCGATTATTGCAGATGGAAATCAAACGGAGCGGCGAAAAATATTAAAAGACATAGTGGAATTTGATGTCGTAATTACGTCATATCCATTACTGAGAAGAGATATAAGATCGTATGCGAGGCCGTTTCATACACTGTTTCTTGACGAAGCACAGGCGTTTAAAAATCCTACAACCCAAACTGCAAAAGCAGTGAAAACAATTCAAGCTGAATTTCGTTTCGGGTTAACGGGAACGCCTGTAGAAAATTCATTAGAAGAGCTATGGTCTATCTTCCATGTCGTATTTCCGGAATTATTACCAGGAAGAAAAGAATTCGGTGATTTAAGGCGTGAAGATATTGCGAAGCGCGTAAAACCTTTCGTATTAAGACGATTAAAAGAAGACGTATTACAGGAGCTTCCAGATAAAATAGAGCACTTACAGTCATCGGAGTTATTACCAGATCAAAAGAGACTTTATGCTGCTTATTTAGCGAAATTAAGGGAAGAAACGTTAAAACATTTAGATAAAGATACGTTACGTAAAAATAAAATTAGAATTTTAGCTGGCTTAACGAGATTGCGACAAATTTGTAATCATCCCGCTTTATTCGTTGATGATTATAAGGGTAGTTCAGCTAAATTTGAACAACTATTAGAGATACTAGAGGAATGCAGAAGTACTGGTAAGAGAATTTTAATCTTTTCTCAATTTACGAAGATGCTGTCTATTATTGGTCGTGAGTTAAATCGTCAAGCGATTCCATACTTTTATTTAGACGGGAGTACACCATCACAAGAACGTGTAGAGCTATGTAATCGGTTTAACGAGGGGGAAGGGGATCTATTTCTCATTTCTTTAAAAGCTGGTGGTACGGGTCTTAACTTAACGGGTGCTGATACGGTTATATTATACGATTTATGGTGGAATCCAGCTGTTGAACAACAAGCAGCTGATAGAGCATATCGAATGGGACAAAAAAATACAGTACAAGTTATAAAATTAGTAGCCCACGGAACAATTGAGGAAAAAATGCATGAACTGCAAGAGAGTAAGAAAAATTTAATCGCTGAAGTGATTGAGCCGGGAGAAGAGAAATTATCATCAATCACGGAGGAAGAAATACGAGATATTTTAATGATTTAATATAAAAAGCTATGCTTTCACATGTATGAGAGCATAGCTTTTTTAGTGTAATAATTATAATTTGTTTTGAACAAAGTAAAGAGATAATACAGAATTTATTTTTTAGTCCCTTTACTTTTATATGGCTTGGCAGCTGCCTTTTTCTTTGCACTTGATTGCCAACGATTCCATCCTTTACTTCCTGTACCTTGTCCTACACCTTTTTTCGGTTTTGCTTTCGTTTTACTCATATGATCACTCCGTTATATAAAAATCTTATTTGATAATAGTCAATGATTTAGAACATACTCTTTATAAATGACTATGATTGCTTTAAGTAAAAATAAACTGCTTGAATGCTATAGTATAACACGAATTTGCAAGTAAACTGAAAGGAATTACAAAGAAAATGAAAATAATACGAAATACTGCGGATTCTATATTTCGAACGATTACATTACTTGTTGTGTATATGTTAGTTTCGGTTAGTGAAACGTTTTTTGGATTGACAAGACAAAAGAAGTGAAGACGTTATATTGAAAACAATCAATAAAGCCGTAAAATAAAGAATTGAAAAATATTTTTAAATTTTTGTTGACTTTCTTTATTTTTTGTATAGAATAATCATTAATAAAATGTTTCAGAGATGTGACAACAAAACGACTATGAAAGGACGAGTAGTAGTAGGATGTAGTCTAAGCGAGTCAGGGGTGGTGTGAGCCTGATACGAAGCCTATTATGAAGAACCTCCTGGAGTTGCTAACCGAAATCCTTTAGAGGAAAGTAGACTTAGCCGGGAACTTCGCCGTTACAAGAAGAACAGTATCGAGATATTTCATCTCCGTATTGTATAAGTGAGCAACCTCTGTTGCTAATTTGGGTGGTACCGCGGAACCAAAGTCTTTCGTCCCAGTTTTTTGGGAAAGAAGGGCTTTTTTTGTTGGCTTCTTTTCACAACATCTAAACATTTTAGGAGGAAACCACCATGTATCAATCATTAATGACAGTAAGAGAGACTCAAATCGCAATTAAGGAAGTTAAAACATTTTTCGAGGATCAATTAGCAAAACGCCTTGAACTATTCCGCGTATCTGCACCATTATTCGTAACGAAAAAATCAGGATTAAACGATCACCTAAATGGTGTAGAACGTCCAATTGAGTTTGATATGTTACATTCAGGAGAAGAATTAGAAATTGTGCATTCACTAGCGAAATGGAAACGATTTGCTTTACATGAATATGGATATGAAGCTGGTGAAGGTTTATATACAAACATGAACGCGATTCGTCGTGATGAAGAACTTGATGCAACACATTCCATTTACGTTGACCAATGGGATTGGGAAAAAATCGTTCAAAAAGAATGGCGTACTGTAGATTACTTGCAAGAAACAGTACGAACAATTTATGGAATATTCAAAGATTTAGAAGACCACTTATTTGAAAAGTATCCGTTCCTTGGAAAGTATTTACCAGAAGAAATTGTTTTCATCACTTCCCAAGAACTAGAAGATAAATATCCAGAATTAACACCGAAAGATCGTGAACATGCAATTGCGAAAGAACACGGTGCAGTCTTTATTATCGGAATTGGTGATGCACTTCGTTCAGGTGAAAAGCATGATGGACGCGCAGCTGATTATGATGATTGGAAATTAAACGGTGACATTTTATTCTGGCACCCAGTATTACAATCTTCATTCGAATTATCATCAATGGGAATTCGTGTTGATAGTAAATCACTTGATGAGCAGTTAACGAAAACAGGTGAAGACTTCAAACGTGAGTACGATTTCCATAAAGGTATTTTAGAAGACGTACTACCGTTAACAATTGGCGGTGGTATTGGACAATCAAGAATGTGCATGTACTTCTTACGTAAAGCACATATTGGTGAAGTTCAATCTTCTGTATGGCCTGACGATTTACGTGAAGCTTGCAAGAAAGAAAACATTCATCTGTTTTAATAGAAGAGAGAGGATAGCTCAAAGAGTTATTCTCTCTTTTTTATTGTGTAAACGAATGGTTTACAGTGGATTTTACCAATAGTTTCTTTCTTTTTTATCTCCTATTATGTCATAATTTGTTAAAGAAGGGGACGTTATGAGCTTAGGACAACAACTTAAAAGATTACGAGAGTCAAAAGGGTTTTCGCAGGAAGATGTTGCTAAAAAGATTGGTATAACGAGGCAAGCGGTATATAAAGTGAAACTTTAATCAGTGGGCGATTTATCCTACTGATTATTAGTTGAACCAATCGGGCTTTTATAGGCAGTTAATCGCATCTGGCTGCCTTGTTTGTGCTTAAAAGCTTTGATGAGATTTACTGCCTGTTAAAGCGGGGTAAGTGGGAACATGATAAAAGTTGCCCTGATATTGAAAATTTGATTTTATTGAGTGAAATGTATAATGTTACGCTCGATGAGTTAATAAAAGGGAACCAAAATTTGAAAGAGAAAATACATATTGATGAAGATGAGGATTTTGAGAAAGAGAATGAGTTTGGTTTTCCTATTTATTTCGCCTCTGATATAATCAGTCTTATAAGAGTGGAATTTTGGTATAACAATGAAAATAGAAAATAATCTTGTAGTGTTCAGGTTGTGTGATCACCGTCATAGCTTATGGAAAATGAAGCGGAAAATGAGGTGAATGGATATGCCAAAGCAGAATAAGGCGTATAAATTTCGTCTGTATCCAACAGAAGAACAAGCACATCTTATACGAAAAACATTCGGGTGTGTACGTTTTGTGTATAACAAAATGTTAGTTGAACGAAAAGAAGTATATGAAAAATATAAAGAGAACAAGGAAGAACTAAAGAAAGAAAAATTCCCTACTCCTGCGAAATATAAGACAGAGTATGAATGGTTGAAAGAAGTTGATTCATTGGCATTGGCCAACGCGCAATTAAACTTGCAAACTGCGTATAAGAATTTTTTTAGTGGGAAAAGTGATTTCCCTACATTCAAAAGTAAAAAAAGTAGAAAATCCTATACAACGAATCGAGTAAACGGAAATATTATGTTATTTCATGGTTATATCAAATTACCAAAGTTGAAAATGGTAAAACTGAAGCAACATAGAGAAATCCCACCAAAACATATCATCAAATCGTGTACGATTTCGATGACACCTACTGGTAAATACTATGTGTCCGTCTTGACTGAATATGAAAAAGAGATTGTACAAAAAGAAGTACAAAGTGTAGTTGGATTAGACTTCGCAATGGCTGAATTGTATGTGAGTAGCGAAGATGAGAAAGCCAATTATCCTCGCTTTTATCGTCAGATGTTAGAGAAATTAGCGAAGGCACAACGAGTATTAGCAAGACGTGTGAAAGGTTCAGAGCGCTGGAATAAACAACGTATTCGTGTAGCGAAATTGCATGAAAAGGTCGCCAATCAACGTGAAAATTTTCTTCATCATAAGTCTAAAGAATTAGCTACGAGTTTTGACGTTGTAGCAATCGAAGACTTACATATGAAAGGAATGTCACGAGCATTTAGATTTGGTAAGAGTGTAGCGGATAACAGTTGGAGGATGTTCACGACATTTTTAGCATATAAGCTACAAGAACAAGGAAAACAGCTTGTAAAAATAGATAAATGGTTTCCTTCTACAAAGATGTGTAGTAATTGTGGAAATAAAAAAGAAATGCCGTTATGTGAACGCACGTATGCGTGTTTGTGTGGACTCACAATTGGCCGTGATTATAATGCAGCGATCAATATCAAAAAGGAAGCCATCCGCTTATTAGTGTTGGCATAAATAGTAATAAAATAACCTTTGGAACAAGGGAGTTAGCTCGGCTGTCCTAGGACAAATTCGTTAGCTATCAAAAGTAGCGATGAACCGAGAAGCCCCTACTTCAAGTAAGCTCGTAAGAGATACTAAGTGGTGGGTAGTTCACAAGAAAAGATATATATGATAAGAAGTGAGAAGAGTCGGTTATATTTCCTAGGAAAGAGTATAACAAGTAATTGAATTGTTTTATAATGATTTCGGGATGTTGATAGTATGTTAAAAAGTTCAAACAAGCATAACCCCGCTCTAAAGCTAGGACGGGGTTCAAAATCTAAGTTTTATTAAGCGTAAAGTTCTTTCAAATATTTTTACTTCAGTAAAGACGTCTAATAAAACATTACTTATTTATTACCGAGTTCCTCCGCTAAGCCGATTAAAATTCCTTCGGTTCCACGAATGTAGCAGAGTCGATACGAGTTCTCATACTGAACTACTTCGCCAACGAGCTGAGCACCATGCTTAGTCAGTCTGGATACCATTTCGTCAATGTCTTCAACGGTGAACATGACGCGCAGGTAACCGAGGGCATTTACAGGAGCTGTCCGATGGTCTGCTATAGTAGGTGGGGTGAGAAATCGCGAAAGTTCAATTCGACTATGGCCATCTGGCGTAACCATCATAGCAATCTCTACGCACTGAGAACCGAGTCCAGTTACGCGACCAGCCCATTCACCTTCAACAGTAGCTCGCCCTTCGAGATTCAAGCCAATCTCCTCGAAGAAAGAGATTGCGTTATCAAGTGATTCTACAACGATGCTGACATTGTCCATTCGTAGTAATCGGTTGTTTGCCATAGTTTTTATCTCCTTTTATGTATAAATTTATTATTTGATTATCCTCATAATTATACTAAAATCTCTTCTAAACAAAAAACATCTTGTCACAGTGTAGGAAAATGTGACAAGGTGTTTTCGGGCATAGTATATAAAATCTTGTTAACGAATAACACTTCGTAAACCCTTTACTATTGAAATATGCGAGAACTTTATTTCGTGAATGCTATCATTTCAAGAATTTGATACTGTAATTGCTATTCGATAGAATAACTTCGACTTTCCCACAAAACAGTCCTACCCTGTTTCTATTGATATAGGAAGGAAATAGATTCATATATTTTTTAAAGTTTTACCGGTGGAAATTAACTCATCTGCACTAAAGGCTCAATTTTCGCCATAAATGATTGATGCAGTGCCTCGACACCTGTTACTAAATGAAGGCGGTCAATAACGACAGACACTTTAATTTCTGATGTACTTACCATTTTAATATGAATATCTTCTTCTTTTAAAGTAGTGAACATATTTGCAGCAACACCAGGATTAGAGACCATACCAGATCCTACAATGGATACTTTTGCTAAATGATTTTCATATTCTACAGATTCATAGTGAAGTGTTTCTTGATTCTGTTCCAATACCTCTAATGTTTCTTTTAAATCATTAGAATGGATTGAGAAGGAGAGGTGAACAGTTCCTTCATTTGTAATACTTTGAATGATGATATCTACATTAATATGTGCTGTTGCTAATGTAGAGAAAACTGTTGAAAGTGCACTTTGTTCCAATCCTTTCATTGTGACGCGTGTAATATTATCTTCAAATGCAATACCTTTAACGATTGATTGTTGTTCCATGTTACATTCTCCTTTTACAATTGTTCCGTTTTCTTGTTCCATACTTGAGCGAACTTCTAACATGACATTATGATTTTTAGCAAACTCAACAGCACGCGGGTGTAATACACCAGCACCGAGGTTTGCTAGTTCTAGCATTTCGTCATAAGAAATTTCATCTAATTTATAAGCATCTTTTACAACTCGTGGGTCCGTTGTATATACACCGGTCACATCCGTGTAAATATCACATTTTTTTGCTTTCAGTGCAGCAGCTAATGCAACAGCAGTTGTATCAGAACCACCACGTCCAAGCGTTGTAATTTCATGTTCTTTACTGGCTCCTTGGAAGCCAGCTACAATAACAATCGTACCTTCAGTAAGATAAGATTGAATTCGATCTGTATGAATGTCAGTAATCCGTGCACTACTATGTACAGATTCTGTCGTAATACCAGCTTGCCATCCTGTTAATGAAATCGCGTTATAACCTTTTGCTTGTAGTGCCATCGTTAATAATGAAATAGTAACTTGCTCTCCTGTTGATAGAAGCATATCCATTTCGCGTTTACTCGGATTTTCTGAAATCGCGTTAGCAAGTGCTACGAGTTCATCTGTGCTTTTTCCCATTGCTGAAACGACAGAGACGATGCTATGCCCTCGTTCATATTCTTCAATAATTAAATTTGCTACATGTTGAATGCGCTCAACGCTTCCAACAGAAGTGCCACCAAATTTTTGTACAATCGTTTCCATTACGAATTCCTTCTTTCATCCATTTTTAAGAATAGATTAGGACATATATAGATCCAAATATTCCTGTAGTTACCAGAGAAAAACAAAAAACACCATCTCAAATAAGTGAGGATGGTGCTGTTACAGGAAAAGGGAAACAGAAAACGGAGCTAATAAAAAAACCGCCAAAAAAGGAATACCATAAAAATGATATCTCTTTTTTGTAGATAGCTCTTCATACATACACTGCTGTACATATGACAGTTCTGTTTCTATTCGAAAACAGCCCCAATCGATAAATGCAGAGAAAATTATCGATTTCGGCAATACTTCCTTTCATCTAATTTCATAGACATCTCTGTGTCTCCATTAGAATAATCATAAGTATCGCAACCTCTATCTCACGTTTTAGGCGAGAGTGTTTGATTTATGAAGTTGTTGGTAACATTTGTTTTATAATAATTTAAATTTTTCGGGGAATCAAGTGTTTTGTATAAATTTTAAAAATTCTTTATTTTCTTGAAGTAGTTTGTGAAAACTGTAGCAAAATAAATTCATTGCATGTACATTAAGTTTATAGTGTATAGGAGGTGGAAGAATGAAGGGGAAAAAGCCTATTTATGTTTCGGCAGAAATGAACACAACAATGGAAAAATTATGGGGATATACACAGGAACCCGATATACATACAGAATGGGATGCTCGCTTTACTGAAATTTCGTATTTAGAGAAAAAAGAAGGAGAACCGCAGAAGTTTTTATATAAAACTAAAATTGGATTAGGACTTGAAATAGCTGGTGAAGGGGAATCGATAGGAGAAATAAGAAAAGAAACGGGGGAACGGATTTCTTCTTTAAAATTTTGGACAGATAATAAATTATCACTTATTCAAATAGGGCGTGGTTATTGGAAGTATACACCGCGTAAAGAACACATTCATTTTGAGACGCAATATGATTACGATACGAGGTTTGGTCGTATAGGAAATGTAATAGATTTCTATATGTTTCGTCCGTTATTAGGCTGGGCGACTGCTTGGAGTTTTGATGCTTTAAAATCATGGTTAGAAAAGGGACTTCATCCGAGATTACTAATTAGAAGAACAATGACATATTGGCTCGTATGTTTTTTG
The DNA here is from genome assembly GCF_008368895.1 of Bacillus sp. BB081. Taxonomy (NCBI): domain Bacteria; kingdom Bacillati; phylum Bacillota; class Bacilli; order Caryophanales; family Bacillaceae; genus Bacillus; species Bacillus sp. BB081. The sequence continues at coordinate 74,056 of NZ_QOZX01000095.1, forward strand.
TTTGCTTTTGTATGGATGTATCAAGGAATAGTGCCGAAACTAGTGTTTACTCATTCAGAAGAAGTAAAAATGCTATCTGTGATAATTGGTTCAACGGAATATAGTATTTTTGTACTTAAAATAATTGGATTATTAGAAATTATTTTTGGTGTCCTATGGCTGTTGCCATTTCCAAAACGAAAAGTATTTGTCGTACATATTTTTATGTTAATAGCCTTAACGATAGCGGCAGGATTTACGAATGTCGCAAGCTTTACAGAGCCGTTTAATCCAATTACATTAAATATTTTACTAATGGGGTTATCAATTGTCGGTTATATAAATAGCACGAATTTGCCAAGCTCAAAAAATTGCAAGAGGAAGAGAAAGGGATAATGTATGGCTAATATTTATGAAAGACTATTAGGGGATTCTTATAAAAAACTTCATCCAAAATTACAGAAACGCTATGAGATTACAGAAGAAAATAGCTTTACTGGAGAAGGAAAGATGGATGAAATTTACGGAGGTTCTTTTTTCGTAAAATTGATATTAAAAATTGCATCGAAGTTTCGAATGTTTTTCTCTGAACGGGGGAAGGAAGTGCCATTTACAATACATAATACAGCTGAGCGAGATGAACATGGAAATGAACTTGTGCGGTGGAATCGTACTTTTTATTTTCATAATAAGAAAAGATACTTTAACGCTGTTATGCAGTTGGATGAAGAGAATAATGAAATTGTAGATTGTTTTGGTGAGCCACATTTACTCGTTTCTACATTGAATTTTTATATTGATGAAAAAGGCGGGATGCATATCTCTTCAAAGAAACAATGGTTTTTTATGTTTGGAAGAAAAGTACCGTTACCTAGGTTTTTATACGGAGACGCCAAAATTGTAGAAAGTTATGATGAAACACTACAATGTTTTCGAATTCATGTACAAGTGCGCAATGTATTAATTGGTTCATTATTTTCATATAAGGGAACATTTGTGGAGAGGAAATAAGTGATATGAAAAATATAATAGTTGGGATAGCTTGTTATATTATTTTTCTAATATGTGAGTGGTCAAATGTAAACCCAGTTGAAGCAATTATTTTATTATCTATTTTGTTATTTATACCGATGTCATTTTGCATCATTGATAAGAAAACAAGAAATGGATCATATGTATTATTTTATAAATTTGTATCGCTGTTATATCCAATCGCAGCAATTAGTGCAATGCTAGCTTTCGTAACAAATCACTATTTCTTTGCATTACTTTGGTTTGTATATACAGGAATTGTTGCGTTATTTGGTGTAAGTAGATTACTAGAAAGAGGATGGAAACCGTTAGAAGAGACGGCTATCGATAGTGCGTTTATGTATTTGTTTTTAGGTGGTTTCTGGTTTTTTGCTTCTGTAGCAAAACTCTCCATTATGCACTTTAGTTCTGACATTGTTTTGCTTACCGCTGCACATTTTCATTATTCGGCATTTCTACTGCCGTTATCAGTTGGTTTAATTGGGAGAAAAAGAGAAAAGAGAAGTAAAGTGTATGATGCTATTATGTTTATCATCGTCATTTCACCTATGACAGTTGCAATAGGAATTACGTACTCAAGAGTATTTGAATTTTTTGCAGTTTTTCTATATTTATGTGCTATTTATAGTTATGGGATTTATGTTTGGCGTACGAAATTTAATGCTATTAGTGCAAAGATGCTTCTGATCATATCGTCTAGTACACTCATGGTAACAATTATGTTTTCACTTATATATTCATATGGGAATTTGAAACATGTAATGACGATTACAATTGCTCAAATGGTTTGGATTCATGGTGTTGCCAATGGAATTGGAGTAGCGTTACCCGCATTTGTCGGCTGGATGATTGAAAAGAGTGCTCCGAATCATAAACATTACGGGAAACCAATGAGCAGGTTAATAGGAAATGCGACAGTTGGGGAAGCATTTTTACATAACAAAAATTTAATAGATAGCAAGGAATACAAAGGTTTAGTTGATAATATGAACGATTTTCATAGTGAGGGATTTGACATGGCGAAGATTCCTTTAAGTATTACTCGTTTTTATGAAAATACAAAAGAGTATGAGTTACAATCGCATATTAAGTGGGCTCGTTGGTTTCGTCCGGTTGCATTTTGCTATGAGAAAATGAGTAAGCGTGTAGGACAAATACATTTAGGAATGGGCGGTAAGTGGGAAACGATGCATGGCTCTATCGTTGGGATAATAGATGAGAAAGATGGAAGGGAGAATGTAAGGGCTTGGCTAAGAAAAAATGAAGCAGGAGAATCTATTTTTGTAGCTTTTTACTCAAAGCACACATATAAGAGCGAGACATATATGAATATTGCATTACCTTTACCATATTCGAATATGACGGGGGTTTTAAAATTATGTAATAAGAGTAATGATTTAATCATTACTAGTAAGCTGAGAAGAAATGGTAAAGGAGATGAGGGGATGTATTTACATACTCGTTTCTTTACAATTCGTTTACCGTTAGTAGAGACTTTTATTATAAAAGAGAACACGAATCACATATTAGAAGCTAACCATAGAATGTGGATATTTGGAGTTAAGTTTTTAGAAATTGATTATGAGATTAAGAAAATAGAAGGAAAGTAAAAAAAGCTTGGAGAGATACCAAGCCTTTTTTACGTATACGTAATTGTCATAGCAACTTGTTTATCTAAGTCTCGGTCCCAAACACGTTGAATTTCAAACGTACCTTTTTCAAAAAATAATGGGAATCTCTCTTTAAACCAATTTTGCATAGGAAGATTTAGTGCTGTATCGATTGCTACCCATAATAATTCGCCTTCAGGAGGATTCAAAAGGAGTTCACCTTCAAATGAATCTGTCCAATAGTTAAATACCATATATCGAACATTTTCTTTCGGATTTACGTATTCATCTAATCCTTTAAAAGTTAAATTTGAAACAAGTAATCCAGTTTCTTCTTTTACTTCTCGTTTAGCAGCTTGAACGATACTTTCTGGGAAATCTACTTTTCCGCCAGGAGCGATGTAGCCAGGAAAACCTCGATGATCGGGGCGTTTTATAAGTAAAACTTCATTATTTCGCTGGATCATACACATTGTATAGATGCGGTGCTCGATGTTATGAGAATTTTGAGGCATAACAATGTATTCTCCTTTATATTTATTTTGATAATTTTACCATAACATAATGGTTTCTTATATAATTAAAAAAGAATATTAGGAATTTTTAGTGATATATTATAAAGTCTATAATCATTTGAAAAGAGGAGAGAGAAATGCAAGGGGAAGTACAAAGAGAAAAAGCTTTGGGGTATGTTGGTAAATTATTGTTGCCAGTTAGAGTATCACGGCATTTTAAGTTTTTGTGGATTGGACAATTGGTTCTATAACGATGGTAATTTTACCAGTCGTTGTGTATTCGTTAACGGGTTCAACAGTTGTTATGGGGATGACAATGGCAATGTACATGCTACCAAATATTCTTGCTTTACCGTTTGCAGGTTTAGTTGTAGATCGAATTGACCGAGTAAAATTAATGTTATTAACAGACATAATCCGCTGTATATTGATGCTATTACTTGCAACGCTTATATTGATGGATTTATTAACAATTACAATTTTATATGTACTCGTTGCCTTTTACGGACTTATGGAAGGCATATTTCAGCCAGCGTATTCAGCTGTAAGAGCAAAAGTATTTGTACCAGAAATTCGAAACGCAGCTAATGCATTAACACAAATGAGTAATCAAGGTATACGACTAATTGGACCGGCTCTTGGAGGATTGATCGTTTCAGTTGCATCTGCTGGGATAGGGTTTGGATTAGATGCGGTAACGTATTTGTTATCATTTTTTTGTTTATTATTTTTAAGTGAAATAAAGTTTAAAAAAGTAAAACCCATTGAAAAGAGAAAGGTCGATTACAAACAAGAGTTTATGGAAGGTATTTTAGTGTTAAAAAGTCATCCGTGGCTATGGATTACAATTTTGGTTTTTTCTTTCGTAAACATTTGTTATGCCGGCATTATCGTCGTATTAATTCCATGGTTATTTAATGTTCATCATCATTTTGAAGCTTACGTGTATGGATTAGGAATGGCATCCTCTGGTGTTGGAGCTGTAATTGCCGCGCTAATATTTGGCGGTAGGGAACGATGGCATAAGCGGGGATTACTTGCCTATGGTGGTGTTTTAATAAGTGGTTGTGCGCTATTAATAATGCCGTTTATTGCTTGGGCCCCTGCTTTAATTGGATTAATGGCAATTGAAGGGTTCGGTATGATGATATTTGGACTCACTTGGGAAACAAGTTTACAAGAGCTTGTGCCAGAAGAAGCATTTGGAAGAGTTGCAAGCCTTGATATGTTAGGTTCATTTGCTTTATTACCACTAGGTTATGTGGTTGTAGGCTGGTTAGCTACTGTCATAGGTGGCGAGATAACGATTATAACACTAGCTATTTTAGTACTTGTAACAATTGGAATAGCGTTATGTGTAACAAGTATTCGACGATTTGATTGATGATATAAGGGAAGGGGAAACGACTTATATGATTATAGAGAACTTGAAAGATATAGTAGTAAAGGAGTTGGCCAACAAATATATTTTGCAAGAAAAGGTCTTTGAAGCAAAAAATTTCACAGTCTATATCGCCACCCATAGAGAAAATAAGCTAACATATAACCAACTAGTATTAATAAAACATCTTTGTAACGAAAAGCCTTCCGTACATATTTGGGACAAGAAAATTAGTACGGAAGCAACAGAACTAGAAATTACAGAAGAAGTGACGGAAGCGATTCAATCTGGTTTTGTAAATGAAGAATAAGCCCTAATCAAATTAGGGCTTATTCTTCATTAAACACAAATGTTTGTTTCATTTGTTCCCCCTCATTTACCGGATGACCGTTGTATGAGAAAATTTTTTCTTCCCAAGTAATGACGACTTTAAAATTATGGCTATTAAAGTCTAAAGGGAATACGATGTAGTCAAAGCTTGTCTGACTTTTTGAAACGTTGTTATGTAATGTAGTAGGATTAAAAGTAGCTTTAGAGGTAGGAGTGTTATCAACTATTTCTACAGCTACGTTTGACACGTCATTACCGATGTTTTTTACGAGTAAGCGATATGTATCGTATACCCCCTGTTTTGGCTGCGCTGCTTGCTTGTTTGCGTTATGGGATTTATCAATTTCGATATACCACTGTTTAGACTTTGATTCAATTGGTAGTGAGTGAAATGTGTATGCACTAGCTTGTATTGGTAGTGCTAAACAGATTAGTGTAAAGAGAGAAAGTATTTTTCGTTTCATCTTTAAAGTACTCCCATTCTGTAACGAATTTATTTGTTATTATCTTCTTTTTTTTGAGAAGGTATACCATAATTCAATTGTAAAAAATATAGTCTCTCTTTGTGAATAAGATGGATATATTTCTCTTGGGCTAACCAATTGCCTGCAGCAATTGCGTTATGGATTGGAACGATGTATTTATTTATAAAAGGAAAACTATATGTTGTTTTCTTAATTCCGGTGATATTCATGACGATCATGACAGTTTTTTGTGATATGAAAAAATTACCAAAAGTATGTTAAGATAATATTGTCATACAACAAGGGGGAATTGTTTTATGGGAAATGGACATCTTGCTAAAGTAGATTTGACGAAAAGAATTGAATCGAAATCTAAATACAATAAGAAACTTGAAAAATATCAAAGGCGCTTATTGGCGTTGCAGCAAATTGTAAAAGAAGAAAAAATCGCTGTTATGCTCGTTATGGAAGGCTGGGATGCGGCTGGAAAAGGCGGAGCGATTAAGCGAGTGACTGAACATCTTGATCCGCGCGGGTTTCAAGTAAATCCAATTGGAGCACCAGCACCTCATGAAAAACGGTACCATTACTTGCAACGTTTCTGGCGAAAACTTCCTCAGTACGGGCAAATTACTATTTTTGATCGCTCATGGTACGGACGTGTGTTAGTTGAGCGTGTTGAAGGGTTTGCTACAAAGGAAGAGTGGACGAGAGCGTATGATGAGATTAATGATTTTGAAAAACTATTAACAGATGATCATTATATAATCGGGAAGTTTTTCTATCATATTAGTAAAGATGAACAATTAAAGAGGTTTAAAGATAGAGAGAACAATCCTTTGAAAAGATGGAAAATTACAGATGAAGATTGGCGTAACCGTGAAAAATGGGGCGAGTATGTTGAAGCAATGGAAGACATGTTTGAAAAAACAAATAAGCCAAATGCGAAATGGCATATTATTGAAAGCAATGATAAATTATACGCACGTTTGAAAACATTGAAAGTGATTATTGCATTGATTGAGGATTACCTTTTAGAACATAATATAGAATTACCTTCTTATTATTATGAAATGAAAGAGGGAAAAACAAAAGGCTTTGAAACTAATCAAGATGTAGTTGCAAAATAGTACAAAGTTTGTATAAGAAATATAAAGTAGAGAAACCCTGTAATTTTGAACAACAAAATTACAGGGTTTTTTATTTAGAAACATTTTACAATTAATGAAATAAGATATATAATCAATAATCATAT
>NZ_QOZX01000096.1:0-27598 GCF_008368895.1 Bacillus sp. BB081
AGTCTATATAAATATAGACTCAGGTTATTTCATGCCGTTTACTCGACAGGAGACACTGCATTTTAATAGGATTTTTTATTTTCCATGTCAATGCCTAATTGTTCTTTCAAGAACTTCATACCTTTTTTTGTAAGATGAACAGCCCGATTCTTATCTGTTTTTGTAATCCATTCCTGTTCAAAAAATAGTTTTGCTATTGCAGATCCTAACCAACCAGCAATATGGTAGCGTCGTTCACTCCAATCAAGACAAGGTTTTGCAAATATTCTTCTCTTTATATCTGCCGTTTCAATATTTATTCCAAAATTCAGAAACCACTGCTTACCTTGTTCCGTTACAATGTATTCTCCTTTCTCTAAAATTATAAATTCCTTATCTAATAATTTTTCGGTTATCTCTACACCGAGTCTGCCTGCAAGATGATCATAACAAGTTCGAGCATAACGAATTTGTTTTAGCTGATCAGATTGTTTTAAAGACCGAACTTGGACTGTTGGTGCAATTGTTCCCAACTTTTCAAGAACTTCTGCTACCTCTTGATTAGCAAGTCGATAGTAACGATGTCTACCATGTTGTTCAACTGTAAGTAGATTCCCCTCTACTAATTTAGAAAGATGAGAACTAATCGTTGGATGTGACACTTTTGCCTTATAAGCCAATTCGCTAGCAGGTAGTGCCTGATTGTTCATTAAACAATCTAAGATAATTGCTCTTGTAGGTTCAGCAATTAGTTTAGCTATATATGAGATATTCGGATATACATTCATATTTCGATGATACCCTAACTGTTAAATTGATACAATTATTTTAAGTTTAATAGTAAAGGAGAATGTATTATGAACGTAATTGATCTTAGTATATTAAATTTGAAAGAAACAAGAAGGCGCTCAGAAAAGTTATGGAATTCTCTTCCCGATAATTTTCTTAATTGGAAGCCTGATCATGAGGCCATGTCCTTTGGTGAGATGATTCGTCATGTTTGGACCTCAACTTTTTACTATCATATGATTTTAAAAAACAACGGCTCAATAAATGACATACATATCCCGTATGATGACGAGCCAATTACTTGTGTAAAAAAAGAAATTGAATTGGCACAATCATACTTTACTGACTTTATAGAATATGTTCAATCCATAAGCATAACAGAGCTAGATTCAAGACTTATTGATCGAAGCGATGTTGGCTATCAACGATATTTAGGCGACATGCTATTACGAATTGCCTATCATGATGCGGTCCATGCTGGTCAATTTTTACAATATTTACGAATGGTAGATTTGGAAAGACCTTTAATTTGGGATTAGATAAGACAAATGTTTACAACGCTTCTATACTGGCATTATAATAATACGCAACCAATTATCTAACTAGTTAAAATCCTTTTCGTTAGTAAAAAAAAGAGCAGTTTAGTTGTTGTACAATAATTAATATATGGGGATGATCACGTGAAAAAGCACTCCGAATTAAAAAAGCATTTATGTGAACTAGAGGAAAAACTATTAGAACCTAAAACTCGTACAAATCCAGCTGAACTGGACAAATTACTTGCAGACAATTTTTTTGAGTTTGGAAGTTCAGGAAACATTTGGTATAAGAAGGACTCTGTTGGTGGAGACGGACTTAGTGTAAGAGAAATGACTCTTTCTAATTTTGAAATATACTCTATATCGGACGATACAGTGTTGGCAACATATCGTGTAAGAGATGAAACTAGAATGCAGAATACTTTGCGAAGCTCCATTTGGAAACTGATAGAGGGAAGATGGCAAATGTTTTTCCATCAAGGAACACTTACAAAATCATGATAACCATTTATATTAAAACGCGTGCTTTTTAAACTAGTATATCCAACTAATAAAAAGCACGTGTTCGATTACTAATCAAACACGTGCTTTCAAAACAACTATATTGCACTTAAATAATAAAGTTCAAGCTAAAAAAACTACGACCGAAACGCCGCATCCGCCAACATAGATAGTGTTGCATCATCCATCGGCGGATTGTGTAGTCCTGCTCTGACGTTTAAATAGTAACGGTGAAGCGGATTTTTTTCTGATAAACTTTTTGCTCCTACGATGCGCATTGATTTATCCACTATGGATATCGCCGCATTTGTTACGGCGTATTTCACTGCCGCTAATTCTGCTTGCAGTGACAGTTTATCTTCTGCCTCATCGTATTTTTTCGCAATTTGATATAAAAAGACGCGAGCTTGCATAAGCTCGAGTTCTAACTCTCCGACTAATCTTCTAACATTCGGTAATAAACTAATAGAATGGTTTAAACTATTTGGCTTGTATGATTCCGCAAACTGAACTGCATAATTTCTTGCTGATTGTGCAATTCCTAAATAACATGCTGGTATATGTAGCAACCAGCCAATACCCTTTTGTTTCACTTTCCCGCCCTTTACATCTGTAAAAAAGCGACTTTCTATCTCTACATTTTGTAAGACAAGGTCGTGACTAGCAGTCCCTCGCATTGCAACGCTATCCCACGTTTCTTCAATGGATACACCGAGTGTATTTCTTGGAATGACAAACTCACCAACTTCTTCTTTGCCTTCAATACTTGCTGAAATAATAAAATAATCAAGTACTGGCGCCATCGTTGTAAAAGTTTTTCTTCCATTTATAACCCACTTCTCGCCTTGTTGAACCGCTATTGTTTCTGGCTTACCGCCACGCGTCGGACTCCCTGTTTTCGGCTCTGTTGCTGCTCGGTTAAAGAGCGCACCATTACGCACTTCCTCGCAAAACCATTTGAACATCTCATCATTCCAAGAGCGGTTTTCCGCTAGTTCTTTCACAATGCCAATATGCCAGCCAATCGATAATGCAGTAGCTCCGCAGCCTTCCGCAATTTTCTCTTGAAATAAAACGAAGTCATATAAAGAAATCGCACTACCACCAAATTCCTTCGGTAACGTTAATTTCGTATATCCGATATCTTTCAAATCATTTATATTTTCATACGGAAATGATCCTAATTCACTTAGTTGATGCTCCCTTTCCATGAACTTCGGAATCAATTTATTTATTTGTTCAATAATGAAAGATTGTTTTTCTGTTTCAACAAATGAGAGTGCCATACTATAATCTCCTTTATGCTCGATTCATAAACCGTTCATTTTGTCATTATGATTATATGAAGCTACCTCTCTATTGTTTCACTATTCCGATAAAAATACAATGTTTTTAACTAATAAGAAAAGTTCCTATTTAAAGATAGGTTCTTTTCTTATTAGTCTCCCTTCAATGCCTTTAATGGCAACGAGGTTACATATCCAATGTACGAGAATAATTCTTTAAAGAAGAATGGTATTTCTGTGTCTAACGTTTTATATGCTGATGTCGGCGTTGGTGAAGCATACGCTTCAATATTAATATGTTTTGCGATTCTCATTGCGCGTTTCATATGAAGTGGATCACTTACAATCGTGTATGTGCGTATTCCGTTCTCTATTCCAACTTCCTTCGCATTCTTTAAATTTTCTTCAGTGAAAAGGGATTTTGTTTCAATTAAAATATCTTCCTCTTTTACACCTTGTTTCATTGCATATACTCTTGCAGTACGGGCTTCCTCAAGTTCTGCCTCGAACTTTGTACCACCTGTAAAAATAATCTTTTTAATATTTCCGTTCTTATATAAAGAAATCGCATGATTAATTCTTTCTTTAAATACAGGAGATGGTTTTCCGTTCCACGAAGCTGCTCCTAGTACGATACCAGCATCCGTTTTCACGCCATCATTTGTTTTAAAACGATAACTCCAAATATCATAAGCTGCATAACTTACATATAAAATAGCAGAACAAATCATTAGTAAAAATACTTGAAAGATTCGTCTTTTCTTACTCTTCTTATTTTCTTTCATTTGTAATTGCCTCCGTACATCATCCATACTTCTATAAAAAAACATTTATATCAAATCGTTTTGTTTGAGTTTATTTAAAAGAAGGAACTTTACTTGTTATTTATGTATAAAAGGGTTTTCATTTAAAATTGAGGATTATCAATTCATTTTTATTTGCGGTTTTCATTACATGTTTTAAATTCATAAGTTTATTACCATACAACTACATTGTAACGAATTTTTTCTCAGAAGGGAACGATGAAACAAAAGGAATTAAAATAAAGTAGCATTTTGTAAGAAAAAAGGTATATTTTTCATACATCGCGAACAATATACCTTTCAAAACACGAATTATAACTTTTCTTTATACAACTCTAATTTTTCTAACAATTGTTCTTTTATGCCTGGCCATTCACTCGAGATAATACTGTACACAACTGCATCTCTCACATAACCATTCGGTAATTTTCTTTCATTTCTAAGCACACCCTCTTTTACTGCGCCTAACCTTTCAATTGCTCGTTGTGCTTTTTCATTTCTTGCATCCGTCTTAATTTGTACTCTCAGCATACGTAATTTTTCAAAAGCATACTGGAGAAGCATGTACTTACACTCTGTATTTATACTCGTACGTTGCACACTTGGATGATACCACGTTTGCCCTAACTCGACTGTCTTATTTTCTACTGAAATATTATATAAGCGTGTACTCCCTACAATCGCATTCGTCTGTTGATCCACTACAACGAAAGGTATTTGAGTCCCCTTCCCATAACCCTGTATCGCTTTTTGAACATATTGCTGCATATCTTGAACACTATCCATTTTAGAAATTAAATACGCCCAAATATCCCGATTTCCTTCTACAATCGAAAACAAAGTTTCGACATCATCACTATCTATTAACCGTAACTTTGCTCTTTTATGAATTATTTCCATTTGTTCCCCTCCTCTTTTTTAACTATATCATACAAAAAAACATCTTATAATCTACATATCGTAAATTAACAAACATAAAAAAACTCGCTTTTCTTTAAAGCGAGTTCATTCTTTATAGAAGTATGTAAGCAATCGGCGTAATAATAAGTAACGTTAAGATCGTTCTTTGTACATAGAGAATAATAAGTTCCGATACTTTTAACGGAATGTCTGTCGATAAAATACAAGGAATGGAAGCTGAGAAGAACAATATAGATGATACCGAAACAACCGCAATGACAAACTTTGTCACAAGTGGTGCACTTACTACTAATAATGATGGCAAAAACATTTCCGCAATACCAACGGATACCGCTTTAGCAGCTAAGTCTGCTTCTGGTAATTGTAATAGCCATGTAAATGGATAGAAAATATAGCTGATCCAATCAAATATTGGTGTAAACTTTGCTAAGATGATACCAATTAACCCTACTGACATAATTGATGGTAAAATTCCCATCGTCATAATAAAACCGTCTTTTAAGTTCACTGCAATATTTTTCATAATACTCGGTGCAGATTTTGATACTTCTAACGCATCTTCCCAAGCTCGTTCTAGCATTTTTTCTTTATAAACAGGCTCTGGGAACCCTTCTTCCGTTACATATGTATCTGGTTTTCTACTAAGGGGTGGGATTCTTACGGTGATAGCAGTTACGATGAATGTTACAACGAGAGTAGTCCAAAAATAAACATTCCATAAATGCATAATGTCTAATGTTTTTGCGATGATAATCATAAATGTTGCGGATACTGTAGAAAAGCCTGTAGCGATAATAGCTGCTTCTTTTGTCGTATATTTTCCTTCTTTATACACGCGGTTCGTAATTAATAACGCCAATGAATAGCTCCCTACAAAGGAAGCAACCGCATCGATTGCTGATCTTCCCGGTGTTTTCCATAACGGTCTCATAATTGGACGGCAAAATGTACCAATAAATTCTAGTAATCCGTACCCGACTAATAACGCTAAAAAAGCTGAGCCAATTGGAACGAGTAAACTTACCGATATTACTAGTTTCTCATACAAAAACGGCCCTACATCTGGCGCAAAGAACCAGGCTGGTCCCACTTTAAAACAATATAGTACACCGAAAACGACGCCAACTACTTTTAAAATAGAAAAACAAATGTCTACGATAGAAGCATTCCATTTCTTCGTATAAAACGGATAAATTGCACCCATTACCATAACAAGTAGTGCGTAATAAGGTACTACTCCTGGAACCGAAGCCCGGACCCAAGATACGATATGATCAATCATAATGGACGAAGCACCATTTATCGTAACCGGTACGAAAAACATAAACACCCCAACGAGACTAGCAAGTATAAACCGAAGAATGATCCTCTTCTCACTCCCTGTCTTAATTACATTCCTTTTTAATTCAATTTCACTCAAAATTCGACACCTCCTATTTATCTAAATATTCTGTATAATTATGTTAGATTCCTTCTTTCGATTTCTAATATTTAATCATATGAAAAAGCCTATTTTGAAATAGGCTTTTTCTATTACCTCTCATAATCATCCACAATCACTTGAATGACACGATACGATTCTTCCGCCACTATCTTATTACTAATCTTATTCGCATCATACGTAATTAACGCCTTCCAAAGTGCCCATCCTCTCGCCCTATTCCACGTTTCTTTATCTATGCGCAATACTTCTTTAAATACGTTTCTACTATTCTTATCAAAAAACGTCCAAGCCATCGCTGCATCACAAGCCGGATCTCCTACTCCTAAAATACCAAAATCAATTACGGCGCAAAGCTTTCCGTCCTTAACGAGTAAATTTCCTGGTGCAACATCTCCATGAACCCAAACTGTTTTACGCTCCCACGTTGACTGAAGTGCTACATCCCAAAGATGCTTTAATACGTTTTCATCAAAAACGTCCTTATTATTCTCGATCGCACCTCTCGCCTCTTCATTATATACAGATATAAGCCCACCTCGGTAAAAATTATGTGCTCCAGCTATCGGTCCGTTACTCGCATCAATGGATTGCAATTCTATTAAAAATGCTCCTAAGTCCGCCGCAAATTCATTTAGGTCACGGACATTTTGTTTCGTAACAGTATCTCCTTCTATCCACTTATTAATAGACCAAGGCCACGGATACTCTTCAGATGGATTTCCTTTCGCAACTGGTGTAGAAATCGGTAAAGAAAGATTCTTACTTAATAGAGGTAGCCACTTATTTTCTTTCTCTACTTGTGGTGCATATGCCGCATCACTTGGTAATCTTACACTCATCTCATCCCCTAGGTGAAACGTTCTATTATCATGCCCACTAAACTTTACAGGCTTCACTTCTAAATGTGCCCATTCAGGAAACTGTTCCCCTATCAACCTTTTAACTACATCAGTATGAATTTGATTCATTCACTTGCCCCTTCTCTTTTGAAATTTACTAAGTCCATCTGTACTCCCAACATATTCAAAACCATTTTTCTTATAAAAATCATTCAACGTACGATTATGTCCAACACAATCTAGCTTCAAGTACTCTTTATCATGTTGTACATTTTCGTATACCCACTGTAAAATCCCTTTTCCGATTCCATGCCCCTTATACTTCCGTTTCACCGCAAATCTATGAATATATAAAGAATCGGAAACTTCCTCTTTACCAAAAATACGCTCATCCCATTCATTTTGTTTAGGAGATACTGTCACTGTACCGATAATTTCATCTTCCGTTGTAATCACATATGTATATTTCTCTCTTATACCTTCTAGTATTTCATCCGTAGCCTCTCTGCCTAACAGATACTGCCACTGATCCACTTCTTTATATTGTAGCCACTGCGCTACTTCTTGTAATAGATTGATAATGCTATCGCTTTCCTCTTCAGTAGCAATTCGAATTGTATATTCTTTAACTGTATTCCTCTTCATATTGCTGTTCTCCTTTCAAAACTTACTTCTCTCTTTATTAATTTGCGTTTTATACATTATATACCAAAAATAATCATTACACCTTCAAGGTATCTATTTTACAACTTGTATTCCACAAAAAAACCGCTCCACTACTAGTGAAACGGTCTTAATCCCCTAGGCATTCACTTCGTCTTCACAAAATAATATAAAAACCACACTGCATGATTTTGTTCATCGGCAGCTATTCTACGCAGTAACTCTTTCAAATGTGCATCTGATGCTTCATCTGAAATTTCCAAGTAAAAATCTACTGTCTTCTGTTCATCTTGTATTGCGAATTCTAATCCTTGTAAGTACGTATTCGGACATTCTTCTGTAATTTGTGGTTTTGGCTGCTGACCAGTTAAATTTGTATAGATCTGTACAAACTGATGAAAATGCTTTATTTCATCATTACGAATTTCAAGAATTTGATTTCTTTCCGCCACATTTGGAGCCATATTAGCTAATTTCGCATAGCAATTTATAGCACTAAACTCTCCATTAATTGCTTTCTCAATATCACGAATCAACTTATCATTTTGCCTATACCAATCATAATCATTCGAATTATACATCGTATCCCCTCCATTATTTCTCATAACATTTTATGCAATTTGAAATAGTAGGAGCATGTATACAAAAAGAACCACAAATACGAACTCTTCTTTTCCCTATAGACTAATAACCATTTCACCACAAAAAAACGCTTCACTACGAGTGAAACGTCCTTTTTTCTAAGCGTTCAATTCTGTTTTATGTTTCTTTATTGCACTACGTTTGAAAGCAGTCATTAGAATAATAGCCATACTTACCGCACCAATCCAAACAAGCACAGTAACAGGTGTACTCCAGCTTAACCCTTTTCCGAAGAAAAAGATTTCTCTAAGGCCTTCAATCATAAATTTCATTGGTAACCATGAATACACCCAATCTTGATAAAATGGCGACAACATTTCAGGTGCTAATGATAATAACGGGGCACCGAAGAATAGTAAGAGTGCGAATACACCAATTCCTTTTAGTCCAACTAGTGAAAGTACCGCTGATATCATTAAGAAGAAACTAAAGGACGTAATAGATAAAAATAGTGCCGTATCTGTAAAGTTCGAAATATTTAACCCTACCACACCACCTGCGATCCATGTAAGACCAAACCCAATTACAATTGTCGCAACTGCTCCAGCTACTATTTGTTTTAATTTTAATACAAAGTTTTCTTTTCTTGTACCTACCGGCATTTTGCTTATCGCAATAAAGATAATCGCTGCACTGGCTAAACTTGCAATCCATAATGGCTGGAACAATGAAATTGGCGAGTTACCGTTCGCACTATTTTTGCCGATTTCATTCACATTTGTCACTTTCTTTGCAATAGGTGTGACTACATTTGAAACTTGATCTGCTGTTAATGTAGCCCCTTTTGCTTTCAATCCTTCGAGTAGTTGTGTGCGAACAGTATTGTTCATATTCTCAACGATCGCATTTAACATTTGTCCTGCCATAGTTGAAGCTGCTGTATTCATTCCTTGATTTATGAATATTTCTACCTCTGGCGAAGATGGCTGTGGTGTTCGTAGTGATGCTTGTTTTGTGCTAAAGTCTTTCGGAATAACTAATGCTGCGTAATATTCTTGATTATTTAAGCCTTTTTGAACTGCTTCTTTATTTTTCACTTCTACCCACTTCACCGCAGGTTCTTCCTCTGATTTTGATGTCTTTTTCATATTATCAACAATCGTTTGCCCCATATTCATCTTCGGTTGATTCGGAATTTCTACTCCTTGATCCTCATTTACAATTGCGATTGGCAAGTTTTTCGGCTGAGGTTGAACGGTTGGAAATAACGTTAATGAAAAAATAAAAACAACAAGTAGTGCAATAACCGGTGATAACAATAAAAGTTTATTTTTAAACATTTTCTTTTCTCCTCCTATAATTTGATTTATAATAACCAACAACGTGTTGTTTATTTATATTTTGAATTATATGTTTGAGTTGAACCTTATACAATAATCAAAAATCGTGAATGTGTCGGTTATCATACACATTCTTGAAATGTGTTGGCTAAAATGAAGGAGGGATATACTTTGCGTGATAGTAATTTAGATTTACGTGTTGTTCGTACGAAAACTGCCATACGAAATGCATTGGTGGAATTAATTGAAGAAAAAGGTTTTGACGCCATTACAGTGAAAGATATTACAACGAAAGCGAACATAAATCGCGGTACTTTCTATGCGCACTATCAAGATAAATTTGATTTAATGACGAAATGTCAAGAAGAAATTATGTATGAATTTTCTAGCATTGCAAAACGGAAGTTTCCAGAAGTTATTGCGGATCTTGGATCAAATCCTTCCCCAACAATGCCGTTTATACTTATCACTTCTATCCTTGAATTTCTAAATGAAAATAGTGATTTTATGAAAGCTGTGCTAAGCCCAAAAGGAGATTTATCTTTCCAAACAAAACTGAAAGATTTTATGTGGAAAACACTATTTGAAGATACGAATGGTGCTCTCATTAATAAAGAGAACTTACTTGTCCCAAGCCAATACTTAGCCTCTTACATGGCTTCTGCTCATATTGGTGTCATTCAGCAATGGTTAAATAATGGCCAAAAAGAAACACCTGAGGAAATTGCTCGTATTTTATCAACAATTGCAGTTCATGGCCCTTTTTATGCGGCTGGTTTAAAGAAATAAGTCAGCTACATAATAAAAGATCATCCACTATAATAGCGGATGATCTTTTATTTCATTACAACACTTCAACATACCCTTCTGTTCCATGTACCCGAATTCGTTGCCCATCTTTGATTCGTTTCGTAGCATTCTCTACTCCGACGACTGCTGGCAATCCGTATTCACGTGCAATCACTGCTCCGTGCGTCATAAGTCCTCCAACTTCGGTGACTAAACCTTTTATAGACACAAACAATGGTGTCCAGCCAGGATCAGTAAAAGCAGTAATTAATATATCCCCTTCTTCTAAATTCGCTTCTTCCATGTTTAAAATAATGCGAGCTCTTCCCTCAACTACTCCAGAAGAAACAGGCAGACCAACAATCGCATCCGCCGGAAGATTTTCTCGTTTATATTTACCTGTAATGATTTCTCCATCAGACGTCATAACGCGGGGAGGCGTTAGTTTTTCATATAATTTGTACTCATTTTTTTGTTTATGAATAACCTCGTAATCTAGCTTATTCGTGCGAACAACTTCATGAAGCTCTTCAAAAGTTAGGTAGTATATATCATCGACTTCATGAATGACACCGTTCTGCACAAGTTGCTCAGCTTCTTTCAATAATGCCTGCTTATATATGAAGTAACGATTAATCATGCCGTATTTTGGATATTCACGATAACCGATACAATTACGGATGTTACGAATCATTCGCTTCGTTTCTTCTACTTTTTGTGTACCCTCCGGCAAATGTTGCAATCGCTCTAATAACTCTTCTTCTTTGTTCAAAGCTTCCTGCAGCCCTTTTTCAAACTTCCGCTTACTAGCACCAGCTTCAAAGTCTCTTATGTTATTTAAAATCATCGGGATAATGGTTGTTGGCTTTTCACTCCAGCGCGTTTTCGTAATGTCGATTTCTCCGCTACATCTCATTCCGTATTTATTTAGAAAAGTTAGAATGGCATCTCGAGCTTTTTCTCCGCCTTTAAATTGAACTAATTCATCTAAAAAGTTATCATTTTCTACATGTTGTAAATACGCAATAACTTCTGGATATGGCCGAATCACATCAGCAACATCGAGTAATGCTAGCCCCATTTCAGACGTAATATTATTTTGTACGGATTGAGAAAGTGTGTCTGCTGCATTCTTTTCGCCTAGCCATTGCTCCATCTTTTCATTGATCCATGTTGAAGCATCCATACCTGCCATAATGACAGCCATACTTTGCGGATGAAATAATATTTTCTTTAATTGCTGAATATCTTCCAAAATAAAATCAAGTACATCCACCCCTGATTTTGTTTGCATGTTTCGTTTTAACTCTTCAATTGATGCTTGATTCATTTCTATTAAATCCGTAACGATTGCTGGATTGTTTTCGACTTCTGGTTGCGAACTTGCAAGTGGTCCACTTTTACCAACACTCTTTTCTTTTTCTTCATCTCGTAACAATGTAATAAAATCATCTCGCTCGACTACAGTCGTTAATGCATCTTTAATAAGCGGTTCCGAATTCCCTATCATATTTAATAAAAGTTCTCTACTAGTAGGCGAAGCCAATCTTTGTGCAACATCAACAAACAACCTTCCTCCAGCTTGAAACCTCTGTCCAAAAGATGTTAACTGGAATAAAGACATTCCTAATGGCTTCAAGGGATCGGTCATCATTTGCTGGTGACCAACCGATACATACACATGATTTTCCCCATCATTTACTTCTGGTATTGGATATAAAGTCGTGATTGGGCGACTTTGAACAATATAAAATGTATCATTCACTAAACACCATTCAATATCTTGCGGACAACCAAAATAAGCTTCAATCTGTCTTCCGATCTGTGCTAGTTGTAAAATTTGTTGTTCAGACAATGTTTGAATTTTTTGCTGAGCCGGATCAATCTGTTTCGTCTCCGTTCCGCCCTCTTTTAAAGCATAAATAGCTAATTTTTTAGTCGCTATCATCATTCCGGCAATTTCGCCTTCTTTTACTTTATAATTATCGGCAGAGACCAGTCCTGATACTAATGCCTCACCAAGTCCAAAACTGGCATCAATTGATACTACCTTTCGGTTAGAAGTAACCGGATCAGCAGTAAATAAAATGCCCGAAGCCTCAGGGAAAACCATTTTTTGAACGACAACACATATAGAAACTTGATTATGTTCAAAATCATTTTGCATGCGGTACGTAACTGCTCGCTCTGTAAATAAAGAAGCCCAGCACTTTCTTACATGCTGCAAAATCGCTTCTTTACCGATAATATTTAAATACGTATCTTGTTGACCAGCAAACGAGGCATACGGCAAGTCTTCAGCCGTAGCACTCGAACGCACGGCATACGCATGTTCATTTCCAAAACGTGAGAGATAATGAGCTACCGCTTCCACTACATCAGTAGGGATTTCTACTGCCATAATGACTTCTCTAATCTTCTTACTCATTTCACCAATTTGAGCTCGCTCTTCCTTTTTCAACTTTGTTAGTTGCTGCAACAAAGTTTGAAGCTCCTCATTTTGCTCGATGGCCTTTTCATATCCTACCGTTGTAACACAAAATCCTTCTGGCACTTGTATCCCTTGAACGCTTGATAACTCCCCTAAATTCAATCCTTTTCCACCAACGAGTGCAAGCTGCGTGTTTTCTATTTCCTGAAAATCGAGAACGAAAGAACTCATTTACCATCTCTCCTTACTATGCATGTGTTCTTGATTGTAGCAGTAGTAAATACGAATAAACAGTCTATTTCGAACGTGATTTACATGATATAATTAAGTTAGGAAGAGATATTCCCCCTCTAATTCACTTCAACTACATCACCAAACTTAAACATCCTTTGATTATGAAAAGCATCGGTACAAGTAATCGTCTTATTTAATGGATTTATATCAGCTACTGTTATGTAATTTTCATATAAATACACATTAAAATATTAAGATGAATATTTTATTAACTTATCACCCTCCTCAAAAAAATTGTAGAAACTATTATATAAATTCATATGTCTCCACCTTAATTCTAGGACTTAATTTTTTTTGTAATCCCCCACTAATTTTTTTCAAATGTCCCAAAATGGATTCGAGAAATTAGGGAACTATAATGTCGTATTAAAATATATTAAGGGGGATAAAAAATGAACAAGGAAATGAATTACGGAAGTGATTACAAGTTTATTCCAGCAACTTCAATTGAAAGTGGTCATGGCCTTGAAGTATTGCCTGATTTATTTTGTTACACGATTCAAATCGTCAACATATGTTTTGTTGGAAATCCGCATACCAATGATTTTGTTTTAGTTGATGCTGGAATGCCTAAATGTGCAAATGAAATTATCTCTGTTACTGAGAAGCGATTTGGTACAAATAGCCGCCCAAAAGCAATTATTTTAACTCATGGGCATTTTGACCATGTTGGAGGAATAATTGAACTCATTAAGTATTGGGATGTTCCAGTCTATGCCCATCAAATGGAGATACCGTTCTTGACTGGACAACAAAGCTATCCTGAACCAGATCCAACAGTTGAAGGTGGTATGGTAGCCAAAATGTCTCCCCTGTTCCCTAATGAACCGATTGATTTAGGAAATAGCGTAAAAGCACTACCTACCGATGGAACTGTTCCCCATATGCCAGAGTTTAGATGGATTCATACACCAGGGCATACTCCAGGGCATATTTCATTATTCCGAGAAAAAGACCGAACTTTAATTGCTGGGGATGCTTTTGTTACTGTGAAACAGGAATATCTATATAAAGTATTTACTCAGGAACAGGAAATAAGCGGCCCCCCTCGTTATTTAACAACAGACTGGAAAGCCGCTAAAGAATCAGTCATTAAATTAGAAGAAGTAAAGCCTCTGGTCGCTATTACTGGACATGGGATACCGATGTCAGGTGAATTGCTATCAACAAGCCTCAAAACACTCGTTCAAGAATTTGATAAAATCGCTGTACCCGATTATGGGAAATATGTAGACAAAAAGATACATTAAGCATGAAAATATTTTGTTTCTTATATTTAAGAAACAAAATCAAAACAAAAAAATTATTAAGTTTAATATAAAAACAATGTACTTAGGCAACATCTCTATTATAAGAATGGAACTACACCTTGTGAATAAAACTTGATACTCCGCAAATACTATACGTAGTATAAGCCTGCTTCTTACCCAGGTTGTACTTCTTACCATTAAAGGGTGATTAAAACGGGTTACGCTATATAGCATAACCCGTTTTTATGAAATATTTTATTCCATATACGTTTAAACAATGGAGGAAAATGATGAAACATATTGTTGCTTTACTAATTAAATACACAGCGTTAACTGCAGTATTATTAATGGTACTCGGTATCTTTCAAGGCATTTCAATTCCTAGAGTATTACTCATTTCTCTTTTCCTAACAGGAGCTGCCTATTTAATCGGTGATCTCTTCATTTTACCTAAATACGGAAATATGATTGCTACAATAGCAGATTTCGGCCTAACCTTCTTCGGGATTTGGCTTTTAACATCCTTATTTACGAATTTAGATGCTACTCGTAATATTGGACTTTCTTCATTCTTAGCTGCTTTAATTATTGGCGGGATGGAGGTTTTCTTCCACATTTATATGAAGAGATTAGTACTGCGTAACGACGATGAATTAAGAAATCACAATCATATTCATCATGATAAATATGCTATGGAAATGTCAGATGAATATATAGATTCTTCTACAATAAATAAATCCAAGCCTGAGGATACATCTAAAAAATAAAAAAGTGGCCAATGCCACTTTTTTTATTTTTGTTTCTTAAGCTTGATCAGAATTTCTTACATGTAACGGAGGTGGAACTACCCACCCTTTTTTCTTACTTAAACGCAGCAAAGTTACACCTGCTTGCGCTTTTTTCATATGAAATTGTCCGAATAGCATCCCTGCATCTTCTCGAAGACATTTTCCCATCACTTGACTACATGTCACAAGTCCAGCTGCTAATCCTGTAGCAACAGCTGCTGCTATTTCAGCATCATTAATACGCGCTCCTGAAGGAATATCTTCGATAGATGCAACTGGTCGTTCTGGAGGAGCAGGAGGTAAAGCTACGCCATTAACTTTTAAAAGAGTTTTTAACTCTTCTATTTCCGAGTTCATATCATTTTCAATTAAGCTTTCTAAAAACTTCTTCAAATCTTCGTCACCTGTGTGATTTATAAATACTTGATGGCTTGCAATTGCACCTTGTGCAGCGAGAAGATAACTCCAAATATCAAATACTTCTCCGTAATGTAACGGTTCATTTTGAGGATTTCCACTTAATATACCCATTTTTAAATTCCTCGCTTTCGAAAATATCATAATAAATATTGAGTTCAATATTGAAATCAAATTTTTAAGTATGCTTTTTCCTGCAAAAGATTTTCTACTATGCATGGAAAACACCTTTCCAACACCGCGTGTTTATTGTTTAGGAAAGTAGTTTACAAATAAAATACTCAAAGATTATGAAAGAAGATTATCAATAATCTTTGAGTGAGAATCCATTTACTATAAGGGTTTTATTTTTATACATATACAAAAGAAATTGATTTACATATCTGCTACATTGTATTTCAATTTACTTAGCGGTTAGCTCTACCACCAAGTTGTTGTTCAGCCATTGCTACTAAACGTTTTGTAATTTCACCACCAACAGATCCGTTTGAACGAGCTGTTGTATCTGCACCAAGTTGTACACCAAACTCTTGTGCAATTTCATATTTCATTTGATCAAGAGCCTGTTCAGCACCTCGAACTAACAATTCATTACGACTTCCACTATTATTGTTTGTCATATCGTTTCACCTCCGATTTTTTTAATATGCTACAAATTATGAAATAATAATTATCCTTTTTGTGGGAATTAGATTATGAATAAATATTGAGTTTCTTCTTAAAATAGGGCAAAAGATATAAGAAAGAAGAGTTGCTATAACGTACTTTCATAACAACACTATGTATAGATTTCTCTTTACTAAAGATTTCTGTTTTGCCAAGAGATACATATAAATTATGAAAAATGATTCCTAAGGAGATATGTGATGAAAGCTGTAACCTATCAAGGACCAAACCAAGTACAAGTTAAACAAGTTGATGATGCAAAGTTAGAGAAAAAAGATGATATTATTGTAAAAATTACTTCAACCGCTATTTGCGGTTCTGATTTACATTTATATCAAGGTAACATGCCGTTACCTCAAGGGTACATTATTGGCCATGAGCCAATGGGAATTGTTGAAGAAGTTGGTCCAGATGTTACTAAAGTAAAAAAAGGCGATCGTGTTGTTATCCCCTTTAACGTTGCTTGTGGACATTGTTTCTATTGTCAACATGAAATGGAAAGTCAATGTGATAACTCGAATCCTCATTACGATTCTGGTGGATACTTTGGTTATACAGAGAAATTTGGTAACCATCCAGGTGGACAAGCTGAATATTTAAAAGTTCCTTTTGGAAATTTCACTCCATTTGTTATACCGGAATCATGCGAACTTGAAGATGAATCCCTACTCTTTTTATCTGATGTTTTGCCAACAGCCTATTGGAGTGTAATAAATGCAGGCGTTAAGCGCGGTGATACTGTTATTGTCCTTGGTTGTGGACCTGTTGGATTAATGACACAAAAATTCGCTTGGATGCAAGGTGCTAAACGAGTAATCGCAGTCGATTACTTAGATTATCGGATAAATTATGCAAAAAAGATTAACAATGTTGAGGTATTTGAGTTTACAAAATTTCCTGATATGGGAGAACATTTAAAGGAAATCACACATGGTGGTGCCGATGTAGTCATTGATTGCGTAGGCATGGATGGAAAAAAATCACCCCTAGAATTTCTGGAACAAAAATTAAAACTACAAGGCGGTACCCTCGGTCCTATTCAAATTGCTACGAAAGCCGTAAGAAAATACGGAACGGTTCAAATGACTGGTGTTTATGGTGGTAATTATAATGCATTTCCACTCGGAGCATTTTGGGTTAGAAATATTAACCTTAAAATGGGACAAGCACCTGTTATTCATTTTATGCCAGAACTATTTAAAAAAATAACAAACAAAGAATTCGATCCAAAAGAGATTATTACACACAAAATCCCCCTTGAAGACGCGAGCTATGGTTATCAAATTTTTAATAACCGGGAAGATGATTGTATAAAAGTCATTTTGAAGCCTTGAAAATACATCCTTTTCAAATGATTATTTTTAACTATTCTTAAAGCTAAAGATAAGATTAAAACCCATGCCCTTATCTTTTTCACCCAAAACTAGTAGTTAATTTTGATTACATCCTACTTTCTTTTATGCCCTCTTTATTATACAAAAAATGCAAGTTGTAGCTTTTGTATAAGGCTTGATTCAATTAATTTAATAAACCTTGATAAAAGAACAAATAGAAAAAGCGTGTTTTGAAAAAAATTTTGATTAAAACACGCTTTTTCTATATTTAATTGAATCATCCTTTTATAAAAAAGTTTGATAATTTTTGTGATCCTTGCTCAATTAAAACGCCCTTTAGCTGAAGGAAAAAATCAGTTTATCACTGATTTTTCTTCTTTAATTCTAATTGATTAACAATGTAAGATACTAATGTATTCAATGGATTAATAATAGTCTTAGATGTTTTATACTCAACTTGCTGAGATGCATCAACCATAGATAATTGAGCAACGGAGATAACTTTCTTTTCATCTTTAATGATTTGATTTAAGGACTTTGTAATTTCTTGGTTGTATTCTTCTTTTAGCCCTTGCATTATCAATTCAAAAGTACTATCTATAACAATAACTTCTAAATCTAAAGATTTTTGATAGTTATTAGCATGATGTTTAAGACGTTTTACCGTACCTTCAACAGTTGCAGGATTTGTAAAAAGAATTGTCTGAGGTTGCTGTATATTGCTGATGTAATCAAAGAAAGGTTCATCAACTTTAATAATTGGCACTGATATTGAGAGTTGGTCTTCCTGTAAAATTGCAATATAGTTTGTGCAAGTAATAAGGATAGCATCAACATTACATTGGGCAATCCATTCTATTTGCTCTTTAACTTTCAATTGAGCATCTGATTCTAGGAAATTTTCATTTGATGTAACTCGATACATTAATGCCGGGTCAACAAAATGTATTAATTCAATGTTAAATGAAGAAAGTGCATTTTCTATATATTCTATATTCGAATAATGGGCGTGTAAGCAGCCTAATCTTTTTCTCAATTCCATCCCACCTATATTATATTTCTGCTTATTCTATCAGTACGCGAATTAAAATGTCTATTAAAATTGAGAATGAGACCTTTCCTCTTATTTCACAAAATGGCCTTTTAATGAAACAACTTTCTTGTCACTTAACACAAAAGAGTAAATCATGGTAACTTTTTTATAAACATCTCGTCCTTCTTCAAAACAATGCTTCTTTTTTTAATAACACCGTGACTTTATTTAAAAGCAATACAAGTTCAAATCTCCCCACACTCATCTCAAATTTAAAATGGTTGTTTCACACCTTCACATTTTTGAGGAAAAACCCACAATCAGAGAAAAGAGGAATATAAGTAATAAACATCCTATTATTGGAAAATATAATAATGTTAACTATCTTAAAAAGAGGTGTACTTCATGTTTTATTATAAAGAAGAACTGATTAATATTATCAAGCCGGACAAACCAGATCCAGCTGCTGCAAAAGTTTTACAAGAAATATTAGGTGGGCATTATGGTGAAATGCGTACAATGATGCAATACTTCTTCCAAAGCTCAAATTTTAGAGGTAAAGAGAAGCAATATCGTGATTTACTTCGAGGTGTTTTTTTAGAGGAAATAAGCCATGTAGAACTTGTACAACATACAATTAATCAACTATTAACTGGATCTGGTGAACCTACGCCAGGAAATGCTGGTATTGACACAGCACCACTTAACGAAGCGGTTAAACATGCAAATCCTCACCACTTTATTGTAGGTGCTCAAAGTTCATTACCTGTTGATGCAGCTGGCAACCCATGGAATGGATCTTGGGTATATAGTCATGGGAATTTGATTAGCGATTTATTAGATAACGTAGTACTTGAATCTACAGGTGTTCTTCAAAAAACTAGAATTTATGAAATGAGTTCCAATCAAACCTTTAGAGAAACACTTGCATTTTTAATTGTACGTGATAATGCACATCAAAATGCTTTCGCAAAAGCTTTAGAGACATTGGGGGTTGAATGGGGGAAACTCTTCCCTGTACCGAACTATGATATTAATAAATACCCAGAGTGCAGAAAGTATGTAGACATGGGATTCCATAACGCACAATTTAATTTTAGTTTAGATCCAACAAGAATGGGAGAAATATTCCAAGGTGAATCACCAAGTAGAAACAAAGGAACATTAACAGTAACTGACCCGCCAAAAGGTTTTCCTATACCAGAACTTCCTGAAATGCCAAATGAGCATAGTCCTGGATTAAAAGATATGGATCTTTGAGATAAGTATGGCCAACTATTTATTAATGGTTGGCCATAAACCTTTATATGGATTTAATTCACACTTTACTCGACCTCAATTACATCACCAAACTTAACTATTCTTTGATTATGAAAAGCATCCGTACAAGTAATCGTTTCTTTTAACGGATTTATATCAGCTACTGTTATGTAATTTTTATATAAATAGCCATCTTTATAATATGTAAGTAAAACCTCTTCTTCACCTAAATATGAAATTAACAGCTTATTTTCAATCCTTTCTTTTGCATCTTGCGTTAAGATCGGACGCGGGACTTTTGTTTGTTCCTGTATCATTTCTTTAATACAGACAAACTGCTCTGGCATACTAGCAAACGGTTGCCACTTTACCATTCCTCTTCCTTTCGGCATATTAGCATTCTTCACGATTTATGTCCTCCTAATAATGTGTTTCTATATCTTGCGGTTGCGACGCTTGTGTAAGAAATCCCACGTAAAATACTGTTCTTACCAAATCGTGTTCGAATTTCGTCCATAACTTTCGTTAATCTCATTTCTTTTTCTCTTTGTATAATGTTATCGAAAAGCGAAATTTGCTCTTCTCCTTCATGTATTAAATTTGTTAAGGAAAGACTTATCGATCGAATCGGCTCCCCTGTATGCCGCTCGTATAAAAAATATGTACAAACATTGTAAATATCCATTGTTAAATTTGTTGCTCTGTTTAACGTATGTGCTTTTTTTATTCCTCCTCCGTATTCCTTACTATATCCAACTGAAAAATGGATCGTTTGTGCGTATTTCTTTTCTCGTCTCAATCTGTAACAAACTTCTTCTACATGCTCTAATAAAATAACGATGAACTCTTCTACCGAATAATCACGAAATAATATTTGGCTTTTCGCTATAGATGTTGTCGCTGGAACATATTTCTCTGCTATTCTGCTGAAATCAATCCCGTTACTATGCAAGTGTAATTCTTCTCCTATTACACCAAATGATTGTTTTAAATACTTTAATGGGTACTGCGCTAATTCTCCAATTGTATGTATACCTTTTCGATTCAATTTCATTTCTGTTTTATACGATATACCCCAAAATTTACTGAGTGGTCTAATACTCCATAACTTCTCGGGTATATCGTCATACGTCCACTGCGCTATTCCATCCTTATTCTTTTTCGCTTCCACATCCATCGCTACTTTACTCAATAATAAATTTGGCCCAATACCAATCGTACTTTCAATCCGTGTACGTTCATATATTTCTCGCTTAAACTTTAATGCAAACTCGCACGGATTACTCTCAAACAAATGAATACTCGCGGTCATGTCCATAAAAAACTCATCAATACTATATTGATGAAAATCTTCTGGCGCAACATACTGTAAAGCTAAACCTGTTATGTAAGTTGAACATTTCATATACGTATGCATAATCGGATTCACAATAATAATATCTGGTCGCTTCGGTATTTCGTACAACCGTGCCATTTTCTTAATTCCTAGCGCTTTTAATGGCGGTGTTGCTGCCAATACGATTGATCCACTACGGTTTACATCTCCTACAACAGCCAATTTTGTATATCGTGGATCAAGTCCTTTTTTAATACATGATACGCTTGCATAAAAGCTACGAAGATCTACACATAAAATAATACGATTCGGTAAAAGAGAATAATCATACAAGGTTATCACTCCTAACAAAAAGAACATTCGTTCTTATTATATACGAACTAATGTTCTTTTTAAAGGTATTTCTATGAAAATTTTGGTTAAAATGACCGGGCTTTAAAAATCTAAAAACACTTAAGAGCCCTACAATATTCAAATACTATTTTCACCATTAGGGGATAACACTGTATTTAGTTCTAAAAAAATCTCACTCAATGTATACTCGGTAACATGAATATACATATAAAATAAGCCTCATATCTATGCGCTATCAATCACAGAGGGAAAAACTATGCACACAAAACAGCTAGAATTTCAAGTAACTGATAAGCATAAAAACTACTAAAATTCACTTCAGCTTTCATGTCTCTAATTCATATATTCTTCTAAATTTATTTTCAGCAAAATCTCCTACATAGCGCCTGTGCCAAGATTCATCTGCATAACTAGTTACATTCTCCTTTTTGCTATTAATAATAGCTTAGTAATAATAGCTGTTAAACAACAAAAGTGCGAAGTCGTAAATTAGACTTCGCATCTTATACAAATTTATAATCAGTGACGATACCAACACAAATGCAATAATGTATACACAATAATCACTCATTATATCTGTTACTTTTTTAATCGGCTGGAGAGAATACAATATATAAACAAATCCTTTTACTTAGCAATCTCTCATTATTGGTTTGATTATTTCTAGATACTTAATGCCCTCTATACTCATTCCAAGGGTTAATCCATTCCTATTGAAATTGCAAATGATAAATTTATCCAGTTTTCCTTTTTGTCTACTTGCTAAATTCAGCAAGTAAAATGTTTTTAAAAAATTCCGGGTTATTAATGTTTAAACTGTTCGAATTGATAGCGAGTGTATGTTTACCTCCAAGTGTTCCACCAACAAAAGTGGAAAACCCTGGAACAGCCCCCCTGTGTCCCCATACCGAGACACCGTTCGGAAGCTTAATTTCAAGGATTCCAAGACCATATCCGGTTCCCTCTCTATTTGTAGGAACTGTAGTAAGCATTTGTTTTAATTGCTGTTCCTTCAGTAATTTGCCACCTAGTAAGTAAGAGAAGAATTTGTTTAAGTCGTCAGCAGTAGAAATCATATCTCCATCCGAGCTACCTGGGTTAATATACGTAACGTCTTTTAGCTCACTCGCTCCGTCTAGTTGCAAATAGCCACGGGCATGCTTGGTGCCTGGAATCACGCTTGAATTGCCAGGTAGAAATGTATTTGACAAATCAAGCGGTTCAATAATCCGATTTTCAACCTCTTCGGCATAACTGTTGCCAGTTACTTTTTCAATAAGGATCCCCAGTAATACGTATCCTGTGTTTGAATAAGACCAACCCTTTCCTGGGGCAAAGTCTGGGGGAAGTGAAATCCCCATCTTTACAAATTCTTCAGCCGTATACGATTTTTTTGTATCCGTAATATCAAAGTCTTTTGAATTTATATAGTCAGCAATACCACTTGTATGATTCAATATTTGCCGGATCGTAATCTGGTTACCATCATATCCGTTTCCTTGAATAACGCCAGGTAACCATTTTTCAATGGAGTCGTCTAGATTCAAACGGTTCTCTCCAGATAATTGAAGTAGAACTGTTGCAATGAACGTTTTCGTCACACTGCCAATGCGAAAGCGAAAATCTGCTTTCATTGGTTTCTTAGTTCTCAGATCCGCTATCCCAGCGGTATAACTCCAAGTTTTACCACCCTTAGAAATTTGAGCGAGTATTCCTGGGTATCCAAGTTGCAGTTCATCTCGTATTGCTTTCTTAACGGAAGTACGATCGCTTTGCGTACTTGTTTGTAACGAACTAGATACATTTTGCGCGGGTTCTGCTTTTACAACTGATGTTGGTGTTATGTATAACAGGGAACTTCCACCTATTAAAAGTGCTAGACTTGCACATGTAATTTTACTGCTTGTTTTCATAAAAAATTCCTCTCTTCTATTAAAATTGTATAGATAGTTGATAGCAGTGTCATATACGAACCACACAGCTATCCATTCTCCCAATGATGAAAAGGCAACAATGCATTTGCAATCATTGTACTCATTATTTTCACAAAAACTCTTGTTACTGATTGTTTGTTTTATATGTAGGCCGTACTTGTTCCCCCCTTCACGCCTCCTTATATTTTTATCCTACACAATGAAAATCTCTTTTTTCTTACCTATTCCTTACAAATTCCTTACATTCAAAATCACTTCTACAATAGGATTGAAGTAGCATCTGTGCCCGAAAGCGCAAAAAACACCGATGCTTTTCGCTTCAGTGTTTTTTGCGCTTTACATATTGAAGATTCATTTTACTCCTAACAAGTTAAATTGCTGATTTTTTCTAATACGATTATTCTTCTTACTATATAAAACAAATTTCATAGTATTATATGAAACACTTCTCAAGTTGTCATTAAGGCACATTATTCTAAATTTATTGATGTAGTTGAGATGGACTCACTTTTTGAATTTGAACGAGTATATCAAACGCTTTACCTAATGATATATCAATAGTTTTTGGTATATCAGGCCCTTCGGTAGTTATTCCAGCGAAAATTGGATGTTGTTCGTTTAACCAAGTTTTTGTCACGCCGTTCGCCTTACGTAAATCAATAAAAAATTGATCTTTTTTCACCTGTCCAAAAATGTAGTTATAACTGTTTGGATCATCCGATTTTAATGTTCCATATGGGCCGAATTCACCATTGCTATTATTGACATTGTATTGTCCTTCATAAACTGACGTTCCAATAGATACGTACCGTTTTCCGTAATATTCTGCCAAATGCTGCCCAGCTACTTTAGGGTATATAAAAGAAAGCATATTTGTTTTCGAAACGTGTCCATTATGTCCCCATACAATGGTTTTTCCTAAATGTTCTTCAGTCCACTTCGCATTTTCATACATTGCAATATCATGTTTCAAATAAAAATCCGATGGTTTATCAGGAGGTGACGCTAACATTGTAGTAAACTGTTCAATAATACGAGCATTTTGTTTTATCCATGCAAACTCTTTAGATTTTCCATTTAAATAACTTTTATTTTCTTCTAATAAAGCACTAATTTGTTTAGCATCTGAAATATACTTTTCTTTTTCTTCTTTCGTAAGGCTTTCAAAAGCTTTCATATCCTTTGTTACAGGAATAAGACCTTTTATCTGCTCTTCTACTCTAGGCAATAGTTTTGAATTGTTCGCTTTAATATATTCTATTATATTATTATAAACATTCTCGTTTACTGATTGAATGTCCATCCCGATGATACGTACTTTAGATTTATGTTTTGGATTAGCATTATATTGCCGAATCCAATCAAGTAAATCTAGCATTTCTTTCGTCTTAAATACAGGTGCTAGATGTTGGCTTGGGTTTCCCTTACCAGTAAGAACATATCGATCAAGTTCCAAGGCCCTGTCCCATCCATCTTCTAAAACTAGATTGGTAAAGCCCTTTTCAGATACTAAATAATTAACAATACGGTGTTTCATCGTAAAAACTTCATGAGCCCCATGCGTAGCTTCACCTAGACCTACAATTGAAGCTGAACCTACCATATTCTTAAGTGGTTTCAAATCATTAAGAGGTACAGTTGGATTAGTTGTTTTTAAAGGCTTTGCATGTGCTTCTAACCATTTCGCTATTTGATTTGTATTGTAGGGAGCTGTAACAGAAACCTCTGTTTTCGAATCTGCATAAGTATTTCCTACAACATGAGTCATTGTTATAGCAGAAGCAACAATTGCAATAATTATTTTCTTTTTCATAAAAACCTCCTGAAATATTTACTTATAGCTTTTTTACATACTCTTCCAACTTCCGTTTAAACCATTCATTTTCTTATTACTGTTAAGATACATTTATTCTAGTTCCTAAAACTCACTTATTTCTTAATAGGTTCTTAAGAAATCCTTAATTCTTTTATAAGAATATAAAACTACATAAGCTTCAATCCATTGTAGTGTAAATTCCTTATCGCATAACATTATAATATATATATTAGTTACAAATGATGTTATCTAAAGTATCCAATTTCACTATGTGTTATTAGTGTAGTTAATATGACGTTCCAAATTTTGATTGTTTGTAGTCTCTTTATCATAGAGTTAATTTAGAGGTTATTTTTTGTTTACTTCATTTTTTTCTGAACTCTGCATCTAGACGGTATACCCCTTGGCCACAGTAAGACTTTATTTCAACCCCACAAAAAATAGATTACCTGCACACTAAAAAGTATAGCGTACAGGTAATCTATTTGTTTTTGAGATTAATAAAAAACTAATTTATTTTTTGAATTCTTCCATCAATAATAGACTGAATTGGTTCTTTTGATTTTTTTATATAATCTACTAATGCTTCAAAATCAGTTGGTCCTGTTTCAGCATCTTTACCGTTTTTAAAGGATACAAATCCATCTCCACCTGAAGCTAGAAATGCGTTCGCAACGACGCTGTAAGTTTTAGAAGGATTAATTTCTTCTCCATTTGTTAAGCGAATACTTGTTACTTTTTCTCCATTAGGCTTGTTCGCATCCCAAGTGTATTGGATTCCTGAAATTTGAAGCATTCTTGTTATGTCTTTTTGCCATTGTTGATTTAAAATATCACGAATGTCTTGACCCGTTAAATTTACTTTTATTAATTGATTTCCGAATGGTTGAATACCATATATCTCTCCCCATGTAATATCACCAGCATCTAAGTCATTACGAATACCACCAGGATTCATAAGTGCAATTTGGGATTGCATTGTTGTACGCTGGGCATCAGCAACTAAATTTCCAAGAGTAGATTCACCAGCCATATTGAGTTTGCGATCTAGTGGAGCAATAGACTTACCTACAACTTCATTGACAAGAGGTGCGATTTTTGCTTGATATTTCTCCATCTTCTTCTTTATTTTTTTATCAGGCTCCATGCCTTCATGGTAAGTTGTAACAATTTCTGCTTTTTTCTCAACAATATCTTGTGTTTTACGATCAATCTTTACATCAACATCAGCAAAAGCCATACCATAAGAATTTGCTTGTACGACAAGTTTATTATTGACAGTTCCATTTACATAGGTGTGGCTATGCCCACCAAAAATAACATCGACTTCTGGATCAGTCTCATTTGCTAATCGGACGATATCACCATTTGTTACGCCGTTCCCATCTGTTGTACCTCCGTTATGCGCAAGAACAACGATAGATTTAACGCCTAGTTTTTTTAATTGCTTTACGGATTTGTTAATAGCTTCAACTTCATCTGTAATTTCTACATTCTTTAGCATAGTAGGCATAACAAGGTTAGGAACATCCGTTGTTACGACTCCGATAAATCCAACAGGAACTCCTTGTACCTTTTTTATAGTGAATGGTGGTAAAAATAAACGACCGGTGGATTTATTATAGAAATTTGCAGCAACATATGGGAATTTTGCTCCTTTAAAATTTCCTGTTTTCTCATGGTATCCACCATAAATAAGGCGGTTCATTTCCTCAACACCTTCATCAAATTCATGATTTCCTATGGTTCCAACATCGAATTTCAAATCATTTAGAAATTCAATCGTAGGTTCGTCTTGTAATAATGCTGAAACAGGAGTACTTGCTCCAACAACATCGCCAGCATGTACCTTTAATGTATTCGGATTTTGTTTTTCACGATCACGTAAATAAGCCCCTAAGTACTCAATTCCCCCTGCATCTTTATTGTTAATTTTTTTTACAGTGTCTAGTTGCCCATGAAAATCGTTAATACCGAGCATTTGTACATCTATGTAGCGGTTTGGTTCTGTACTTGCTTGGGCTGAAGGCGCAGCAAATACACTAGTAAAAGTAACTGTACTTAATGCTAAAGCAACTGGAATGATTTTTTTCAACATAAAATTTCTCTCCCCTAATTAAAATCTGACATAATACAATGTTATTTTAATATATTAAGAGAATTATTTCTATAAAAATTCTACCAATTATAAAAATTAATAAGATTTTATT
>NZ_QOZX01000097.1:0-62485 GCF_008368895.1 Bacillus sp. BB081
AACTCCTCTGCCAC
Source organism: Bacillus sp. BB081 (assembly GCF_008368895.1). Taxonomy (NCBI): domain Bacteria; kingdom Bacillati; phylum Bacillota; class Bacilli; order Caryophanales; family Bacillaceae; genus Bacillus; species Bacillus sp. BB081. The sequence continues at coordinate 15 of NZ_QOZX01000097.1, forward strand.
TACAACAAAATATTGCAAATGCCGTAATTCCATTTTGGACACCCTTTTCACTTTCAATTAATACATCTAATATATTAATAACATATAATTTATATATTAGACAAATTTTTCGAATGAACGTATAGTAGAAATTGTTAATTCTTTTTTACAATTTTTATGTAAAAAAAGAAAGAGGTGGGTACTGTATGAAATGGTGGAAATTAGGCGGACAAATTTTATTATTATTTTGTTTCGCTTGGACAGGTGAATGGATTGCAAAACAGGCACACCTCCCAGTTCCAGGAAGTATAATCGGTATTTTTTTATTGTTAATTTCATTAAAATTTAACCTAGTGAAAAAAGAGTGGATACAGGACGGAGCAGACTTTTTATTAAAAGAACTTATTTTATTTTTCATTCCTTCTGCAGTCGCTATCATACGCTACAAAGATACACTATCACAATATGGAATCGATATCATTTTAATTATTATGATTAGTACACTTTGTGTCACTCTCGCTACAGGACTCCTAACAGAATTGCTACTAAAGCGGAAAGGATCAACACAATGATCGGCTTTCTTTGTTTACTATTAACACTATTCACATATTGGATATCGAAGAAAATGTATCAACGCTGGAATTGGAGCTTACTTTCTCCTCTTCTCGTCTGCCCTATTATTTTAATTGCTTTATTACTCGGACTAGACACACCTTATGAAACATATGAAACAGGTGGTCAATGGTTAACAGAATTATTAAAGCCTGCAACAGTTGCTTTCGCATGGCCAATCTATAAATACTTTGATTTACTCAAGAAACATGGAATAGCTATTTTACTTAATGTCATTGTCGGTTCATTTTTATCAGTTATTACTTCAGCACTACTAGCTAATTATTTTCAAATTGATTCATCGTTAGAACATAGTTTAGCGCCTCATATTGTAACGACACCAATTGCAATGGCCATTTCAGAAATGATCGGTGGTATGTCACAATTAACAGCTGTATTTGTTGTTTTAACTGCGTTAACAGGAGCATTGCTCGGACCTGCTCTCATACGTATATGCCGTATTAAAACAGCGCTCGCAAAAGGCATTATGTTAGGCACTAGCGCAAATGGAACTGGTACATCAAAAGCATTCGAAATCGGCCCTGTAGAAGGAACCATTGCAAGTTTATCTATGCTTTTAACAGCAGGAGCTAGTTTAGTTATCGTTCCGCTTTTCTTGTCGTGGATACATTGAAAAAGCAAGTGTTTAAACACTTGCTTTTTTATTTATATATTTATTTAAAACCTCATAATCCTCCGGGAAAGATAGCGTTAATTCCTTCATTTCATCTATCCTCTTCCAAGCAATTTCATGTATTAACTCATCAGGATCTTGGATTTTCATACTACCGCCTATTTTTTTAACGACATAATAATGAACGTATACAGGAACCCCGTATGTAATACCCTCTTTTTCGTATATTTTATTTACAACTTCCACATTGTAACCTGTTTCTTCCCAAACTTCTCGAATACAACATTCTTCTAGTGTCTCTCCCTTTTCAAGCCCTCCACTTGGAACAGACCACCTTTTTTCTTCACCCTTTTGCCCTTGCAACACCATTAAAACTTCATTTTTTTCATTTATACATACTGCTGCACAACCTATCCATCTTTCCATATACATCCCTCCCCCTACAAAAATTCACCTTCTTTATCATTTTCTCCTTGAAAAAGGAGGAAAAAAGTAAACTAATGACGAAAAATCACATTAACTTCATAGACAATCCCTTCTTAGAAATTAAAAACGGAAGGATGAAAATATGATTTCTAAATATGTTGTGGAATGTGTCTTTTGTGAAGAAAATCGAAAATCACGCCAAGCTATCGTAACAGTTCCCGCCACTACTCAGCTACTAGCCATTGAAAAAGTTCGTGCGGAATGTAAACGTCGTTTCGGAAAAGCTTTATTATTGCAAACAGAAATTAAAGAAGAAATAACTTTTGAACAAAAAGAAAGCCGACCATAAATTGGTCAGCTTTCTTATCCGATCATATTTTCACATGAAGATTAGGGGCATCCTCTTTAAGGATCGGGATTTTCCCATTATGTACGTTCCATAATGGTCATCGAACAATATATTTCTATGCAATTAATTATTGAATAGAATAGGGCAAAACTTGTTCGCATTTTTAGAAAAGGGATAGGGATATAATTCAAGTAGTACTTCGAATACTCGAACTTTACAATCATTATATTAAAGCAAATCCTTTTATATGGGAAATATGAATTACTTACATAATTCATTCGTAAAACATATTAGTTTGCTATATTATTTTTATTCCATCAATAACATACATCCAGCTACAACTGGTGTCATAATCATTGAAAGCTTCAAAAGCATACGTGGTGCATAATTTGTAAACTTCGCCCCGATATACGCTCCTAACATCGTGCCAATTAATACTTGCAATAACAGTATATAATCTAGGTAGCCTTCTGAACTATATCCTAGCCCACCTCCAATCGCAATCGGCAATATGACAAGCATTGTTGTTCCTACAGATTGCTGGATTGTTAATCCTAATAGAACCATTAATCCAAGTTGAATAAATGGTGCAGAACCAATCCCAAATGAACCAGCCATCATTCCAGTGACTAATCCGAGACATATACATTTCATTATATTGTCTTTCGAAAAATCTTTAATTTCTGCTAAAAGTAGTTCTTCCCTATTTTGAAACTTAATTAATTTAACAAACATAAAAATTGCAGATAAAAATAACATCCCAGCTGTAAACCAATGAAGAAGATGCGGTGGTATAAGTGAACCAAGCTTTGCACCAATATAAGAACCAAGTGCTCCACATCCACCAACAATCCCTCCTATAGTAACTACAACATTTCCTTCACGATAATGACTTATAACCCCAGATAATGTCGTAAATGCCATTGCAGTTAAAGACGTTGCAAGCGCAACATGAATAGGAATGCGGAATACTAAAGTGAGTATTGCAATAATAAAACCAGCTCCCCCTGCTCCAACAAATCCTAATAAAACTCCCATTACTAACATCGTTATAATAATTGCCACAGACTTTCCCTCCAGTAAAGCAATTATCCATCATATTCTTCCTTGCATACAAATAAAAAGCATCCTAGATGGATGCTTTTTATTTCAATAATATGTACTTAATCTTGATTAATCAAAATAACTGCAGGGCCAGCGACTACTACTCCAGCTACTTCTATCTTTTCAAATTCCTTTACTGTAATAGATATAACTCCTTCTCTTTCCATTAATTCTTTACTCAGGACATCAGTCGGGATTGCTTTCACCGTCTTACCTCCTTTTCATTTATACAATATGATAAAGTGAAACTTTGAAGTGGGAGTCTTATTGCCCGCAAATATCGAGATAAAAACAACCCAATGCATCCATATATATGCATCACCTCCGCTTTCATTCCTTATTCCCTTCAAAATCCTTCTCTCCCTTCTGTAACATATTGAAAAATAAAAAAGAAGCTATAACATATAGCTTCTCTCTAAATTTATTTAATCTCTTAGTATCTCATATTTCATAACTCTACTATTTCTATCAAATTGTAAAACAAGCTGTTCACTATCTATTGAAATAAAGCCACGTTCAGTTCCAAGATAGTACGAAGTGGTAATCCCTTCTTCTCCATTTCTCGTTTCAGTAGGTGCTCCTAATAATTTTGTAATTTCTTCATTTGATTTCCCTGTTAATTTATATTTTTGCATTAGATCATCTACCATATGTACCCGTTTCTCTTCAGCATGTAACCACCGATTTTGATTAAACTTTGAAGTGTATGTATTCATACTTAATTGTGCAGTACACACTATTAACGGAATGAGTGCTACTATTAATACTCCCGACATTTGCTTCTTTTCTTCATTACGATTTTTAGAAACATATAAGATAGATTTTTGAATCATGATTAATAAAGCAAATGGCATGATTACTACAAAAATACTCTTTACACTTAATAACGTATGAGTTATATCGATAATGTAAATAAACGCAAGATACATTAGTATATACAAACAAACATAAACATACAAAATACCCCTTAATATAGCACGCAGAAAGCCCACCTCTTTTTAATTCATTTTATAATTCATCCGATTAATGATTTCTCGAAGTTTTTCTAACTCTTGATCTGTATATATTACTTTCCCTGTTAAGATCTCATTTCTAAAGAACATTACAATTTGCTCTCTATCTTTTAATCTCGGCGTTTTTTCTTCAGACAGATCTAGCACTTCTTTCCCACTCTCATTATAAAAATATACAATCGGTTTTACGTTTTCCTTTACAATATCAACTTGTATTTCTTTCAAACAATTGTATAGAATATGGGATAGTTTCTTCGCTCTATATACTGGATTCCCTTCATTTTTTACTTGTATCGTTAATGAATCTTCACCTGTAATACATTCAAACGTCTCTTCTTTCTCTACTTCTTGTTGATACTTGCCAATTTCATCAATCATAAATGAATATATACTAGCATTTTCTTTCGTTAAGCCATGAATTAATTTCCCTGTCCATTCTTTCGTCTCAAGTAGATACATACCCGTTTTACTTAAGACAAGATGATGAATGCGAAAATCATTTCCTCCGTGCTGACTTTTAATAAAAACATTCGGCATAATATGAAATTCATTGTCTAGTATTATGCCTTGTTCTACGAATCCACGCTTCATATAATGTAATGTTTCGTGTGTATTCACTTCAGCTCCATTTTTCGTATACTCTCGCAAATTTGCAATTAACTTTTGAAACATGTGTATTTCGTTACTATGTTTCTCTTGTATTTCACTTCGTTCTTTACTATGTTGCATAGCTAATTGATTTTTCATCATACGCATATTTTCAAGTTCTCTAGCTGCACTTATTTGTAAATCATTGTATTTCTTCTGTTCCATATTTTTTAATGTATTTTGTTGTTCTTTATGCTCTGTAACTGTAGCTGCAATTTCAGTTTCATACGTTTCAATTGCTTGTTTCTTTTCAAATTCTACTTGCTGACTCTCTGATTCTAGCTGTTTATTTTTATAGAACAGCACGAATACTACAGCTAATAATAATAAAATCACACCTATTAGCACATAATCCATATCCTTACTCCTTTATTCCATTTTCATTTATTTTTATAAACATCCAATATATTATACTATGCTTTCAATATACACTTTGTAAAAATTACATATTTTTAATGAAGAGAGACTTTAATAAGCGATTTTTCTCATTCCCCACTGATTGTTTCAGGTTGCCCGCAAATAGCAGAATAAAAGGAATCTCAGGCGAGATACCTTTTACGTGCATTTTATTGTACACCATACTGAATATAACTTGAATCATAGTATATCCAGCCATTTCCACCTAAACCAAGCCAACCATCTTGCTTACACCATACTCTATAAGCCTCACCGCGATGTAACTGTCTTATAACATTTCCATTTAATGATGGAGCATCCCGCAGATTCACATTATCACCAGTAATAGTCGCCACATAATGTTTATACTGAATGTAACTTGGATCATAGTATATCCATTCGTTTCCACCTAAAGCAAGCCAACCATCTTGTTCACTCAAAACTTCATACGATTCTCCTCTATTTAGCTGGCGAATTACACTAGATTGTAAAGATGGTCCACTCCGTAAATTTACATTATCGCCTTTAATTACAGCAACGCCGTAGACTGCAGTAGCAGTACTAGGTGGAGAAACATTTCCACCACCATTTGTTCCATTTCCTTGCAAAGCTTCTAATGAAACCGCTGCTGATACGTCACAGTTTCCTACTACACCTGAAATTTGACCAGAATCTGTGTATTGCCATGCTGTCCACTCTGTCCATCCACCAGCATCAGCAGGCGGCGTACTAGAGTATTTAGAAATCCAAAGTGGAATATCACTTAATCCGTTAATTCCAAATTCATTAATATACCAAACTCCTGTATATAACATGACATCTTTTCCAGTAGCCTGTTTCACATAATTTATGAAACTTCTTGCCCAATTAGATATAGCAGTACCAGTTAAATTACTATTACTCGGATCTATCGGTGATTCTAAATCTAAAACTGGTATTAAGTCTGTCTGATTGCTTTGTAATATGTTCACAAAATGTTTCGCTTCTGAAATTGCATCATTTAGTTCTGGATGTGCAAAATGGTATGCACCGATTAATACATTCGCATTTCGCGCTGCTTGTACATTTCGAACCAAAGTAGGATCAAGATTATTCACACCTTCTGTCGCTTTTGCATACGCCGCTGAAATACCCGATCCCTTCACTGCATTCCAATCAATGTTCCCTTCCCAATGAGACACATCGATAAACGTAATATTTGAACTAGATCTATCTTGCATATAAAAGCTCCTATCAATTTTTTTCATTTCGTATACATACAATATGTACAACTTTAATAAAGGGTCACGACGTTTATACTATCGACATTGAGAGCAAACATATTTTATAAACAAAGTAAAAAGGCCTTGTAATTACAAGGCCTTTTGTAAAATTCCTTTATTTTGTAGTAAATACATATTATAATACAACCCTTGCTCACTCAGTAATTCTTGATGTGTTCCTCTTTCTACTATTTCTCCATCATGCATAACAAAAATTTGATCTGCATCTTGAATTGTAGATAATCTGTGTGCAATTGCTATAGTCGTTCTCCCTTTTCGCATTTGCTGTAATGCTGTTTGGATCGCCTCTTCTGTTTCTGTATCAATATTAGCTGTTGCTTCATCTAATACTAATACTTTCGGATTCGTTGCTATCGTTCTAGCAAAAGCAATTAATTGTCGTTGACCACTAGAAAATGCAGCTCCTCTTTCTACTACTTCCGTTTCATACTGTTCTGGTAATTTTTCAATAAACGTATTCGCTTGCACAAATTGTGCCGCTTCTTTTACTTCTTCATCCGTAATTTCTTCATTGTACATACGAATATTTTGTTTTACATTTCCCGCAAATAAAAATGCATCTTGCAATACGAGTCCTATTTTCTTTCTAATTTCTCTTTCTTCAAATTCCTCTAAATCTACACCATCTATTACAATATTTCCGGACTTAATATTATAAAATCGCATTAACAAATTCATAATGGTACTTTTTCCGCTACCAGTGTGCCCAACGAAAGCCACCGTTTGCCCTTGTTTCACGTGAAAAGATACATCTTTTAAAACATCACGTTTTCCATCATACGAAAAAGTAACATTTTTAAATTCAATTTCTCCATTAACGACTTGAGGATTTCCATCTCCTTTTTGAACTGGTGCTAAATCTTTCTCATCCATTAAATGAAATACACGTGATGATGAAACAAGTGCCTGTTGGAAAAATGATAATTTCATCATCATCTCATTTACAGGCTGGAAGAAACGATGTATATAGTTAACAAACGCATATAAGACACCTACTTCAACAGGACTCTTCAGCGCATCAATTCCAAATAAACCAAGTACTAACGCAATTGCTATAATATGAACTAAATCCGTTGCTGGGCGTAAAAGTAACGCGTCTAACTTTAACGTCCGTCGCCCTGCACTATAATGTTTATTATTCACTTCTTCAAACTCTTTTCTCATACGCTTTTCTTGTCTGAACACTTGAACAATATTCATTCCTTGAATGGACTCATTCAACTTTGCATTTAACACGCTTAATTGATTACGTACTTCTAAATAAAAGGCTGCACTCTTCCGGCGATATAGCACCATAATTGCAAACATTATCGGAATTAATACGAGAGAAAATAGCGCTAGTTTTACATTTAATAAAAACATTGCTACTAAAATACCTATTAAAAAGACTACATTTTTGACAAATGTGGATAATACACTGACATAAAAATCTTTAATTGCTTCCGTATCATTCGTTATGCGCGATACAAGCGTACCAATCGGCGTACGATCAAAGAAACTTAATGACAACTTTTGAACATGATTATATACTTCAACACGCATATCTTGAACAATTTTAAAAGCGATATTTTGAAAATACAATAAGTCTAAATAAGTAAATAATACTTTTAATAAGTGAGCAATAAGATACACTACAAATAGAGTAACAAGTGCTGATTGATCAAAGTTACGTGGTACTAAATGTTCATCAAGAAATTGTTTAATTAAAAAAGGACCCATCATTTCAGTTACAGTTGCACCAACTAAAAAGATAAATGCTAAAGATAGTAACCTTTTATATGGCTTCATATAAGAAAGTAATCTACTTAAATCACTCCGCTTCTTCCCGGTCATCATACGCCACCTTTCTCGACTAATGCTTCTAACTGCTGGCTCTCGTACATTTCTTTATACCAACCGTTTTCTTTCATTAATTGTTCATGTGTACCTCGTTGCACAATTCTGCCTTCATCCACAACAAGTATAAGATTGGCATGTTGAATTGCACTTAAACGATGAGCAGTAATAATCGTTGTTTTTCCTGCTCTTTCCCTCTTTAATGCATTTAAAATCGTTTCTTCTGTTTTTGCATCGACCGCTGATAAACAATCATCTAAAATTAAAATTTCCGCATTCGTTAATAAAGCACGTGCAATAGAGATTCTCTGTTTTTGACCTCCAGATAACGAAACGCCTCTTTCTCCCACTACCGTTTCATACCCTTCTGAAAATTGGAGGATGTCATTATGAATACAAGCAATCTCTGCAGCGCGGGTTATTTCATTATATGTAGCATCCGCCTTTCCGAAGGCAATATTCTCCCCAATACTCGCTGAAAATAAAAAATGATCTTGCGGCACGTATGAAATGGCAGAACGGACACCGTAAAGTGTTACATCGCGAATATCCCGCTCCCCAACTTTTAATTCACCACTAAAATGATCATACTCACGGATTAAACATTTTAATAAAGTCGTTTTCCCTGCTCCTGTACGTCCGACAACGCCTAGTGTCTCACCCTTCTTCAAATCAAAGTGAACATCTATTAGCTGTAACAGTTCATTTTTCTTATATGAAAATGAATCGACCGCAAATGTAACATCACCGCTTGCTACTTTATGTACAGCATCTTCTCTATTTACTACATCTGATTTTTGCGAGAGAATTTTTTCTACACGGTCATACGAAGCACGCCCACGCTCCATAATATTAAACAACCATCCAAAGGCTAACATTGGCCAAACGAGGGTACCTAAATACGTTGTAAATGTAACGAGATCACCTACAGTTAATTCACCCCTCACAACTAATACTGACCCGTAACACACTGCAATTAAAAAAGAAAATCCAACGATAAGAGAGATTGTTGGATCAAACAACGAATCAATACGTGCGACTAACATATTTTTATGTACAACATCTTCTGATTTTTTTCGAAATGCTTGTAAATCTTCTTTCTCTTGTCCAAGTGATCGAATTACCTTCATCCCACTCATACTCTCTTGCACTTTATCATTGATTTCTGAAAACGATTGCTGCGCTTTATGAAACCTTTTATGTAATAACGTTCCATAATAATTTGTCGAAATCGCTACAATCGGCATTGGAATTAAGCTTAACAATGTTAACTTCCAACTAATTGTAAAACCCATCGCTACGAGTACACATCCCCCAACCGCTAATGAGTCAACAAGTGTTAAAACACCCGATCCAGCAGTTTGTTGAATCGCCTGAATATCATTAGTCGCATGCGCCATCAAATCACCCGTACGACGTGATTGATAGAAAGATGGGCTCATCCTTGTAAAATGTTCATATAAATTCTTTCGTAATTGACGGGCTAGTTTTAACGAAGATCCAAAAATCATAATACGCCATAAATAACGTAATATGTACATAGTAATCCCTACAACTACTAACAGAATAACCCACTTCAACAATTTTTCAGATGTTAATGTTCCATTATTAATTTCATCTACTACAATACCTAGTACTTTCGGAGCTACAAGTTCAAGAAGCGCGACACCAAATAACATAATAATTCCGATTATGTACGCTCGTTTTTCTTGTTTAAAAAACCACGCTAAATTAATAAATACCTTCATTTTTATCCTCCTCCCTTAAAATGAGCGATGTTTTCAGTTTACCAAGAATACTGAATTTTTAAAAGTTTTAAACTACATAACTAACAAAAAGAAAAGACACTCTTAGCGAGTGTCTTTTAGCGCTTATTTCGTTTGTTGCTTATTCATCGCGCTCATCATTTGATTGATTTTCTTTTGGGAAGGTTTTTGTCCCATTTGCATCATCATCATTTTTAACATTTGTTCATTAATTGGTGGATTTTTTTCTAAGTAGTTCATCATGTATTTGCGGGCAATGAAAAATCCTAACGCCACGCCTGCTACTAGTGCTACTACGCCCACTAGAATACCTAACCAAATTGGCATATATTTTCCTCCTTCATGTTGTCTACCTTACAGTGTACTAAAACCTTTTCAATAAGACAAGATACAATTCGACATTTTTTACACATATGTTCGTACTTGTTTTAGAGGATTCAACCATCCGTACTTTGTATTTTCATAATCCATAGCTAAAAATGTTAATTCACACTTTCTTAACACCTCAAAGAAAGTCGTTTCCATAGAAACGTTTCCAGAGGTATTCATGCGAATATAGTGCGGTTTCACCATTATTTCGCCGTATTCCGCTCCTGTATAAAGTGTATGTGTATGATGTGTTCGATCATATTTACCAAGAACGCGCAAAGCTTGTTCTAATTTATGGTGAATTTTCATTACTTGTAATGGCATCGTTATATACATCATTTGTTTATATAACACTTTTTTCTCCGAAAGGGACCCAGATTCTGAAAATCTAGCAAATAAATCAAAAAACAAATATTCACGACCAAAGTAAGCTTTCGCAATATCCTCTTGAATTAAATACAATTCATACGTTTTCATCTTTCGCCTCCCAATCTGGACAACCTTTTCCCTTCATTATATAGAAGAAATTTTGCAATGATTGTCTGACTGCGGAGAGATAAAAAACTTTTTCTGTCGAAAAAACTCATTTACATAGAAAAATCTCTCCATGCCGGAGAGATTTTTCTAAAATCATTAAAGCATTTCTTTTACTTTACGAACAACGTTCTCTACAGTAAATCCATACTCTTCCATAATCTTCTCACCAGGAGCAGAAGCACCGAATGTATCGATACCTAACACATCTCCGTCAAGACCTACGTAACGGTGCCATCCGAATGTAGCACCCATTTCGATTGCGAAACGTTTTGTTACTGCTTTTGGTAATACAGATTCTTTGTACTCAGCTGTTTGAGCTTCAAAGCGATCCATAGATGGCATGCTGACAACAGCTGCGTCAACGCCGTCTACTGCTAACGCTTTTTGCGCTTCAACAGCTAGACTTACTTCAGATCCAGATGCAAGTAAGATTACATCAGCTGTTTCTTTCTTGCTTGCAGAAACTACATATGCACCTTTTGCTACTTTTTCATACGTATCTTCTTTTGCACCTTCTAATGTTGGAAGGTCTTGACGAGTTAATACTAAAGCAGTTGGTTTGTTTGTAGATTCTAGAGCTAGTCTCCAAGCTGCAACAGATTCGTTACCATCAGCTGGACGAATAACAGATACATTTGGCATTGCACGTAGCGCTGCTAATTGCTCGATTGGTTCATGTGTTGGACCATCTTCACCAACAGCGATACTGTCGTGTGTGAATACATACGTTACTGGCAATTGCATTAATGCTGCAAGACGAATTGCTGGACGTAAATAGTCAGAGAATACGAAGAACGTACCACCGTAAGTTTTTAAACCGCCATGTAGTGCAATACCGTTCATTGCTGCACCCATTGCGAACTCACGTACACCGTACCAAATGTTTTTTCCGCTGTAATCATCTCTTGTAAAGTCTTTTTCGTTATTCATGTATGTTTTGTTAGAACCAGCAAGGTCAGCAGATCCACCGAAGAATGATGGTACAGACTCTGCAATTGCATTAATTACAGCACCTGAAGAATTACGAGTTGCTGCTTTTGATCCTAATTCATAAGTTGGTAAGTTTTGCTCCCAACCTTCTGGAAGAAGACCATTCATTGCCGCTTGTAATTCGTTTGCTAATTCTGGATATGCTTGTGCATATTCACCTAGCATAGTGTTCCAGGCTGCTTGCGCAGTTTCACCAACATCTTGTACAGTTTTACGGAAGTTGTCATATACTTCTTCTGCTACATGGAAGTCTTGCTCAGCAGTCCAAGCATATGCTTCTTTCGTTAATTTTGTTTCGTCTACACCAAGTGGAGAACCATGTGAAGCTGATTTTCCTGATTTGTTTGGAGAACCGAAACCAATTGTCGTTCTTACTTCAATTAGCGTTGGGCGTTTTTCGTCAGCTTTCGCTTCTTCGATTGCTTTCGCGATAGCTTCAATATCGTTTCCATCCTCAACACGGATTACTTGCCATCCGTATGCTTTGTAACGATCTTCTACACTTTCAGAGAATGAACGATTTAAATCGCCATCTAATGAAATATCGTTTGAATCATAAAGCACAACAAGACGACCTAATTGTAAATGAGCAGCTAATGAAGATGCTTCAGCAGAAACGCCTTCCATTAAATCTCCATCACCACAAATAGCGTATGTATGATGATCTACTACATTATACGCATCACGGTTATATTTAGCCGCTAAATGTCTTTCAGCCATTGCCATACCTACAGCAGTTGCAATACCTTGTCCAAGTGGACCAGTAGTTGCGTCTACACCTGCTGTATGACCGTACTCAGGATGTCCTGGAGTTTTGCTTCCCCATTGACGGAAGTTCTTTAAGTCATCCATTGTTAGATCATAACCAGATAGGTGAAGTAGGCTGTATAGTAACATTGAACCATGACCTGCAGATAATACGAAACGATCACGGTTAAACCACGTTGGGTTATTTGGATTGTGTTTCATAAATTGAGTCCATAATGTATAAGCCATTGGTGCTGCACCCATTGGCATTCCTGGGTGACCAGAGTTTGCTTTTTCAATCGCATCGATGGATAATGTGCGAATCGTGTTGATAGAAAGTTGTTCGATTGAATGTGACATGCTATTCTTCCCTTCGCTTATATTAGTAAACGTTTTATACATTTATATGATAGCTTCCCACGCAAGATTATACAACATGTATCGACAAATATGTTGATATTTTTTTGGTTTTTCATAAAAAAATCAATGATTTCGGGAATGTATGGGTATTCAATATGACATACTTTTTCATTATTTTTATTTTAAAAAGAAAGGGAATTATCTGTATATTTATTCATCATTTTCAAATTCCATAATGCAAAATATATCCTTCCCCATTTTTCACTCTGCAAAGCAAACGAATAAAAGAATTTAAATCTTGGCATAATTTATCTCAATCAAATACGTATCTTTCATATTCTCCATCAGTATTATTATCATTTTCCCATTGAAACTGCCCTGTCAGTTCGATTGTTTCTGGCGCTAGAGAAAACATGTTAACTAGCGAACAAAATAACTGTTCTGCTATCACTGCCCCTTGCTGTTCTATTTTCGTAATACCATAATAGTGAATTCCAAATCCTTCTGCTCTTTTCGCTGGATAATAAGTCGGAAGCCAATGGGTAAAATCTAATAGATATACGATTAGCTCATCACTTAATACAACACACTCATCTATCGTTGCCTCTTCTTTATATAGAAAACAAAGTTCAATCCAATCTATACCTATAAAATCCAACCCTTTTTCTTCATTCGAAACAAATACAAACTCGTGCTGTAAAGCCAAATTATCCCCCCTATTGCTCACATTTATTATTCTTATTATATAAAAAAGCACCTTTTATAGGTGCTTAAAATAAATTATACAATTTTCTTCCGTATCGAACTTGAAATAAAATCAATGATAATTACCATTAAAATAATACCCAATAAAATAATACCCACACGAGACCAATTGCGTGAACTCAGTGCAAAAATTAGAGGCGTACCAATCCCACCTGCTCCAATAACACCTAAAATAGCAGCGGATCGTACATTAATTTCGAACCTGTATAACGTATACGATAGAAAATCCGGTAATACTTGTGGCAATACTGCATACCAAAGTATTTGAAAGCGATTCGCACCTGTAGCTATTAACGCTTCCGTCGGTCCTTTATCTATATTTTCAATTCCTTCTGAATATAATTTCCCTAACATTCCGATAGAGTGTAATCCTAAAGCTAGAACTCCGGCAAAGGAGCCTGGTCCAACAGCTTTTATAAATAAAAGAGCCATAACTAATTCAGGAAATGTACGAACAAAACTAAGTACAAATTTCCCAGTTCCTGCCGTTAATTTTCCACCGCTCATATTCGTTGCCGCCCAAAAAGCGAATGGAACAGATAAAAAGGCAGAAATAAATGTACCTAATATCGCAATTGCCAACGTATCAATTAAGCCATGTAATAAATCTTCACCATCTGGCAAAGATACATACGACCAATCTGGATTCAATACACCTGTCATAATTGCTTTTGTAATTTCTCCTGCCGTATCCTTTATTCCGATACGATAAACTTAACTAAATCTATACAATTCAATCAAATTTACACAAGTTAGTGCTTCATCGTGTTCTCGCAACCCCGAAGGGACGAGGGGTATAACACTCCACACAAGGCAGTATCGTTACCTCCTATTATCAAGCATTTATTTTACCCATCTTGATAAATTTATCGACGCACTTACATCCCTATCGTGATGGCTATTGCACCCAACACAACGCCACTCACGTATTTTTAAACTCCACTGTCCTTCTGGTTGAACTGAATGGTCGTATATTTTACTCCGCAACATGAGCAAATCTTGCTTGAGGCGAACCATTTATCAGCTTTTACATACGCAATGCCATACTTCTCGCACTTGTATGACAAACATTGAAAGAAGAAGTTTAATTTTTGAAAGGAAAATGCTTTCGATAGTTTTTTGTTTTTTAACAGGTTTGAGATAGGTAAGTCTTCCACAACAATTCTCATTGGTTTGGTTTTCACCAATGTAGCTGTTGCTTGATGGATATGGTTATTTCGGATATTCGTAATTTTCCTAGATAACCGCAGGTGCTCAATTTTAGCTTTTTCATATCCGGCAGATTGAATTTTCACACCTTTTTTAAATCTTCTAGACATATCTCTTTGTGCTGACTTTTTCCTTTTCAAAAGTTTTTTAACCTTGGCATCTTTGTTTATATTTCGTTCTTTCGTACCATTAGAAGCTACAAACAGCTCTTTAAACCAACATCCACACCAATCAACTCATCGGTTAGTTCTTGTGATTCAAAGTCTTCTTGGAACCCTACACTCATCCACCAGTGACGACCATCAAATGTAACTCTTGGATTGGATGGTTTTTTATTTCTTGGTAGTTGTTGGCTTGTTTTCACTACTCCAATGGACTGCATATGAACTACTTTCTTTCCTATAGTCAGTCTTTCATAATTGGCATAAAATCCTTGGATTAAATCTTTTTTGGATTTATAAGAAGTGTGATAACCATTTTTGTACTTTTTGAACGAATTTTTTCTCGCCGTATCAAAATCTTTTGAAGCCTGTTTGGGAACTTGTGCATTGATGTCTTTTAACCACTCATAATTCTTTCGCTTCTTGATCTTTGTAAATCGTTTCTGTAAAGCTAACTGTGAAACAGATTTTCCAAATAGCTTATAATATCTATCACTCATTCTTTTACAATAGTTATAAGCAAATCTTGCGGCACCAGCATGGTTTCTAAGCATTTTTTCTTGTTCAGGCGTTGGAATCAGTCTGACTTTCTTCGCCAATATCATCAGAATGTAACTCTTTTAATGGAAGATTTGTTCTTCTGAATCGTAGCGTGTTCCACCAGCATTCTCCTGAGACTACTAGGATACAAACCTGTTAATTCCGATACTTGACTAACTCGTGAAAATTTCATTATTATTCTCACCTCATTGAATTTACCATGATGCATAGATTCGGTAGATTCAATGAGACTTGATAGATTTAATTAAATTTATCTCGTTCAACTAGGGGCGCAATTCCTTAGCCAGTTCTCTTATGAACTTCTCATGTTTTCACATGAGCGCAGACTATATGTTTATCTCTTTAGAGATAGAGGATTTTTCCATCACCATAGGCTTGTGATGTACTCTCGTCAGTTATACGAGATAGTCGTTGAACGTTCATCTTATCCATTTTGACTTAGATGATTCGAGGCGGAAGACCCATTGTTCTAGTGTTTAGGATTTAACCTTGCACCATCTGATTGATTTTTTCTGCTTTCGCAACATTCACGCTCACCATTTCTAGCCACGTTGTAGTTCAATCAGCTTTAGGGATTGCCCGCAGTTAACCCTCACTACTAGCCAATCACTTGACTAGCAGGGCTTACTGATATATTTAATTAACTTTGGTTATAATTGGTTAAATAAATCGTAACAGTTAGTTACCCTCTAGCGGGACTCCTGAAAAAGCCCATACATAAACAAATGTAATTGCTATAAAAATAAACCAGCGATACACACTCGGTTTCTTCGGTTTTGGTACAATTATCGTCGTTTTACTCATTATAATTTCTCCCGCAACAATGTACTTACATAATCAATTAACAATACAATAACAAGAGTATAAATAATAATAGATGCAGTTTGTTGATATTGTAAAAATCCAAGTGTACGGTCATAATACAACCCAATACCACCCGCTCCTACTAAACCTAAAACAGCTGCTGCACGTACGTTCACCTCAAATGTATAAAGAACATAGGAGACAAAATGTGCTTTCACTTGCGGAATTACCCCATACACAATCCATTGCACTTTATTTGCTCCTACTGCTGTCATCGCCTCTAATGGACCTGGATCAATCGATTCCATTGACTCATACAACAATTTCGCCACGAGCCCAATTGAGAAAAAAGTAAGAGCTAAAATACCTGGA
The DNA here is from genome assembly GCF_008368895.1 of Bacillus sp. BB081. Lineage (NCBI taxonomy): Bacteria > Bacillati > Bacillota > Bacilli > Caryophanales > Bacillaceae > Bacillus > Bacillus sp. BB081. The sequence goes on from NZ_QOZX01000097.1 coordinate 16,936, forward strand.
AGTGGTCCTATTCCAAAAATAGCTACGAAAATTGCCGCTAATAATAAATCTGGTATCGTTCGGATAAAATTTAAAACCAATCGAGCTGGACCGTACAAAAATGTACTAGTAAACACATTACTTGCCGCAAATAGTGCCAGTGGAATAGCTAAAATCGCTCCTAAAGTCGTCCCAATAATCGCCATACGTATTGTATCTAACATCGCTGTTGTAATAACTTGAAAATAACTCCAATCAGGCGGCACCATCTCTTTTAACAAATCAATCATATTAGGAAAACCAACTACTAGTTTTGAAAATGATGCGTCGACCTGTACACTACTTCCCCACAACAGTAAAATGACTAGAATAGCCGTTAACATATGTTTCAACTTACTCGGCGGCTTCGGTATCGATTTTGAATATATCGTCGCGTCATTCATTTAACTGCCACCTCTAATAATTCACTTTTCTGCGCTACGTCTCCATAAATTTCAGCAAATTTTTCATCCGTTGCCTCTTCTACTGAACCATTAAAAACAATTTCGCCTGCATGTAATCCAATAATGCGTGTCGCATATTGCCTAGCTAAATCAATAGAATGTAAGTTTACAATTGTTGTAATCCCAAAATCTTCATTAATTTTTTTCAAATCATCTAATACTTGCTTTGTTGTTAGCGGATCTAACGACGCAACAGGTTCATCTGCCAATATGATTTTTGCTTCTTGCGCCAACGCTCTAGCAATCGATACACGTTGCTGTTGTCCTCCTGATAATTCATCAGCTCGCGCATATGCTTTTTCTAAAATATTCACCCTTTTTAACGATTGAAAGGCAAGCTCCAAATCTTCTTTTGGAAATAGACCTAACGTTGTACGAAAAGTCGAATGGTATCCAACACGCCCAGCTAATACATTCTTCAAAACCGTTGATCGTTTTACAAGGTTAAAACTTTGAAAAATCATACCAATATCCCGGCGCATGCGTCGTAATTCTTTTCCTTTCGCAGCAGTAATAGACTCACCTTCAATCAAGATTTCTCCTTCTGTAATCTCATGAAGGCGATTTACCGATCTAAGAAGTGTAGACTTTCCAGCCCCCGACAGCCCTACCATTACAACAAACTCACCTTTTTGAATGTTCAAGTTTATATTATTCAATCCTTTTGTACCATTCGGATACATTTTGGAAACATTTCGAAATTCTATCACACATCTTACCTACCTTCTATGTATTCAAAATGGCAAACTAACTGGAAACATATACCTTCCAGTTAGCTGCCATTTCCATATGTATTATTGCGTTTTTACTTTCTTTCCATATTCACGAACGATATCAAATTTACTATCATCAGATTTAACATATCCTTCATGTGAATATACTTCTTTAATGATTTTGTGACCTTCCTCATTCTTTCCTATTTCAATGAAAGCGTCCTGTAATTTCTTACTCCACTCTGCATCTAAATCAGAACGTACCGAAATCGTATCGTTTGGAATTTTTTCCGTAAATTTCACTATTTTCGTTTGATCGAATATATTCGGATAATCTTTTTTCACAATATTACGAGCATCTTGGAATACAACAGATGCATCTACATCACCATTTAAAAGAGCAATCAGCGACTGATCGTGACCTTTTAATGTAACAGGTTTCACATCCTTTAGCGGATCAATTCCCTCTTTTAACAATACAGCCGCAGGCCATACATACCCCGCTGATGACGTTACATCTTGATAACCAATTTTTTTACCTTTTAAATCTTTTACACTGTTAATATTTGAATCTTTCTTAACTACAAACTCAGATTTATAAAAGTCTACTAAATCCTTTGTAGGAGCTCCCGTTTCATCATCTACTCCAAAACGTTGTGCTTGTAAAATTACGTTTGCAGCCTTTTTCTCATGCGCTAGCACATACGCTGTTGGAGGTAAAAAACCTACATCTACTTGCTTAGACGCCATCGCTTCTACAATTGTATTGTAATTCGTTGAAATGCTAACTTTTACCGGAATATTTAATTTATCACTTAATAACTTTTCCAATGGTTTTGCCTTTGCCTCTAACGTATCTGCATTTTGAGAAGGAACAAATTGAACATTTAAAGTCTTCGGTACATAACCTTTTTTCGTATCTTCAGTTTTACTTGCACTTGATTCTTTCGTTCCACAACCACTTAATAATCCCGCCGCTAGTACAACTGTCGTACTCATTGCAAAAACTTTTTTCAACATATTAATGCCTCCAATTTTGTTGTTATAAAATTGCCTTCCGTAAACATGAAGAAATATATCACACATTTTCACGTACAATTGCTTATTTACAGAATCTTTACACATTCTATACATTCTCATTAAAATTCTCTTCATATATTTGATATGCTTAATTAGTAGATAACAATAGAAAAGGTGAATGATATTGAATCCAAATCAAATTGTAACTTTAAACATTTTATTAACAAGTGATATACATGGCACTGTTTATCCAATTCACTACCAAGATAACTCCCAAGCTGAAATTGGTTTAGCCAAAATTTCTACTCTTATAAAAAAAGAACGTTCCCAAAATAGAAACGTTCTTTTAATTGATAACGGTGACTTAATACAAGGAACACCCTTCACTTATCATTACGCTACATATGAAGAAGATAAGAAAAATCCAATGTCTTTATTAGCGAACTATTTACGTTATGATGCTGCAGTTATTGGGAATCATGAATTTAATTATGGAATGGACATATTAAATAATGCTATTTCTACTGCAAACTTTCCGTATCTATCAGCAAATATTTTAGATAAAAACAGAAAAGAACCTTATTTCGGGAAACCATATATAATAAAACATATTGAATCAAATATAAAAATTGCTATTTTAGGGATGACAACGCATTACATTCCCAATTGGGAACAACCCCATCACATTCAAGATTTACAATTTGAAGATGCATTAGAAACAACAAAAAGATGGGTTTCTTACATTCGCGAACACGAGAAACCCGATTTATTAGTCGTAGCCTACCATGGGGGATTTGAACGCGATTTACAAACTGGGGTACCGACTGAAGTTTTAACAGGTGAAAACCAAGGATATGCAATGTGCCATGAAATTGAAGGTATAGACATTTTACTAACAGGCCACCAACACCGGGAAATCGCTCACACCGTAATGAATGGTGTAACAATTTTACAGATTGGATGCAATGGACACTCCGTTGGAAAAGTAACAGTAACATTCGAAAAAACAGAAAAAAAATGGGTAAAAAAAGAGAGTTATTCACAATTATTGCCCGTACAAGGAATTGAGGCTGACCAAGATATTCTTTCCTTGGTTGCCGATTATGAAGAAAAAACACAAAATTGGCTCGATCAACCTATTGGAGTAATCTATGGGGACATGCAAATTTCAGATGCTATGCAAACTCGTTTGCAAGACCATCCTTTTATTGAATTCATAAATAAAATACAGATGGATATAGCTAATGTTTCCATTTCTTGTACAAGCTTATTCCATAATACATCTCCAGGTTTCCCTAATCGCGTAACAATGCGTGACATCGTTTCTAATTATATTTATCCAAATACATTAAAAGTAATTAGAATAACTGGAGCGGATATAAAAGATGCCCTTGAACTCTCTGCTTCTTATTTCATATTAAAAGCAGATGGAACTATCATCGTAAACCCTACCTACATAGAACCAAAGCCGCAACACTATAATTACGATATGTGGGAAGGAATTTCGTACGTATTAAACATTTCCAAACCAATTGGCGAGAGAGTAGAATCCTTACAGTATAAAGGCGCTCCACTTCATATGAATGAAGAATATGACGTCGTTATGAATAATTATCGCGCAAGTGGCGGAGGGAACTTCTTTATGTTTCAAAATAAGCCCGTAATAAAAGACATACCAACAGATATGTCTGAACTTATCGCTAACTATATATTGAAGCACAAAAATATAGAAGCAACCGTCAATAACAACTGGAAAGTTATTAAATAACGGATATAATAAATAAAAAAGATGGGCTTCGCCCATCTTTTAGTTTAATTTTGCATTATCTTGCTTTTTTAAAGCTTTTAATTTCGCCGGTGTAACATCAGTACCTTCTTCGTTAACAACTTTAATTCCTTTAAGTTCGTTTAACATATTTTGACGAAATCCTTTTAAATATTGTTCACGTAGCGATTGGCGCTCACGTTGTTCTTCTTCAGTTAAACCTTCAGCTTTTGCTTTTTTCGCTAAGAAGTTAATGCGTTCAATGAGTTCGTGACTTTGCATCTCGAATCCCCCTTTTACTCAAAACTGATTATTATCATACAATAGTTAGTCCTCTTTATCAAGCAATTGCTTTGTATATTCTACATATCTTCGATGTACAGTTGCTTTTGAAACATCATGACCAAAACCACGAAGTGTTGCTGCAATTTCTTCAAAAGTTAATTCATTCCGGCGTAAACGTACAATTTCCTCAATTGGCACTTCTTTTTTCTCACGTCCTATACTTAAATGACGATTTTTCAAATTATTCTCTGGACGAAATCCTTTCTCTACCGCTCTTTGCATGCCACGTTTAATTTTTAAATTGTGGATCTTTCTTTGATACTCTTCAACAATCCCAATTATATCTAGTACCATCGAATCAGAGTCAGAGAGTTCTAATTCTCCATTATGCGTATGCGTATATACTTTTATTCCCTCTTTATGTAAACAGTGCATTAATGCAATCTTTGCATTCCCTCTACCAAGGCGCGTTTCATCTTGTATGAGAAGTACATCAACTTGTTCATCGCGAATTGTATCTAGCACTTCTAATATGCCATCACGTTCAATTGTATAACCACTAGCCTGCTCCTCAATCACCTTTACAACATTCATTTGATAGCGCTCAGCTAAATGCAATAATTCATCTTTTTGACGCAATAATGATGTTTCCTGTTCTTCTTTTGTTGTGCTCACACGCGCATAAATAATTGCATTCATTTTGAACCCTTCTTTCTCACTATATTTTCCTTATAGTGTATCATAAATTCGTCTTTCGTTCGAACTTATGTTTGTAGAATGTTTTTTCGCATGTTATACTTATTAATAAGAAAAATGAAAGAAAACGAGGTGTTAGAAAACATGGAAAAGTTAACGAAACGCCAGCAAGACATTCTCGACTTTATTAAGCTAAAAGTGCAAGAAAAAGGATATCCACCTTCCGTACGTGAAATCGGTCAAGCAGTCGGCCTCGCTTCTAGTTCTACAGTGCACGGACATTTATCACGACTAGAAGAAAAAGGATATATTCGACGCGATCCAACAAAACCACGAGCAATTGAAATTTTAGGTGACAACCGAATGGATACAGAGACACAATCTGTTATTCAAGTTCCAATTGTCGGAAAAGTTACTGCTGGATTACCAATTACAGCAATTGAAAGTGTAGAAGATCACTTCCCACTTCCAGCTAGCATTGTTGCTGGAGCAGACCAAGTATTTATGTTACGTATTTCCGGAGATAGTATGATTGAAGCTGGTATTTTCGATGGGGATTTAGTTGTTGTTCGCCAACAACAGTCTGCATACAACGGTGAAATTGTAGTCGCTTTAACAGAAGATAACGAAGCAACTGTTAAACGTTTCTATAAAGAAAAAGACCATTTCCGTCTACAACCGGAAAACTCTTCATTAGAACCTATCATTTTAAAACAAGTATCAGTTATTGGAAAAGTAATTGGCGTATATCGTGATTTACATTAAGAATAAAAAAAGAAGATAATTACCTTATTTATATACGGTAATTATCTTCTTTTTTTGTATTTTGATAGATTTTCATGCATTTTATTTCTTATGAACGAGTTTCAATCGTCACATCGCCAGCAGCTGTTTTACCACTAATCTTTTTACTACCATTGCCAATTGTTATATTTTTATTTTCTTCATTAAAAATCATTACTTCACCAGCAGCACTTTGCCCAGTTATAACTGCATCTTGTGGTTTTTCTAATAAAGTAATATCTACATCCCCAGCAGTTGAACTTGCCTCTACATCATATTTAGGATCATGATCCATAATATGCACTTCCCCGCTAGCCGACTTCGCAGTTACTTTTCCTATTACCTTCTTAAAGCTCACCTCACCAGCTTTTGAAGATCCTTCCACACTTCTTGCTGTGACATTTTTCAAATCTACTTCTCCAGCGAGTGTCCCAACACTTAAACAATCACTTTTCACATCACTTATTTCTATTTGTCCAGCTGATGAATTTATTTTTATCTCTTGGTATGAACGTTCAGGCACGAGGAGAGTTATTGTAGACGTTTGAAATCTAAAATCGTAAAAAGAAAAATCAAATGAAGCACCTTTTTCTCTTTCCCCAATAATTTTTAATGTGTCACCATCTTCGGCAATACGAACCTCGTGTTTACGTACATCTCCTGATTGCTTTACATAAAAAGAAGAGTCGGGAGATTTTTGGACAACAATATCCCCAGCATCTAACTTAACTTCTATATTTTTTAGTGTTTCGTTTTTAATTACGTCTTCTTTATTTCCTTCTTCTGCAGTTTGCACTGCTTTTTCATATGTTTGTGAAATCCCTATTACTCCAATAATGATACAAGCGATAGCTACTAACAATATTTTCTTCATCATCTACTCTCCTTTTATCATTTTGAAGTTCCATATTACATAACGTACGCATAACTTTTTAAACCACTTCGTACTATAATAAGCGATAATACATAACAACAAACCTACCCCAACAAACGTTATACTAACGAATAAATCCAACCATATAAAAGTACCCATAAATACTTTTCCAATAACGAAAAATGGTGTCACTACACTAGCAATTCCACCGATCCAGAAGGAAAATATAAAAGCAATAATTGCAACTAACGGGCCTAACACAATAATAAAATTAAACAAACTAAGTCCAATCGCTGCCATAACAGCCCTTGTTATATTAGTAGTAGATGGGTCCTTTTTCATTTCATCAAAGCGATACAAAGCAAGTAAGTCTTTCGCAATTACTTTCGGAGAGCCAAGACCCTTTATTATTTCCGATTCAGTTTTTCCTTCTTCTATTCCAAACTGAAAATGCTCTTCATAATCAAATAAAATATCTTTCCTCTCTTCTTCCGGTAACTTTCTAAGATGACTTGATAATTCTTTAAGAAACTGTTCTTTACTCATCCCACTCCACCCCTTCAATAATTTCTTGTACGCCTTTTGCAAAATCACGCCACTCCGTTACTAACAACTTTAGTTGCGTTTCCCCTTGCTCAGTTAGTTGATAATATTTACGAGGCGGTCCCTCTGTAGATTCTTTTAAATACGTTTGAAAATATCCTTCTTTCGTTAAACGACGTAATAAAGGATACACTGACCCTTCCGATATTAAAAATTTATTTGAGATTTGCTGTACAAGTTCATAACCGTAACAATCTTTACGTTTCACAAGTGCTAAAACACACAGTTCTAACACACCTTTTTTAAACTGAACGTTCAAGGTCAATCCCCCTTTCTCATTTCAGTACTGTTCAATACACGGTACCTGTTATATCCATAATATACCACTTAGTATTATTCATTGCAAGGTACTCATTTATATTTACTCCCAAAATGTAGAAAACGTACAAATAAAAGCCTGAATAATGTCCTGTTATAACTGGCCATCACTCAGGCTTTTATTCGATTCGAACTGTATGAATACAAAAATTCATTCACTCTTTCCCTTCTAAGAACCAACTTCCATTTGTGCCCCTAATAAACTTCGGAATACACCTTTTCTCTCTTTAGCCAATTGATTAAATTCACCTTTTTGGACAATTTCACCTTTTCCTAAGACGATAACTTGATCTGCATTACGTATCGTAGATAAACGATGCGCAATCACAACAATAGTCATTGTTCCTTTCAATCTTTCTATTGCTGATTGGATCTTCACTTCATTTTCAGTATCTAACGCACTCGTAGCTTCATCTAATACTAAAATCGATGGCTTTCTTAAAATAGCCCGAGCTAATACAAGTCGTTGACGTTCACCACCTGAAAGTCTCACCCCACGATCTCCAATCAGTGTATCAAGCCCATTAGGAAGCATTTGTACAAATTCAGCGGCGGCCGCAAAATTTAATGCATCCCAAATTTCTTCCTCACTTGCATTCGGTTCAATCATCAATAAATTATTCCTTATGCTCGCATTAAATAAGAAAGGATCTTGTGGTACATAACTAATAGCCCGTCTTAATGACAATAAATTATCTGTTGTAAGTGGCGTACCATCTATTAACACTTGACCTTTTTCTGGCTGGATTAATCCCATTAATACATCAATTAATGTACTTTTTCCTGCACCAGAATGCCCCACAATGGCCGTCATACTATTTATTGGAATTTGCACATTAATATTTTGAAGTGCGTATAAAGATTCTTGCTTATTATAACGAAAGTGAACATCCTTACACTCAATACCTTGCTCAATACAAATCGGCTTTATATACTTTTGCTGATGTATATCCTGCATTTCAACCGCTTCCTTACATTCCTCTTGCAGCTCCCATAATGACTTAAAAGCCGGAATACTTGCAGCTAGTTGTTCTAAATTTGATTGAATTGTCATGAATCTCGGCCATAGTCTAGAAAAAATGAGGATGATTAATAGTAATTGGGTGGATTGCGCTTGAAACATACTTACTGATAATAATAAAAAACATGCAATTAATATAGCCATTGAAACTTTATAAAACAATTGAGAGCTCGATCTTATTCTCATATACTCCATTTGCTCATTGCTCATCTTTTCTGTTATAGATTGTAACCAATCTATACGTGATGATTCCAAAGTATTACTCTTTATATCTTTAATTCCATTAAAATGATCTGTTATACCAGAAAGATAGTTTTTTGCCAATTCTGAGGTCTTACCGCCTAGTATTCGTGCTTTTTTTATAAAAACACGAGAAGCTACCAAGAATAATAAGCCAAAGACCAAAACAAATATAGTTATTTGAGGAGATAGTAAAAACGCAATCCCCACCTGTATAAATGTAAACAGAATAGCAGCTAACAATTGTAAAATTAAATTAACCCCATAACTTACACGAGCTAATTCTGTAGTTAATATATTTATTAGGTTTGTTTTCCTTTTCTCTAAAAAAAAACTCCACTTTGCTTTTAAAATCATACTATATGTTTCTATTCTTAACTCTCGTACAAAAGCTTGTTGCGTTCTCGCATCCCTTAGCGTTATATTTCTTTGTAGTAAATTTTGACCTAACACTATTAGTATATATATACCTAAAATAGAAGCTAGACTTGTTGTTTTGGGGAAATCCTGCAAAAATCTAGAGACAGGTGCAATAAAAGTAGTCTCCTCGTCTATATTAATTATTCCAGTCATACTTATCATAGGAATTAATAAAACAATACCTATCCCTTCAAGTAAACTTATTAAAACCATACCAAATAAATTCACATACAGTATTTTTCCCGCTGAAGAATATAATTTCTTCATAAAATATATAATATGATTCATCGATGTTCCCCCTATAACAAAGCAAGCTTCTTTGTTTTCCTCCAAAGGCATAAAAACGGACGTAAAGGAAAATATAAAAAATGAAGAAATTTAGGTAACGGTAAGGTTTTTTCATCAATTGGATAAGGATAAAGTTGGCTCAAAATAAATATAATTTTTTGCTGATTAGACATCAGTGAAAATAAATGTCTACTATGATAGGAACGTACTTCTTCAGGAACAGGTTCTGAATGTAAATTTATCATTTTCTTGAAATAAAACAGTGCTTCTTGCGCTAACTGCTTCGACTGTTTTTTAGCTACTAATTCCGTCATCCTTTCATCTAGCCGTACACCTAGCAATTGTGATGCCAAAATTAATGCTTGTCCTCCTAAATGAAGCACTTGATATTTTCTCATTAATTTATGAATCTCATTCCAGTTAAGATCTTGACCGACAATTTTTTTTATGTCTACTAACCAACGTAACCTGGACCAACCATGTCTAGCACCATGAGATACAAGAAATAAAAATAAGTCTTCCTTTCCTAACATATATACCGAATTACTTGTAAGTGTACTTTTTCTCTTTCGCTTCCAAAGTTCTTCAAACCCAGGTTCCTTACCAGGTCCGGGATTTAACCTCCAATGAATCTCAAGCTTAATCTGCTTTGTTGGATGAAAAAATGTTATATGATGATGCCTCCATTTCCAATCATTTAATATCGTTTGAATATAATCATCTTTTACATACCCCTGCTCTAAAAGTAGCATTTCTACTTTTTCTAAATTTCGCATCGGAATTAGAACGTCCAAATCACAGGATGTTCGTAAAGAAATATCCCCATATAAGTCCTGAGATAGTACAGGTCCTTTTAGAAAAATCATACGAATTTCATTTTCATTACATAGTTTATTTATTCGTTCCATTTCAGCGCTTAAATAAAGCATGTGAAATGTATTTTTTTTATATTTTCTATTCAAGGTTTGTACAATATGTGAAGGAATTAGTTCCTCATCCACCTGTTTAAGTTTTTGATATATCACCGGATAAATGCGATGATGCACAGCTTGCTCAAGAAACACCTCCCAATCAATATCCGAAAACCATTCATTACTGTAAGTTTGTACTGTTTCATCATCTTGTAACTTCAAAATTGCAAAAAGAAGTTTCAATTCCTTAGACATGAACTCTACATCCAGACCAAAATCTTTCTCCATTTTATTCTCCTTTAATAATGTCCTCACTTAGCCTCTTTGCAAATGATCCAACGACAGTAAATTTCTCCATTCCTTCTGATCCAGTAACATAAAAAGAACCGCTCCGTAACCATGCATGCGCAATTAATTCCCCATGACTATCCTTAGCAGTTCCTAAATAAAGAGTACTCTCAATGTGACGTTTTTCGAGCATTTTCATCCCAGCTATAGCTTTAACAAGACACTGACTTTCCCAAAAAGTATAACGACTCATAATAGAAATAGCTTCAGATACCTTCTTTAGTGTATCCCCGTGTGGCTGAATTTGGGCAACTGATGTTTCGTTCATGTAATCCCCTAAAGAAGGTGCAACTTTGGAAAAGGTAATACTTTTTAGTACACGCGCCCACCCTAAAAAAATAAAAGCCTCTAAAAATAAAAGCTTTGTTTCCATGTTCAGCGATAAAAATGCCCTTAACCTTTTCACAATATTCATTAATCCCTTCCTAACAGTTCTCTTGAAATTACGAATTTATCTATTAGATTGATCTTCTATTTGAATTAAGCCTTCTTGAAATAAACACTCTAAAAAGGAAAGAACTTGCTCTTCACAATCTTTTCGTTCAATATCATAGTTAGATACTAACATAGTAACAAGCTGATTAATTTTTATCGGCTTTTCAATACGCTCCCATATTTCTCCGCCTATTTCACCTAAGTTATAATAATTTCCTTTTTGGACATTTAACATAACTTTTTCTCCATCCATATCACTTACTATATTACCTTCACTCTGTACAACATTATGTTCTAATGATATGTTTCTCGAATGAACAACCATCAACCATACTCCCTTTCTGTATAGTATTTAAAATAACTTGCACAAGCTCATGAGCTGTAAATTTCGAATCCGGGCGTCTTAATTGAAACATTTCCATTCCACTTGCAATATTAGATGAAGTTTCAAAATGCCATTCCATCAATCCTAATTTAGAAATCAAAGAATTCCTAAAAGTATGTTGGTATAACTTGTACAAGCGTGTGAGACCTTCTATACGGATCATTTCAATATCTTCTCCCTGTGTTTTTACTAATTCAATAACACCAGCAAGAGGTAATGGATCGGGGAAAAATTGAGAATTCACAGGAACAGCATACTTCGTTTCTCTTTCAAACAAAGGGCTAAATTGCGCTACTTCCATTCCTAACTCATTTATGCTCTCTTGCCATAATTTTTGTTGTGCGTAAGAAGGATGAACTACTGTAGTATTTTTATCCAAAAGAGATACAGCAACTACATCATCACTTAAAAGCTGATATCCTGCATTCAAAAAAGCCGAGGCTAACGTTGATTTTCCAGCTCCTGAATCACCAATTAACGCATACGCTTTCCCATCTATGGCAATTACACTTCCATGCAATGGAAGTAATTTTCGCTGCATTAAAAGTGCCCCCATACAAGTTCCCAGAATGTATAATCGAATTTTATCTTCTTTCGCCTCTGGCATAGGTGAAAAAGTAATTTTCTCACCCGCTTGGACAGAAAATATTGCAGTTTGAGGAACATGAAACATAACTACATCATCTTCCACTACAATTGTTCTTTGCTGTTCTTCGTTATATCCACTCCATCGTTCAGATAAATCAGTCATTTCTATTTGAATATCTGCCATCTCTTTCTTTTCATTCAGCTGAGACAATTCAGGTAATGGAATTTCACTTACTATCTTTAACCCGAAGGCTTTGTATAACACATTTCCCCTCGAATCGATCATCCTATTCACCCCACATTGTCAATTTTTTTGAAAGCTCTTATATAATAAAACTATATAAGAGCTTTATTTTTCCAATGACTCAACTATACTTCACTGGATCATCTGGATCAGGTTGAACTGCGTCAGGAATTTTATGTCCTGGCCCAGCCATAGTCATATTAATATTAAGTACTTCTAATACAGGTTGTTTCCATTCCTTTTTCATACGTATCACCTCCTTTCATATTAAATTTTTTTATAAATCGATAGAAGATTAAGCTACGCATTAAAATTCTAAAATCTAAATCAAATGCATATTCTGGTCGAGGTTCTTTACATATTTTTGAGATAGCTTTCTTAATTACCTCTACATTTAGAAATTCAGAGATTATTGGATCTACACTAAGTTCTTGAACTTCCTCAATGAATTCGTTCCAAAATGGAGTCATACGGTAAACACCATCTGCACCTTGAACACCTCGAACGCGTTGATTTAATCGTACTTTATCCGGAAGGAAATTTTTTGTGGCTCTGCGAATAAGAGATCGATCTAAACCATTTTGAACATACTGTTCTTCTGGGACTGACAAACAAAATTGAATAATCCGTAAGTCATTTGTAGGATCACGATCCCATAAAGCATAACGTAGCGATAATTTCGTTTCATACGTTCCATTTATGCTCCAATAATATGGTTTTTCAAATTGTTCTCTTTTCATGTCATATGCAGTTGCGCTAGAGGTACCTGTTATATCAACATCCTGTTCTTTGAGCCTATCAAAAACATTCATTTTTTTTGCAAATTCCGGATTGATTATTATAGGAAAAACATCTTGTTCCTCTGAAGAAAGTAACTGAAACAAATACGGAAAAGCCTTTCTTCTTACCACTTCAAAAACACGTGCTTTTTTCACTCCTAGATTTCTACTATATAAATGTAGTTCACGATAAAAACGAATCCAATGTAACTTTTTTAACAGCATTGCTTGGTAATCTAACATTGGCCCCCACGATACTGTCCAATTACCTCTTTGGCCGCTAAGGAGTACTCCTATTTCATGTTGAGATGCTTTTTCATAAACTCCACTCAACCAAAAAGTATTCTCAAAAAATTTATATGGCATCTCCATTGTTTCCAGCCAATCATCAATTTCCGATAGTGGGCTTCTCTCCGGCAATGCTAAATAATAATCCTGTATATTCCCTACATGCCCTACAGTTGATTGAATAAAAGGTCTTTCATCAGCTATCCTACCTTTATGTGTCCAATCTTCAAAACCTTCTACTGGAACATAACTAAACGTATGTAATTTTTTATTTTCAGCGCGTAAATCTTTTGCAGCAAAGCTAACAACAGACCCTGAGTCTAGCCCTCCACTCAAATGAGCTCCTACTTCGTGATGTGTTCGTAAACGTGCCTTCACTGCACTTTGATACACCTCTCGAAACGCCTCTTCATACTCTTCATTTGATTTTAAATTAAGCATTTTCCCAGCAGTTGGTATATAGTATCGCGAAAATTCGACTTTTCCATCCTTTACCAAAACAGTGTGTGATGGAGGGACCTGTTCTATATATTTATAGACTGTTAGCTGTGGATCTACTGACTCGAAATTTACAGGTATAGCTAAAAATTCAGCAATCCACTGCTCATTCAATGTTTTTTCAACATATGGTAGAGTAAATAACGGCTTTATGATAGTACAAAAAGCAAATTTATTCTCACTACGATAAAAATAAAGTGTTCGGCTCCCAGAAAAATCTCTAGCTCCGAACAGAATTTGTTTTTTCTCATCCCAAATCATAAAGGCAAAATCGCCCACCAAATATTTCGGTGCTGCTTCTCCCCATTTCTCATAAGAGAGCAAAATCAACTCACTATCTGTCATATTTTTTCTATCCGCATAATCTACTTGTAATTTTTCAAACAACTCATCACGGTTATCAATAATAGCATCTGCTGTAATTACCAGTTGTTTTTCATAATTATAGAAGGGTAATTGTTCACCAACTGACTCTGGTGTAATCCATTGTGCGTGACATCCCAGAAAAGCGTTTTCTTTACGCCATATTTGAATATCATCAGCAGGGTACTTTTGTAAGTCACCCATTAATCGTGTGCCATGTTCAATTGATACAAGTTCGTTATTAAAGTGAATAATGCCAGTTATAGCGCTCATTTTTCCCTCCTAATATATGAAAAGTTAATACAAATACTATTTATATATTAAATTCGTTAAACATGCCTCTTTATCATTCTTTTTAAAGAACAAAACCACTTATTTTATTACCGTCTCAATTTTTTACTTTAATTCGCTTGTAGATTAAGATTTTGATATTTAAAACCTAGCACCATATCCTTTTTATGTCAATTTAAACTGAGTATTCGCAAATATTTCTCACAAAAAAATTCATTATAAAGAACTTTTATTCGTACATTTACAAATCAAATTCCACTTTTACTTACTTTTTATTTCTTTCCTTCTAGAGCCTTTAAAACGCCTTGAATGACCCTTTGTTGATCTTCAACTAACATATTAGATCCTGAAGGCAAACAAACACCACTTTGAAATAGGTGCTGCGACACATCTTCATTTTTGCTGTGCGGATAGTACTTCTTCCTTTTAAAGAGCGACTGTATATGAAGTGGCTTCCACGTAGGACGTGCCTCAATATTCTCTTCTGCTAAAATTCTCAACACTTTTCCAATAGAGATCCCGGATTCCTTTTCATCAATTGTCAATGTAGTGAGCCAACGATTTGAACGAGTATTTTCTAATTCAGGCATAAAATAAAATCCTGGTATGAAAGATAGCGCTTCGTAATACCGTTTATATATAGATCTTCTAGCTTTCACCCTGTCTTCTAACACTTCTAATTGTCCTCTTCCAATACCAGCTAGTATATTACTCATTCGATAATTATATCCTACTTCACTATGCTCATAATGTGGTGCTGGATCTTTTGCTTGTGTCGCTAAAAATCTCGCTCTTTCTAATTCTTCCACATCATCAGAAACAAGCATTCCACCGCCCGAAGTTGTAATAATTTTATTTCCATTAAATGAATAAATCCCAAACCTCCCGAATGTACCACTAGCTTTTCCTTTATATGTAGAACCTAAAGATTCTGCTGCATCCTCGATTATAGGAACATCATATTGATTACAAAGCGAAAGAATTTCATCTACCTTAGCACTCTGACCATATAAATGAACAAGAATGACAGCCTTCGGTAATTTCCCTGCTTTATTAGCATCATGCAACGCAAATGCTAGAGCTTGTGGTGACATATTCCATGTTTCCGGTTCTGAGTCAATAAATACCGGTTCAGCTCCCAAATAAACAATCGGATTCGCACTCGCTACAAAAGTGAAACTTGAACAAAATACTGTATCTCCCTTTTGAACGTCTAATAATCGCAAAGCTAAATGAATGGCAGCAGTACCCGAACTAACCGCAGCCCCACCTTTAACTCCTACAAAAGAAGCAAGCTCTCTTTCAAATTCATCTACATTTGGACCAAGAGGTGCAATCCAATTTGAGTCAAAGGCATCTTTAATATATTTTTGTTCATTTCCACTCATGTGTGGAGAGGAAAGATAGATTTTCTCCTTATTTTTTATCATCATTCTTCATCTCCTCTCAATTTACTACATTAATAACTTTGGCTGGAATACCAGCAGCAGTACAATTAGATGGAAAATCATTTATGACAACAGAACCAGCTCCAACAATTGACCACTTACCAATTTGAACACCTGGAATTATAGTAGCTGATGCTCCTATATGTGCCCCCTCTGCTATAGTGACAGAACCTGTAAGCGTAGCATGTGGTGAAATATGAACAAAATCATCAATTATATTATCATGTTCTATTATTGAGCCCGTATTTATTATAGTATGGTTACCGATGAAAGTATCCGCATTAACAACCACATTTGGCATAATTACCGTTCCGTTTCCTATATAAGCATTTGAACTTATAATGGCTGTTTTATGAATTAAAGTAGCATATATGCTACTTTGTTGATTTAATATTTCTGCAATTTCCCTTCTAATTTTATTATTTCCTATAGCAATAACGAGCTTTACATCATTAAAATTATTGATAATTTCCCTTGCATCTGCAATTGCTCCAAAATAAAGATTATCTACAATATTTATACCTGTATACAAATCATCTAAATAACCGACTATTTCATATCCTTTATTTGATAAAATTATATCCCTCACAACCTTGCTATGCCCACCACATCCTATTATTAAAATTTTCATTTTCCCTCCCCCTTTATTTCTATTTTCCCTCCAGTAAATCGCTCCATTGTCACATGCCCTACATGGTTTATTCCCTCTGTTTTAAATACTTTTAATATTGTAAGTACAATTATTTTCAAGTCTAATAAAAAAGAGCGATTCTCCACATACCATACATCCAATTCAAATTTTTCTTCCCAGGCAATCAAATTCCTACCATTTATTTGTGCCCATCCCGTAATTCCCGGTTTTACATTATGCCTTTTAGCCTGTTTACTAGAATATAGGGGTAAGTATTCCATCAATAATGGTCGTGGACCTACTAAACTTAAATCACCCCTTACAACATTTATAAGTTGGGGTAACTCATCTAAACTATATTTTCTAAGAATTTCTCCAAAAGTAGTCAGTCTATTTTTATCTGGAAGTAATTCACCATCGCTATCCTTCTTATCTAGCATAGTTCTAAACTTATAAACATTAAACGGTTTTCCATGCAGTCCTGGACGCTGTTGTTTAAACAGTACAGGTGATCCTAATTTCATCCTAACTAAAATTGCTACAACAAGAATAGGAAGCAAACATACAAATAATAACAATAAAGAAATACATACATCAAAAATTCTTTTCATGTACTATCCTCCTTACTTATTTACGTTTAATACTCCTAACACGAAGGACCATTTAGAAATTTATATGCAATTAAACAAAACAAGGGGCAACTACAGTTAGTTACCCCTTGTTTTGTTTAATTACGTCATCTTTCATTAATTTTATCTCATCAAATAGTTTAAACATAGCTAGCCTATGTGAATATTTCCATACGGTATCACTACTTATTTACAAAGGACCTGTTACTCCATTAGTTTCTATAACTTTACATGTACGGATCAAAGACGCCATTAATATAATTATCCTTTTTTATATGTTCATCCCTTAACTTTATAACTACTGTGTCCACAATATTATCTTTAAAAATCAAAGTGATTGAGGATGAAATCTGATTTGCATTCAAGCCTATCATGTTTTTATTTGACCTAAATATATTATTTTCTATTAACATAAACTCACTCGTAAATGTTTCATTCCAAAAATTAATTATACTGTCTGTCGATTCCGAATTAAGGTATTCAAATGCATTATTACTAAATTCTATTCTTCCCCCAATGTCCCATAAAAAAAATGCTGAGCCCCATCTTCCCCCTCTAAAATTACTATTTTTCACTTTTAGCATCGATATCCTTTGAGAAGACTCAACAGTAAAAAGATTATAGGCATCCCAACTAAATGAACATCCATTAAATTCATATTCTGCTTGAGGAGTTTTTGTAACAAATGATATTGTACCGCTGTTCTCAAATTTACATCCCGTATATACTCCTGGCGGTAAATTCGTAATGATTCCTTGCGGGTGTTTCGTATCTATAAAAGAAATATTATTTAATCTCCATCCATTTTTCATACCAGGTGATACGCCTGTCAAACTTGTACCCTCTACAGCCCCCCCTTTAATAACACAATTTGATATAGTTTGCGGTTCTGCTGAAAAACCAATTATTGAACCCAACTGTGAAAAAGAATGAAATAAATCTCGATCACTAAAAAATTCACATTGATTCACTTGAATACAATATGCTTTATCTCTTCCCATTAACAATGCGCTATTATGGAAAATACAGTTACCAATAAGCGCTTCCTTATCTCCTTGATCTATCGTGACTCGAGTAGCATACATTTGATTATTCGTAAAAGTTACTTCTCCGCTTAAAACACAACTTACTTCCCTTAAGTGATTATTGTTTATAATCACTTTCTCTACATTTTCGCCTACTACTAATGAATTATTAGCTAATTTATTTTGAATGATATTAATATATCTACCACCGACTACAACAACGTTATATCCCTGATTATCATATATGTTATTACGCTCAATGTTTATATATTGATTTAATCGATATCCATCTTCAATATCTATTGCTCCCTGAGGTGCTGTACCTTTCATTTTGTAAATTTCACAATCTCTAATATAGATTTGTTTCGCTCCAGATACACTTACCCCAAGCCTTCTACAATCATGTATTTTACATTTCTCAATAAATACATTTCGGGAAAATTCCGGAATTCTAACAGTTATTTTACAACCGTTTTCCTTAGGTATTTCACCTTGGTTAAGAACTATTTTCGCATAATCTGCTTCTTTTGGAACACTCACTTCTTCAAAAAACTTTACTCTCTTCACAGCCGTTACAAAAGTATTATCAGCCCTATAAAATAACACATCATATAATTCTGTGTATATTTCTGAACCAGTTCCCCCATAGCCATCTCCATACAAACCAAAATATCCCCATTTTATAATGCTACTATGATGTAAGTCTATTTTTAAATTCGATCTAATTTTATTATCATCTACTATTAGGGAACCATCGACATCACTAATCCCCCCCACTTCAAATGTACCAGCAAAATCATATTCTCCAATTTGTCCCCATGTACTTTCCATTGCTATCCCATCGCCAGTACAATTTAAAATTTCCATATTATCTATTGAAATATAATTCATATTACTCCCCTCAGCAGGAGTCGTATTTCCTACTTCAATCCCATATCCCCATTCATGAGTATGAGGAATCGTTGTATAATCGTGTGTATCTTTATCCCCTTCAACCCTTCCATTCGTAATCCGAGAAAATTTTTGATTTCTTTGATATCGTACGATTGCATATTTAAATAATCCATTACTTCTTATTTTTAAAGTTGATCCACCTAAATTTAAAGTCATAAAGCTTTGTGGCTCAATTGGTGTATTTTCATCAATTAAATATGTCCCCATGGGTAAAACAACTTCTATAAATCCTTGTTGAGATGCCCATGATAATGCATTATTAATCCCTTTAGAAGTATTCTCCGCGTCCGTTCCATCATTTTTAACATTCCATCTCTCTAACTCAAGAAAATACGTGCCCGAAACCACATTAGCAGATTCTGTTTCTCCAATCAGTGATTTTCTAGACTTAGAACTTCCAAATGTATTGCTTTTAAGTTTACTTACTAACCTCTCAAATTTATTCTCCGTTGATACTTTTACATTCCCTTTTTTCGTCCCAATAAATAACTCACAAGTATCTATACAAAAACAAAATTCTCCCTCGCTTAACACAGGCAGATTCCCTTTCAAAACACATGTCACTTGAAATTTTGCCATGATTTATATATAACCTCCAACTAAGATAGAAATTGAATTTTCACAGAAAATTCAAACTTATATCGGTGCATGGGGACAAATATTTTATATTATGCTTACATACGTATCCCTTTAATAGAATACTATGCATTATATAAATACTATGTTAGGGCTAATGATTCACGTTTTCTAATTAAAATCAAGTTTCATTTCATACTAACAGGCTTCAACAACAATATACTTCCTTAATAATTCAAACCAATATAATGTCCATACTTTTTATATCTAAATAACGTTTCGTTTCTTTTTAATTTGTAAAAACATCATACTAAAGATATTCCTTATATATTGAAATTCTGTGCTTTTATAAAAAATTAAAACGTATATTACATTTGGTACTAATAAGCAAATCAAACCTTTTTCGACTAACGAAATAAAGGTACTACCTTCTATAAAATAATTACATATACTTGTAGTAATGAAACCTGTTACGACAGTTAAAAACACATAAAATACATATGTTGTAAAATACTTCCAAACTGATTTCTTAAAAAGATTTCTATATACAATATAAGGCTGAATCCAAAGTACAGTAGCAATTGTACTAATCGCCGTTCCTATGAATATACCTACCAACCCAAACATGTTAGCTAATAGAATAGATAAACTTAAATTGATTATCGCTTCAACTAATGGAATATACTTATCTTGTACAAATAATCCCGCTTTATTTTTAAAAATAGCTATCGCGGTTCGCATCCCTGTTAAATAAAAGTTAATGAGTATCACTACAAAAACTATGTTATTTAATAAATACTTCTTATCAAGCCACCACCCTATAAATGGCTCTAACAGATTAAATAAAAATATGGTACAAAAAGAAAAGATCCAAAAATTCACTAAATAAGTCACTTTAAATATTGCATAATTTTTGTCATTATTCTCAGTTGCAATTAGATTTCCTACACTTGCTTCAATTCCATTTAATATAGGATTTACTACAGCTGCTAATTGATTTATTATCATTGTATAGTTCGAATATATCCCAACCATAGCAAGGCCTACAAAAGATGAAATCAGTATATTATCCGTTCCAAATACAATATATCCTCCAATATTATGCAAAAACATCGCCTTTACATTTATAATTAATTTTTCTTTCGTATCATTATCTATAGAATATTTCTTTTTTGTCTTTATATAAGGATAGTTCTTATTAACAATCCTACCGTTTACGACATTTTGAATTACATATATACTCAACTCTATAATTAAATACAATATATAATCTTTTGTGTACATTAATATAAAAATTTTGAATATTGTAGTTAGCACTTGAAATAAGAGATCCATCCTAGCCAATATGTATCCTCTTTGATCTGCTTGTATTAAAGACCTCTTATGAGCATTTAAATAGGTAACTACATTCTTTACCACGAATATCGAATAGATTATCGCAACATTCGATATAGATGCCCCCTCTTTCATTAAATAACTTAAAAAGGGATATATCATAGCACTTATTACTAGAATAATGATTGCTAAAATCTGATAAATTTTTTTATATAATTGAACAAGTGCTATAATTTTATACTGATTATTTTCTGCCAATGGTTTATACAAATTGTATACTATACTCGCTCCTATACCAGCCTCAATTAGCACTAACATAGATAAAACATTAATTAACAAGCCATCTATCCCTAAATACTCTATTCCTAAACTATCCAAAAAAACTTTCCTAGATATAAAGCCTAGAATAACAATAACTATTTGAGAAAATATACTTATTGATATATTCTTAATTGAATGCATCGTTCGCATGATTTATCCCCTTCATAAGTTAAACTAAACCATCGAGAGGTGAATATTCAAATTATATTATTCTGGATGATCTTCATCCCCTTTTTGCAAAATTATTAATTAAAAATTTATACAATAATGGATGTAGCTTTGTTGCCAATAATAAAAACTTTACACTTTTTCCATACTCTTTTAAACGCATTGTTTTATAAAAATAACGATTCAATATACCAATAACCTTATAATATTTACTCTTATGCTCATTAAGTCTTCCACTCAATGATATTAAATTTAATACTACCATCGAACAATTTCCTAGTTTTAATATAACTAAGTTATATAACTCCTTATAATATCGCTCCATAAATTTACACATTTCATCATAAATTAAGACTGAATCAATTTTAATCTCTTTTACAGCCTGGTCCATCATACTATTATCACGCTTTATATAATGATATTTAGGTTCTCCTATGAAACATACTTTGTTACACTTATGAATAACTTTATACGTAAATGCTGTATCTTCATATGACATACCTACTGGAAATTTAATATCCTCTAATAACTGTCTTTTGAAAAGTTTAGTCCAAACAACTTCATCATACAAATTCCCTTCTAGCATCGCTTTCATCGCGCTATATCTATCATGAATAACAAAAGGATGATTGCTTGAAATTACAGTTTTATCATTGTAATGAATTTCACTGCTACAAATAGCTATATCACAATCCTGTTCTACACACATACCATATAACAATTCATACATATCCACTTCTATCCAATCATCACTATCAACAAATCCTATATAATCTCCCTGCGCTATTTCCAATCCAGCATTTCTTGCAGAAGATAACCCACTATTCTCCTTATGGATTACTTTAATTCGGCTATCCTGAGTCGCATACCCTTCACAAATCTCACCACAACTATCAGGAGATCCATCATCAACAAGTATCAACTCAAACTCTTTGAACGTTTGCTTTAATATAGAATCAATACATTTATGAATATATTGCTCAACCTTATAAATGGGAACAATAATACTAATTTTAGGATTCATAATTGCACCCTTTCATTTACAATTAACTTAGAAAACGATTTACCTTTTCTAAGTTGTTAAATTCCTCTTCTAACAAATTAGTCGTTATCTCTTCACGCACTCTTTGTTGATCCAAAAGATATTTAATCTTGTAATATAGGCTTTCCTCATTACATTCAGCAACAAAACCATTATATCCATCTTTTATTTGCTCATATGCTCCTGTAAAATTAGTCGTTACAATAGGTTTTTTTAAACATTTCGCCTCAGCTAACGTGAGGCAATACCCTTCATGCCTAGAGGTTTGAACATATATATCTGATTGATTTACATATGGATACGGATTTATTGCTGATCCTAATAATAGAAAATCCTGTTTCAAATTATACTTACATATTAATGTCTCATAATACTCTCTATCCTCCCCTTCTCCGATACAGTACCATCGTACTTCGTATCCCTCCTTACGTAGCATTGATAAAACTTTAATTGCAAGGTCTTGACCTTTTTCTTTTGAAAGTCTACCTACTGTTACTATCTTTATACCTTTATATCCATTATCAAACTCTACTTTTTCTTTCGCCATTTCATTTATTAAATCTGGAAGTACAATATTTAAAAAGACACTTGTCTTACTTTCTACTTTAGGAAATTTCTCTATTAAATGTTTTTGTGCTTCTTTAGAAACTACATATATATTATCCAACTGATCATATAATTTCTCATATAATTTTGTATTAATTTGATGTTGAAAAACATCGAAATGTATCCAAGAAATTTTCTTTTCTGAAGCTACTCTATTAACTATATAATAATCAATTATGTCAGTAGGTCCTTGATATGCTATTGCAATATCATATTTATTCTTATTGTGTGGAATGTCTTTAAAAATCTCTTTATAGAAAATATATCTATCCTTTAATTTTTTTGATACCACATAAGTGAGTAAAAAGTTTAAACCCTTAATATATCTTGTATTTTCGAAATACTCATTAATCGTTTTCTTTGGTGGTTGCATAATTTTAGGTTTTATATTTTCAAACCAAGTAACTTCTTCTATCTTTACCCAACTTGGTAATTGTTTTAAAAATCCCCCTCGCTTCTCCAACATCAATACTGTGACATCATACTTTTCTTTTGGTATCACAGATAACAAAGAAAGAAGTGATTTTTCTACACCACCTATATTCATACTACTTACCATAAATAGCACTCTCTTCATACCTGTCTCCTTCTACCACCTAAAAGTTTTATAACAAAATAAAAAAACACCCTCTCAAAGATGTTTTCACAAAAAACATAATTTATAATAATGAACCGTCCATATTTCTGTAATACGATAATAATACCTTCTAAAACAAGTTACACATTAGAATTTGCTATTTTATATAACTTTTTTAACTCTTCTCTCGTATCTACCACTTCCTTTTCTATATTTTTTCTCAACCGTCCTTCCAGCGATTTATCACTTAATATTTGTACAATAGAATCATACATTTGCTGCTCGTCAAATTGAACGATTAATCCATTGTGGTTATCGATTATCTGTTCACTTGCCCCTGTAAAATTTGTACTAATAATTGGATTATTAAAACATCTGGCTTCTGCAAGTGTTATACAGTATCCCTCATGTCGAGACGGTTGTACATATATATCACATTGTTTCATAAATGGATAGGGATTCGAAACTGCTCCTAAAAATATATAATCACCTTGAACATCGTAATTTTTCACAAGCTTTTCATACATTCCTCTTTCCTTTCCATCTCCTATACAATACCATTTAACATTGTAGCCAGCTTCTTTCAGCTTAGCTAACACAGATATTGTTAAATCCTGTCCCTTCTCTATACTCAATCTACCAACAGTAAGGATTCTTACTCCCTCAAAATCATCTACAAACCCAATTCCTTCATTCGCCATCTTACATATCATTTCAGGTGAAATAATATTAAAAAAAGTTTCTGTCTTATTTATCAATTCTGGGACAGTTTGAGTAAGTTTCATCTTTCCTAAATCTGAAACTACAAAAACATGTTGAAACTTTTTATATACTTTGTTAACAAAATACTTATTAAAATATATTTTTTCAATATCGAAATGGACCCATTGAACCTTTCGTCTAGCCTCGATTTTATTTGCCACAAAGTAACTAATAAAATCCATGGGTCCAGCATAAGCTATAGCGATATCATAATTTCTATAAACATCTTCATAATTTTGTAAACAATATTTTAAAATAACGCTCCGTTCTTTCATAATCTTAGAGATTACGTACAACACTGCCAGTTGCAACGCTTTTGTAATTTTTCGTTGTTTTATAAGATCCGCTATAACTAATCGTGATGGTCTATTTAATATATATTGCATTTCTTCATAATCCTTTACATATTCAATACGAACCTCCTTTGGAATAAAATTTAAAAAATCTCCTTTTTTCTCTAACATTAAAATTGTCACTTCATATTTGTCTTTTGGGATTTCTGCTACCATATTTAATAGGGCCTTCTCTGTACCACCTATATTCATATTTATAACCATAAAGAGTATTTTCTTTTTCATAGTTCCCCCTATTCTTTCTCTTTATAAAATCCTTTAATTGAAAGAAGCATATATCTTCTCAATTTCCTCTTCAGTTCCAACTTGCTCTTTCTTTAAATTTTCACACAACCGTTTTTTTAGCAAACCGTTTTCTATAATTTCTTTCACCCCTTCATATATTGCTTCCGAATCCATCTTCACTATTACACCATTCTGTCTATGTTTGATTTGATTATGAACTGTTATAAAATCGGTTACTACTATAGGCTTTTGAAATATTCTAGCCTCTGCTATTGCCAAGCCATATCCTTCATACCTAGAGGGTTGTACATATATATCACTTTGTTTTATAAAGGGATAGGGATTCTTGTATGTACCTAATAATATAAAAGTATCGTGTAAATTATATTTACTTATCCTATCCTCGAGTTCACTTTGAAGATTTCCTTCTCCAATTACATACCACTTAAATCTATACCCTTTTTGCTTTAACTTATAACAAGCTTCTATGGCCAGTTCATATCCTTTTTCATACACTAACCTACCAATCGTTAATATTCGTAATCCCTCAAACTGATCACTAAATCCTTTACTCTCATTTGCCATCGATTTAATTAACGTCGGCGATATAATATCATAGACAACCTGAATTTTCGACTTTATTTTAGGAATTTCTTGAATCAATACTTCCTTACAAACATCGGACACAGCTACTATTTCATTAAATTCCTCATAATATTTCAAATCAAAATCTTTATTATATGCAGCTAACCTATAATCAGTATTCACCCAGGCAATTTTTTTGCATGCGTAAACCTTATTTGCCACAAAATATGTTGGCATTCCTTGACTATAAGCTATGGCAACATCATATTCCATCTTTAAACTATCCATCCCTCTAGACACCCATCTCCAAACTACTTGAGCTGCATGTAATTTTTTATTTATGTATGGATTTCTAAGAGATATAGAAGCCCCAACTCTAAGAAATAACTCTTTAAAGTATTTATGTTTAATTAAATAATTAAATTTCTCAGCCTGTCTTTTAATAATTTTCGGTACTTCTAAAACGTTTACCTGTTTTGGTAGTAATGGTAAATACAATCCACTAGCAGAAAACATTAACAAATCGACTTCATATTTCGTATAATCAAATAAAGAAAGTAAAGAAACCAAACTTTTTTCAGCTCCTCCACTTTGTAGCGAATCTATAACGAATAAAATTTTTTTCTTCATAACTATCACTACCCTAAAGTGTTTTTATTGAGCTCAAAATATTAAAAATCATTTACTAAATTTCCCTTTATGAAAATAATGCATATAATTTATTAATTTCATTACGATTTCCATACTCACCTTTAAGAGTATTTTCTACCAGCGCTTCCCTTAATTCTTTATCTTCAATAAGCCTCTTAATCCCATTAACTAACCCGTTTATCCCCATCTCAGTTATTAATCCATCAATTCCATCCTGTACCTGACTTTTAGCAGTTGAAAAATTAGTAATAAGTACTGGCTTTCCGATTATTTGTGCTTCCCGAACTGTTACAGCTTTCCCCTCATATCTTGATGGCTGCACATATATATCACATGCTTTTATATATGGATAGGGATTTGTCTTTTTACCCAATAAAAAAAATTGTTTTTCCAGATTAAGTTCAGCTAATAACTTTCTAAGTTCAACTTCTTGTACTCCATACCCAACTACATACCATTCAATATCATATCCCTCATCTAACAACTTTCTTAAGGCATGCATAGCAATGTCTATTCCTTTTGCATATGATAACCGTCCTACAGTAACAAGCTTTATTTTTCCTGGTTTCATCTGTAATTCTTTCATAACATCTCCCTTGTCTGCTTGCTCACGTACGAACTCAGGAGATAATATATTTTCTATAATTTCAACATTTTTATTTACATTTGGTAAAATACTAAGAAATGAATCTCGACATCCTTCTGAAACTGCTACGATGTTATCCATTTTTCTCCACATTTTATACTCCATGTTTGCATTCAGATTTATATTTGAATAATCTGTATGAATCCAACCAATCTTTCGTTTCGCTCGAACTTTATCCCCAACAAAATAATGGGGCCATAAAAAACTAATTGCTACATCATACTCCTCTTCCAGTTTCGGTATAAAGGGTAAAGTTATTCTCCACCCATATTGAATAACGAAATATCCAACCTCTGCACTTTTCACATATCTCCCATGCACATCTCCTAAAATTTTCCCAAAAGTCCTTGCCACTCCAATTTTAATTTGCCCTTCTTGCAATATTTGCTTAATTGATTTTCTAAAAGTAGTATATTGTTTTACTTCCCTTAACAAATTAGGCAGTTTAGGTAATAAAAAAAGAAACTCTCCCTCATGTTTAAATAACATTAAATCTACATCATATTTGCTATAATCGATTGTATTCAACAAACCAATTAAACTTCTTTCTACCCCACCAATTGCCATATCAAATGATGTAATGAGAATTTTTTTCTTTTTCATTTCTTACTCCCTCAGCCGATTTATTTTACTAGTTTTCTTCTTATGAAAATAATTACATTTAACTATGATTCCCTATACTCTAATCCATATAATAATAGCCACTCTTGAATATTACTCTTTATATCAAAACCTAGCTTCGAGATTGTATCAGTTATTATTTCTGTATTTAATTTTTCTTTTTCCAAAACCTTTTGAATTTCTGCAGACCATATTTTAAGATTTTCATCCAAGCTAACAAATGATACTATCCCTAATCCCATATCAACATTTTTAGTTATTGTATTTGCCACTACACACGGAATACCTGCACACTGTGCTTCTAATGCAACAATTCCAAATCCCTCAAAAAGTGACGGAAAAAGAAAAACATCAAACATCCTTATAATTCTTGGAATATCTTTTCTTACTCCTAAAAATCTAACTTTTTCATAGATACCTAGTCTTTTGGATTCTAGCTCAATAGACTTCTGTAACGGACCATCTCCTACTAAAACAAGCATAAAATTAGGATCATATTTTAATACCTCATTGAAAACTTTCAATATAAATATATGATTTTTAGATTCAGAAAAACGCCCAATATGACCAATCACTTTCTGTTCAACTGGTATATTGAATTCATTCCTTATTTTATTATCATCCTGCATATTTACATTAATAAATTGATTAATATCTATTGCGTTTTTCATTATCTTTACCTTTGAATTATCAATGTTTTTTTGAAATAAAAAACGTGCAGATTCTACACTGCACGCACAATAATTTGTTCCTGCATAAGTAATAACTGTTCGTAAAAAACTCAATAAAACTTTCCCTTTTACCCCCGATCCCATCGGCCAATTATTACTATGTGAATGACAAATCCTTATTTTTATACCAGCTATTTTAGCAGCAATAGCCACAATCCCCCCCTGATAATCAGTATGTGCATGAGCCGCCACATATTGATTATCAGACATTACCTTAACAAGCTCTTTAATGTATGAAAGAGGGCCTAGCTGTCCTAAGCTAGATATTCGGTGTATTTTCCCACCTAACGCAATGATTTCCTTATCATAATCACTTTCTTCACTTTTATGGGAAACAAAATCAAATTGCACCATTTCTCTATCTATATTCCTATATACATTCATTAATAAGGTCTCAGCGCCACCTCGGTCCATCGCACTAACGATATGTAACACTCTTTTTGGTCGTTCTTGTTTAAACATTGAAAATTACTCCCATCTAAGAACGATTTTCAAATATATATTTTATCCCCAAAAACTACTCTTATAAACTATTCCTAAAGTAATAATATGTTCATATACAAAGTAAACAAAATAACATAATATTACTGCATAGTAAATTAACTTTTGATCCTTTTCTATAAATAACTTTATAACCCACGATATCAATATCAAGTGATATAGCCCAAAATATATGGAGAATCTTGCAAAAATCCAATTTTGAGTTGAAATAATCATAAAAACTAGACCTAACAATGCCATATTTACGATATAATCACTTTCCGGAAAAATCTCTCTTAATTTATGTCTCCCCATATAAGCTAGAATGAGCGGTATTGCATCCACAGCAACCCGAAGAATATTAGCTCCTCCTTCTTGAAAATCCTTATAGTGACCATATTGTGTATCCCCTATAGTTGCAAAGAAAATTTCTGCAAACTGATTAAACCCTATTACTATAAGTACCGCAACAAAGAGTAGTATAAATGATATTGTCGACCATGCTTTTCTTCGGACTACAAAATAAATAGGAATTAATACAAGGGCGCTTTGATGAAAAGTAGAAGCAAATAGGACAATCAAAAAATATCTCTTCCAATTCCCATCTAAAATATATTTTGTAGCAGTAAAAATAATCGCTGCAGTTAAATACTGTCTTACTCCATTCATTGACACTAAATACATGCCGGATGCGATATACACATATAAACTTAATTCAATCATTCTTGAATATTTATATAGAACTGCTACTATTAATATATTTGTTAATAGAGCTGTTATCAAAATCAAAACTTGCGGATCATTCGTATATACTTTTAAAATCATTTGTAAAATACTAAATCCAACGTCCTTACTACTTTGAATATAATCCCAATTAAAATCAGTAACTGTAAAAGCATGCATATAAAAATACGTATCACCAATATTATTTCTAAAACCAGATACTAGTACAAGAGAGGTCGTCGCCATTAAAATCAAGAGTCGATTCGGTTTTAACATCACAATTTCTGAAGTTACTGGCATCGCAAAATACCGTGCAAAAAACGCTAGTACGAACACTATAAAGAAATTCATCCAAAGTATAGTCATTATTCTTCCCTCTTATCAATCCTAATTAAATTTCTATATATTTACTTTCATTCTTGTTTTCAATGTAATGTAACTATATAGAATAATCCCAAATGGCACTGCACAAAGGGTAAGCACTTTGCATGGTGACTCTTTTATAAATTTTTTATTCTTCGCAATAATGCTACTTGATACATAATGTACAGCTTGTCTATATTTAAACAATCTATTTGCAAATGGTAGCTTCATCAGTTCCTTACGATAAAAAGCAAAACCTTTTGGATTTTTACAATACTGACTTAGCATATTCATCGAAGAACCATCAAGCATATATTCAACATAACAAAGTGCTTCGTTCATGAGTAACATCTCATATTTCTGATCCAACATATAGTATTTATATGCCAAACCTACATACTTTTCATTTTTAAAAACCGGATAAGGATACTTCCTAGTGAGTTCTGTTCGATATACTAATTTCTTATCTCCAGTTACACCATGTTTATTGTAAAGATTAAAAAGTGTAGAACGGTTAAGATTTAATGGTAGCTTTGAACCAATTACTGTCCCATCTTTATATAAATCAAGAGCAATAATTCCACTTACTTGGTCACTTCCATTTTCATCCCAAAATGAAATGATTTTCTCTACGGCGTCACTAGGCATTGAGTCATCTGAATCAATACATACATTAAGTTCTGTATCAATCATCTCGTAAGCTGCATTATGAGCACCATGCATCCCTTGATTTACTTGCCAGTAATACCGTATGCTTATGCAATCTTCAGAAATCCAAGATTGCACTAACTCCTTTGTATAATCATCAGACCCATCATCTATAATTAACCATATAAAATCTTTACACGTTTGCTGCTTCAAACTTTCATAACACCCCTGAAGACAATATGCTCGATTATATGTAGGGGTAAAAATCGTTAGCCTTTTCAATATGCTCACCTCGATACTGCTACATAAAATTTTTGGGTAAACCTTGTAATATTTTTTATATCGTATCCTTTTTCAGCTAATACATTTTGTTCCACACTTCGCGATACCTGCTTGTTCGCTATATTTTGTAATGGACCTACCCAATTTCTTATTTCTAACAATGAACACTGTTCAACTAAATTCAACCCCAAATCCACATCTTGTGTAATAGTGTCCGATATAATACATGGCAAACCCGCCCCTTGTGCTTCAATAAGAGTAACTGGTAAACCTTCATAAATAGATGGAAATATAAATGTATCAAATGCTTGTAATAAACGATTAATATCACTACGTATTCCTAAAAATTCAACTTTATCTGTTAGATTCAGTTTCTCTACTTTTTTCTTCATTTCTAATCGAAGCGGCCCATCTCCAACTAATAGAAGAATAGAGTTCGGCCTGTATTCTATTAATTGAGCAAAAATATCAATTAAAAAAGTATGATTTTTTGGATGTGCAAATCTTCCCACGTGTCCAATCACAAAAACATCCCCATGAAGGTTGAGTTCTTTTCTTACCTGCGCTCTAATGTCTGGATTAAATGTAAATTCATCACATTCAATTCCATTTTTTAATATTTTTGTTGCACTTTCTCTATTAGCAAACAACCATTGCGCTGCAGCTACTGAACACGCTAAAAAATGTGTAGCACACGACGTAATAAATGCTCCTGCATACCATTTATATATTTTTGCTATAGCCCCACCCTCACTGCTTGTACTATGACTATGCGCAATCCTAACTGGCACCCTTGCTTTTTTTGCTGAACGAAGGACAAATCCGCTCATTTTATCCATATGTGAATGAATGATTTTATATTGTGGATGAGAGTTAAAGAAGGTATTGAGAGCCTTTATATAACCTCTATGACCAACATCTGTAACGTATGGAATTCTATGAACTTCCCCGCCTAACTTTACTATCTCTTCATCAAATACTCCCTCTTTACAAGTTAAAAAATCAAATTGTACTTTTGAGCGGTCTATATTACGATACAAATTCATAATTAAAGTTTCGGCTCCGCCTCTATTCATATTTACGACTACATGTAATACTCTTAATGGAGTGCCCAATTTAAATCCTCCATTTCATCCATATAACTTGTATAAATTTCTTTTTTCTCTTTCAACACTTCATTAACTGAATATTCATTCGCAATAATAGTACGTCCATACTGTCCAAACTGCGCTTGTAATTTAGTATTTTTAGAAATAGTATTGATTCTTTCAGCCATCGTCTTTATGTCATCGCGTTCTATAGTCCAACCATTTTTATTATTAATAATTAACTCCCTGTGCCCTCGGTTACTTGTAGCTACAACCGGAAGTCCACAAGCCATGGCTTCCATAATATTAACTGGCAAACCTTCCCTGTAACTGGATGCAACAGCTAGATCACACATCAGTAGCAAATGGGCTATATCATTTCTATAACCAAGAAAGTGCACCATACTACTCACACCTAGTTGCGTCGCTATTTTTTTGCACTCTTCCATTAACGGACCTTCTCCAGCAAGCAAAAGCTTTACATGTGGCATTTCATTTTTCAATTGTGCTAATACATGGATTAAAAAGCTTTGATTTTTATTCTTATTAAATTCAGCAGCATAAAACATTAAAAAATCTTTAGACTTATAACCATTTTTATGTCTTATTTTCTCCTTTTCACTTTCAGTAACAGGAACATATCGTTCTATATCTACCCCTACACCATGAACGAGTTTAATATCTTTAGCTTGAAAACGATGTTTAACCGCTAAATTGTAATCTTCTTGATTAATTGTTATGAGACAATCTGTAGTAGTAGCTAAACTTCTTTCGATTGGATAGTATAAAAGCCAATTTATAAACGGCGATCCTTTACAAAAGTGAAATCCATGCGCCGTATATATTACCTTTGTCCCTTCCCGCCGTGCTTTCCGGGCAGCTATTCGAGCAATTACACCTCCCATAGGCGTATGACAATGAATGATTTTATATTTATTTTGGTGAATAATTGATTTTAGTTTTTTATATGCATGAAGGTTTTGTATGCTAAGAGGTGATCTTTGAATAGGAATATTATATTTTTGAGTTACGTACGGAAGGTGCATATTCCCATTCGCTGCAACATGTACTTCCCAACCTTGGTCTGCAAACCATTTCAAATACGGTAAATGAAATGCTTTAAAATGATAATCCACAGTTGCACAAAACAGAACTTTTTTAGACACCATCCCACGCACCCGTCTTATTATAAATTTTTGCCTTTAACCTGATACTGGTATTAATAGCTTTAAAGTTTTACGCTGATTCACTAAATTTAACAATCGCTTTCTTAATTCTAATTCACTTAACACTGAATATTCAGAAATCAATTTTTCTATCTCATCTATACGAACATTCATTTCTTGCCCTACATAAATTCTCGGGTGGACTTGCTTTTCATTCATTTCATCTTCTTTTAGTAATTCTTCAAACAATTTCTCTCCAGGGCGTATACCCGTAAATTCTATTCCTATTTCATCCACAGAGTTTCCTGATAATCGAATGAGGTTTTTAGCAAGATCCACTATTTTTACTGGTTCTCCCATATCCAGTACAAAAATTTCTCCACCTTTTGCTAACGCACCGGCTTGTACTACCAGTCTAGATGCCTCCGGAATAGTCATAAAATAACGAACCATATCTGGGTGAGTAACTGTAACTGGCCCCCCTTTTTGAATCTGCTTCTTAAATAACGGGATAACACTCCCTCTACTTCCTAAGACATTTCCAAATCGTACAGTAACAAACTTTGTATGACTTATTTTATCTTTATGTTGTATTACCATCTCAGCTAATTTCTTTGTCGCCCCCATAACACTCGTTGGGTTCACTGCTTTATCCGACGAAATCATAACAAACGTTCCTACTCCATGTGTTTTTGCCGCCTCTGCTATATTCATAGTCCCAATCAAATTATTTTTAACTGCCTCTTCAGGATTGTTTTCCATCAATGGTACATGTTTATGTGCAGCAGCATGATATACAACATGAGGAAGATGTTTATTCATGATTAAATGCATCTTCTTTTCATCTTGAATATCTGCGATTTCTGGAATAAACACGCCTTTTTTATCATTATGTTTTTCATTTAATTCCATTTCTATTGAATATATACTGTTTTCTCCGTGCCCTAATAAAATCAATTTTTTCGGCTTAAATTTCGCAACTTGTCTACAAATTTCTGAACCTATTGATCCACCTGCACCAGTAACTAAAATGACTTTATCCGTTATATAATCTGAAATGATATCCACATCTAACTCTACAGGATCACGCCCTAATAAATCTTCTACTTGAACATCTCTGAATTCATTCACTGAAACTTTACCTGTTACTAAGTCTTCTAACATTGGAAGAATTTGCGTTTTTACATTTGTTTTTAAACAATCTTTTAAAATATTATTTCTATCTTTCTTGTTTAGCGAAGGAATTGCTAAAATTATCATTTCAATATTCAGTTTTTTGATAACGTAATCAATTTGGTTCGTACCACCAATTACCGGAATCCCCCAAATATCAAGATTATGTTTTTTGACATTATCATCAATAAACGCGACTGGCATTAATTCCGTAGCACTATTCTTCAACAACTGTCTTACAACCATTGTCCCAGCGGATCCCGCACCAACAATTAACGTTCTTTTCTTACCTCCTTTTTTTACATAATAAATATCTCTGTACATTCTCCAAATAAAGCGAGAACCACCTATTAATAAAATATGAATCATCCAAGTAACAACTAACAATCGAAAATACATTTTCCCCATGACTAGTTGCTGCACAACCGCTGTAGTAAGTATAGAAAATGTAACAACCTTGCATATAATTAGCAATTCTCCTATACTTGCATATTCCAATGCCTTTTTATACAACTTATAAATAAAAGCAAACAAATGATGACTAACTAATAAAGTGATAGAGCTAATAACTGATGATAAAGTGATAACACTGAAGCTAGCATTTACAAAAAAATAACTAAAAAAAATAGCAGTTAATACTATCAGTGAATCCATTAAAAGCAATAACGATATCCTCCGGCGATACGTCATATAACTTCCTCCTTTAATCAATTCCTTACTTAACTCTTTCAAACTTAAAGTTTCTAACTATATTCTCTTTATTAAAAACACATAGTTAGAAACTTTAATAAAACATGGGCATCTAACCCTCCCTCACATTACACTTTTGACGACTGGCATCTAAGGTTGTTTTCACAACCCACAGCATAATCGAGTGCCTCCATTGATAGCGGTCAGGAGACATCACCACATCACGATTCTATTTTCTTCTTTATAACGAACAATTCCACTTGTGAAAGTTTAATTTAAAAATAGCCTTTATACTTTCCCATTCAAAATCGCACCCAACATTCTACTTTTCGTAAAACTTAGTGCCCTTTTCGTTTCAAGTGCGTCTTCGTTCACAGTGCGATTATATCGGATCACCAAAAGTACTCCTTCACACTTATCAGCTAATACGCTCGTATCTGTTACTTCTAATACAGGGGAAGAGTCAAATAATATGATGTCATACCGTTCCATCGCCTTTTGAATCAACATATCCATTTCCTCTGAACTAAGTACTTCTGACGGATTGAATGGTACTGGACCGCTAGTTAATACATCCAGACTCTCCATCCTTGTTTTTTTTACAGCACCTACCAAATTTGTTTTTCCGTTCAATATGTCAGTTAATCCAATTGTATTTTCTACTTCTAACATTTCATGAATCGTTGGTGTTCGTAAATTCGCATCTATTACCAATACTTTTTCACCTTTTTGTGCTATTGAGACTGCTAAATTTACTGTAATCGTTGATTTCCCTTCACCGTACCTCGGAGAAGTAATCACTATCGTCCTGATTTTATGCATAGACGAAGATAATTGAATGTTTGTTCGAAGCGAACGATACTGCTCCGAAATTTTCGATCTTGGGGCGGTATACGCAACTATACTTTCTCCTTTAACTTTATTTGTTTTCCGTCTATTTTTGTATGCCACTCCGTTCCCTCCCCCAATAACACTGTATTTTTCCCACTAAATTTATCTTTCATATTCTTCTTATTCATTTTAGAAATTCCACCCAAAACAGGGATATCTAACAATTGTTCAATTCGTCGTTCTGATTGGATTCTCTCATCCAATGAATCCAATAAAAAAATAAAACCGATACTGAGCACCATACCTAACGTGAATGCGATTAGTATCGTCTTAAAGTGATTTATATTTATAGGCATAGAATTTTTTTGAACTGGATCCTCTGGTAATATACTTACATTATTAAAATTCAGTATATTTGCTACTTCTTGCTTATAAACAGCCGCTGTAGTATTTGCAATTTTATGTGCAAGCACAGGATCCATATCCACTACATTTATCCTCATAATTTGAGAGCCTTGTACACTTTCTGTACTTATTTGTCCACTTAATGCACCTGCTGATCTGTTTATATTCAATTCAGCAGCTACTTTTTCTAATATTACAGGCTCATTTACCATTGCTTTCAATGTATTCATCGTTTCGGCATTAGCTTGAACAATTACCCTTGCCGAAGAAGCATACAAAGGCGTTTTCATATACATACTATACAGGACTCCTCCTACCGTTGTGAGAGTCGTAAACAATAGTAGTATCCACACCCTTTTCCGCATTAAAGTGAATAGATTTTTCAAATTTATTTCCTTATTCATTACTTCTCCCCCTCATTTAATACCAATGAGATTTCAGTTGAGCATTCCATAAAAAAACAAAAACAAGATTATTATTTTTATTTTTCGAATATACAAAACTTCCTAATTACTGTCATTTTAGTTCTTTATATAGAACGAGTCAATATAATTTATTTTTGTTTAATCACTTCTTAATTCCAGCTCAAAAATTACGACAATATTCTTCATAATTCACTGTAGATAAATGACGAAAATCCCCTATCACTGCAGTATCAAGGGGTTTTTCTTTGTATTGAAACGTAATTGAGCTAGGCTTTTTAACCCATTTAAATAGGCCATATATATTAAATAACTCACTTTTTCAAATGATATTCATTTCGTATAAGTATTAGCAAGTACATTTTTGAATTTATTTGCTCCTTTATATTCCTCCTATAAAAATGCCCGATAAATAAAAAAACCCTCAACACGTTATGTGTCAAGGGTTTGAGCCTCTTAGTATAGAGACATATATTGATCGCGTTCCCATTGGTGAACTTGTGTGCGGAAGATGTCCCACTCAATCTCTTTTGCTTCGATGAAGTGCTCAAGTAAATGTTCTCCTAGTGCACCGCATACTACTTCATTAGATTGTAATGTAACTAATGCTTGCGCTAATGTTGCTGGTAAGTCAACGATACCTGCTTCTTCGCGCTCTTCTTTTGTCATTACATAGATGTTACGGTCTACTGCAGCTGGTGGAGTTAATTTGTTTTTAATTCCATCAAGACCTGCTGCTAATAATGTAGCCATTACTAAATATGGGTTTGCAGCTGGGTCAACACTACGTACTTCTACGCGTGTACTAATACCACGAGATGCAGGGATACGTACTAATGGGCTACGGTTTTGTGCAGACCATGCTACGTAACAAGGAGCTTCGTATCCAGGTACTAAACGCTTGTAAGAGTTTACAGTTGGATTTGCTACCGCTGTAAATGCTGGTGCGTGTTTTAAAATACCTGCGATGAAGTGACGAGCATCATCACTTAATTGTAAGTCACCGTTTTGATCGAAGAATACGTTCTCACCATTTTTGAATAGTGATAAGTTACAGTGCATACCTGAACCGTTCACACCATATAATGGTTTTGGCATAAATGTTGCGTGTAAACCGTGTTTACGAGCAATTGTTTTTACAACAAGTTTGAATGTTTGAATGTCATCACATGAGCGAATTGCATTTGCATATTTAAAGTCAATTTCGTGTTGCCCTGGAGCAACCTCATGGTGAGACGCTTCAATTTCAAAGCCCATTTCTTCAAGTTCAAGAACGATATCACGACGACAGTTTTCCCCTAGATCCATCGGCGCAAGGTCGAAGTATCCACCGTTATCGTTTAATTCTAATGTTGGATTTCCTTTTTCATCTACTTTAAATAGGAAGAATTCTGGCTCTGGTCCAAGATTGAAATCTGAGAATCCTAATGCTTCCATTTCTTTTAATACACGCTTTAAGTTGTTACGTGGATCGCCATCAAATGGAGTGCCATCTGCATTGTAAATATCACAGATTAATCGAGCTACTTTTCCTTTTTCAGCTGTCCAAGGGAAAATTACCCAAGTATCTAAATCTGGATATAAGTACATATCAGATTCTTCAATACGTACGAAACCTTCAATAGAAGATCCATCAAACATCATTTTGTTATCAAGAGCTTTTGTTAATTGGCTCACTGGAATTTCTACGTTTTTAATTACTCCTAAAAGGTCCGTAAATTGTAAGCGGATATACTTTACATTCTCTTCTTTCGCCAAACGGAAAATATCTTCTCTTGTGTACCTAGCCATTATAAATTCCTCCTTAGTCCCTCTAAACACCTTCAGAATCAGTTATCTTTAGTGAAAAAACCTTGAAATGTCACCTTGTCGCAATGAAGTCCGATTAAATCTACCTGTATGTTGTAGTTCATCTCGAAGTATTTTGCGAAGCTCAGTTTTTGAAATTTCTTTCGTTTCTTCTTTTACTTTCACTGTTTCTGTTTGATTTACTTTCATTAGTAACACTTGTTTAATACCAGCCATATTCAAGCCTTGATCTAATAAATCTTTAATCTCTAACAACTTATCTACATCGTTAAATGAAAATAGCCTACGATTCCCCTTTGTACGGGTTGGAGAAACAAGATTATGCTCTTCATAGTAGCGAATTTGACGTGCAGATAATTGTGTTAAATCCATAACAATACCAATAGGAAACAGCGGGGCAGAACGTCTATCTTCTTTCATTGTTTCAGTTCCTCCTTCGCCTTAACTGCTTCTCATTTTATACCATGTTATGTTTAGTGTCAATAGATGTTAGCTTTTCTTACATGATTTTTTTATAAATTTTTTCATTCTTTTTTCTAATGAGATTAATCATTACTTTCACACGAAAAAAGCTGTCGAAATCGACAGCTTCCCCTTAAGAAATTGTTAATAATTCTTTTTCAATTAACGCATCAATTGCAGAACAAATCGCGATCTTCACATGTGAATAAGTTAACCCACCTTGCACGTAAGCAACATAAGGCGGACGAATTGGACCATCAGCTGACAATTCAATACTTGCACCTTGAATAAACGTTCCCGCAGCCATAATTACATCATCTTCATAACCCGGCATATAGTTGGCATATGGAGTGAAGTGAGAATTAATTGGAGATGCATATTGAATCGCTTGGCAGAATGCAATCATACGATCTTTATCATCAAATTGAACAGACTGAATTAAATCTGTTCTTGGTGCATTCCATGCTGGTGATGTATTCATTCCTAACTTCTCTAAAAATGCAGCTGTAAAAATCGCACCTTTTAGCGCTTGTCCCGCTACATGCGGTGCTAAGAAGAAACCTTGATACATTTCTTGCAGACTGTATAAAGATGCCCCTGCTTCCGCACCGATTCCCGGAGATGTTAAACGATATGCACACGCTTCAACATACTGTTCTTTACCAACAATATAACCACCAGTTTTAACAATTCCACCACCAGGGTTTTTAATA
Organism: Bacillus sp. BB081; assembly: GCF_008368895.1. Classification (NCBI taxonomy): domain Bacteria; kingdom Bacillati; phylum Bacillota; class Bacilli; order Caryophanales; family Bacillaceae; genus Bacillus; species Bacillus sp. BB081. The sequence continues at coordinate 56,715 of NZ_QOZX01000097.1, forward strand.
AGCGAACCTGCCATTAAATCTGCACCAACATGACATGGCTCTTGCTCTTCAATAAACTCACCATAACAGTTATCTACAAACACAACAACATCAGGTTTAATTTCTTTAACGAATGCTATCATCTCTTTAATTTGAGAAATAGTAAACGATGGACGAGTAGCATAACCTTTTGAGCGCTGAATTCCAATCATCTTCGTATTACTATGAATTGCAGTCGCAACAGCTCCAAAATCAACAAGCCCCTCTTTAGTAAGCGGAACTGCATTATAACCAATATTATATTCTTTAAATGAACCTACACCTCTTCCGCGTACACCAACGATTTCTTCTAACGTATCATACGGTTTGCCAGTGATGTACAATAACTCATCTCCCGGACGTAAAACACCAAATAACGCTGTAGAAATAGCATGAGTACCTGAAATAATTTGCGGACGAACAAGACCAGCTTCCGCTCCAAATACATCCGCATACACTTTTTCTAACGTATCACGGCCAATATCATCATAACCGTAACCTGTCGTCGGAATAAAATGCGAATCACTTATTTTATGTTTACGGAAACTTTCTAACACTCGAAACTGATTGCTTTCAATTACTTCATCCGCGCGTTTATGTACTTCTGTAATCTGGCTCTCTACTTCTTTTACGATTGGAGCAATTTTTTCTCCATTTTTCAAACGATCAAACATTTTTATTTTCTCCTTCTTCCACTAAAAATCTCTTTAATTGCACATTAAGCGATGAATGAGCAAAAATATACCCCACGCAATCATATACAAATTTATCTTCCAGAAACTCCATCTTTGTTAATAGCGTCTCCGTCTTTAATAGCGTTAACAGCTTACCTTCACTCGGTGGAATTTCCACTTGATAACGATTCATTTCTTCCTTCATTTTCGTTTCTATCGCTTCTTTTATATGTAATAAATCACTTTGTTCAAAGGCACTAGTCATTAAGAAGTCACTTTTCGGAAACGGAATAAAGTTTTGATGTAATTCATCTTTTTTATTATATAACGTAATAATAGGAATATGATTAATTTCAAGTTCTGACAATAATTGTTTTACTGTTTTCTCATGCCCTACATAATTAGGATCTGCTGAATCAACCACATGTAAAATAACATCCGCTTCACCAGCTTCTTCTAATGTCGAACGAAAAGCAGCAATTAATGACGTAGGTAAATCTTGTATAAAACCAACCGTATCAGTTAGTAATACTGTATAACCTGAAGGTAACGGCATCTTCCTTGTCGTCGGGTCTAGCGTTGCAAACAACAAGTTTTCTTCAAACGTATCTGCTTCCGTCATTCTATTAAACAGTGTAGATTTTCCCGCATTCGTATACCCTATTAATGAAACTTGAAATACTTTATTATCTTTTCTTCTCTCACGATATCTTTTTCGATGCTCCACAACAACTGCAAGTTGTTTCTTTATTTCATCAACGCGTGATCGAATATGACGACGATCCGTCTCAAGTTTCGTCTCACCCGGCCCTCTCGTTCCAATACCACCACCAAGACGTGATAAAGACAATCCTTGCCCCATAAGACGTGGCATTGTATATTGCAACTGAGCTAATTCTACTTGAAGCTTACCTTCCCTCGACTTCGCACGTTGCGCAAAAATATCTAATATTAGTTGCGTTCGATCAATTACCCTCGCATCTAATACTGAGGATAAATTCCGAATTTGACTCGGCGTTAATTCGTTATTAAATACGATAACATCCGGTTCTAATTCTTCCGTTAACATTGTAAGCTCTTCTAATTTACCTTTACCTATATAAGTCGCCGGATGAAACTTCGGTCGTTTTTGCGTTGTAGACACTAACAATTCTGCTCGTGCAGTCTTCGCTAGCGATGCAAGCTCTTTCATGGAATGCATAAACTTTTCATCATCATCTTGTGGCAATTGACAGCCTACTAATATGACTTTTTCTTTTTCTTCCATCAAATATGTTCACTCATCCTTTTCGAAATTTAAACCTTCTAATATAATAGCAGAGGAAGCACATTTCATCTAGTTAGCGGGGGAGAAAATTCATGGCATGGGAGATTTTTAGCATCATAGGCACAATCGCTTTCGCACTAAGCGGAGCCATTGTTGCAATGGAAGAGGATTATGATATTTTCGGGGTGTATATTTTAGGAATGGCAACCGCATTTGGGGGAGGTGCCCTTCGTAATTTATTAATTGGTTATCCGATTGTCGCGTTTTGGCAACAAGACATGTTATTCCAAATCGCACTACTATCAATGACGATTATTTTTCTTTTTCCTAATAAATTAATTAGACATTGGAAAAAGTGGGGAAATATCACTGATGCTATCGGCTTATCAGCATTCGCCGTACAAGGAGCATTATACGCTCAAAAATTAAATTTACCAATTAGCGCTACAATCGTAGCAGCTGTTTTAACTGGTATTGGCGGTGGTATCATCCGCGATCTTTTAGCCCGCAGAAAACCTCTCGTCCTTCGAGCTGAAGTATATGCCTTTTGGACGATTCTAGCAGGTTTCTTAATCGGTGCTCAAATTATTGTTAGCGATTGGGCTCTATATACCTTATTCATTTTAATTGTTTGCTTCCGCATGGTTTCTATTCATTACAAATGGCATTTACCGCATAGACGTATCGATACAAAAGAACGTTCAATGCATAAATAGCAATCCAACCTCTTTACAGATCGTAAAGAGGTTTTTCTTTTCTAACGAGTTTTTCTTTACATAATGTTTATACTAATCCTCAAAGCGAGGTGAACACAAATGACAAACCACGTTAATAAAGGTGCTCAAAAAAGCTCAGTAGGTCAAATTGGACACGATTCTAATTCTGCACACGAAAAAAGCGCTAAAATGGAACGCTTCCATAAATCTTATCAAGAAAAAGCAAAAAAAGAGTAGCAGCACTTATACAAAAAACAGACGCACAGTTTACGTACTGTGCGTCTCCTCTTCAAGCATCAAATCACAACTTGATATCCCAATTAAATCATATTTATCATACGTATCCTCTTGCAACAACCGCATAGCCTGTGTACGAATCGATTTTTCAACAATATTCCGTACATATCTTCCATTACTAAACGATGTAATTTGCGATGAGTACTTTACAGCATGTAAATGATCTCTAAATTTCCATTCAGCCTCTTTCGATAACTGGTATTCACGTTCTTCATACATCCTCTTCCCAATTTCCAACAGTTGATTTACTGAGTAATCAGAGAATTCAATTATAAATGGAAAACGTGATTGCAGTCCTGGATTTAATGAAAGAAAGTGATTCATCTCTCTTGAATAACCAGCTAAAATCAATACAAAACCGTGTTGTTTATCTTCCATATGTTTTACGAGCGTATCAATTGCTTCTTTCCCAAAATCTTTTTCTCCCCCTCGGGCTAATGAATACGCCTCATCAATAAACAAAATACCTCCCATTGCTTTTTTTATTAAATCTCTTGTTTTCTGAGCTGTATGACCGATGTACTCTCCTACAAGATCAGCTCGTTCAGCTTCAACTAAGTGCCCTTTTGATAGAATATTCATCTCAAACAACAATTTCCCTATCATTCTAGCAACAGTTGTCTTCCCTGTACCTGGATTCCCTTTAAACAACATATGGAGTACTTGCTTCTCAGATTTCAACCCTATTTCTTGTCTTTTTTTATTCACATAAATCCAAGCATATATTTCTTTTATTATCTTTTTTATATCATCCATCCCAACAAGCTTCCCCATCTCTTCTTCAATTCTTTGCAACATCTCATGTTTCGTAGTAGTTTCACTTGAAATTACTGTTTTATTTTCTGCGGCCGGTAAAGAAATTTTCTTTCGATGATTTAACACAATGTTAATTTGATTATTATTTTTCTTTCGCATCGATTGTTCCATACAATCACCTCATTTTATCCCGCATGAACAGGCAGTAAGACTCCCACCTCAAAATTCAGCAAATGCTAGGAAGTTAGCCGGGAGCTAACCGTCCGTAAATGCCCGATTGGTTCAACTAATAATCAGAGGGATGAACAAAATCCCCACTGATTAAAGTTTCACTTTATCCACTCACCAAATATTATTATTCCGGTCTCCCTTGCAAATGACTATTTTCAGAAAAGTTTGCTATAATATAAGAAATAATGAAGGTGGTGGGACTATGGAGACAACGGAATTCCATGATACAATACAAGCCTTTTCTATTTTTTTATTGAATAAAGGCCGAAAACCTTCAACCATTAAACGTTATGTTTATGACATTGAAGATTTCGGACATTGGTTAGAAAAAAACAAAAAGCTCCCTTCCAGTAATATATGGGCTACACTTTGTACAAAAGACTACGAAGATTACTTTTCCGACTTAAAAAAGAATCGACATTACTCAGAGAAAACGATGCACCGTGTATTTATTGTATTAAATAGAATGCATCACTTTCTAAACATCCCTAACCCATTAAAGAATATGGAAATTTCTATTCAACCAGACCGCACACTCCGAAATGAAGATTTCATTTCATCTGATGAAGAAAAAAGATTAAAACATATAGTCACTTCATTAGAAGGACTTTCAGAAAAACAACGTCCTGTGCGCCCTTTATTAATGGATCGTAATGTTTCTATTTTAAACTTATTAATCGGCTATGGATTATCCTTACAGGAACTTACAGCATTAACTATGCATCACGTTCACTTTGAAACTAACACATTATCTATCCCAGCAACCGCAGGGGTAGAAAGAACAATTACATTAACTAACGAAGACAAAAAACAACTATATACTTATTACAAAAGCATCCCTGAACCCGTTCGTCCAAAATACCATAGTCATGACCCATTATTTATCGCATTTGATTTTAATCGTGGAACATATAGATGGGTATACGAAAATGATGCACCGAAGGGATTAACAGAAATCGCTATCCAAAAAATGATTCGCCTTGAAGTATCTAGAGCTAATTTACGCAAAGGAATCTCAGGACAACACTTTCGTAACACCTATATTTTAAACTTAATAAAAAAAGAAACTCCGGAGTCAGAAATTATAAAACTAGCTGGATTCAAATCAAAAGTTTCACTAAAACGATATTATAAATACGCAGAAAAACGCCTTATCATAAGGCGTTTTTTCTATTTTTTCTTTAAACAAACGATTTTACTATGACCATTTAACTAATTTTTGCATCTACTATGATGAGTTTCATTCATATCCTCATGAGAAAGGAGAGATTTAATGTCTCATTATAACGACAGTCAGAACAAATTCTCCAAACCATGCTTTCCAAGTAACGCCGGACGAATCCAAAATACCCCATCAATCCCAGTTACTAAGGCACAACTTAGAACATTCCGTGCAATCATTATTGATCTAACAAAAATAATCCCAAAACTTTTCGCAAATCCATCTCCTCAAAATATTGAAGATCTAATCGATACATTGAACCTACTAAGTAAATTTATTTGTTCACTAGACGCTACTTCCTCCCTGAAAGCACAAGGGCTAGCTATTATTAAAAACTTAATAACTATATTAAAGAATCCAACCTTCGTAGCAAGCGCTGTATTTATCGAGCTTCAAAATCTAATTAATTATTTACTATACATTACAAAACTACTCCGAATCGACCCTTGCACACTTCAAGAGCTTCTTAAATTAATAGCAGCATTACAAACCGCTCTAGTTAATTCTGCTTCATTCATTCAAGGACCTACTGGACCTACTGGGCCTACTGGGCCTACTGGGCCAGCAGGCGCTACCGGACCTCGAGGTAA
>NZ_QOZX01000098.1:0-13664 GCF_008368895.1 Bacillus sp. BB081
CACTATTCGGGTTCACTTCACGTCATTAGGTGGTGTTTCAATATTACATATATAGATTTCATTTAGCTTTACTATTTTTTCTATCTATGCATCGTTCTCCCCATACTGTTAATTGGTTTAATACATTTTGTAAAGACCAACCATAATCCGTTAAGGAGTATTCTACTCGAGGTGGAATTTCTGTATAGATTTTACGTGTAATCACACCATCTTCTTCTAGCTCACGTAATTGCTGCGTCAACATTCTAACAGAAATTTCAGGAATCAGACGTTGCAACTCACTCGTTCTCTTTGTCCCTTTCGTTAAGTGACATAAAATAACGACCTTCCACTTTCCCCCGATAATTTCTAAAGTCGCTTCTATCGGTATATTATATTGTTTCACTCGTGCTCCTCTCCTTTTTTCTAAATTTCTTCTCTATTGTTGCGTAAAAATAAATAATTTTCTATACGGCACATTTTAGTTCCTACAGCACAAAAAAGTACCTATATTACTAAAAAGTAATTATGCTACTTAAAAAATCTCCCTATATATACATGACAAAACAACAAGAAAAAAACGAACATATTTTTGTTCGTTTTTTTCTTGTTTATTCAGCTGCTGTTATGAGCATAGATGTGTTCCCATTCTTGTCGAGATGATTTTCTCCCCAGTGACAAAGAGAATCGAGTATAGAATCTAAAGAATGACCGTAATCCGTTAAAGAATACTCTACTTTTGGCGGCACTTGGTTATACACTTTTCTCTCGATTACACCATCTTCTTCTAATTCACGTAATTGTTGCGTTAACATCTTTTGTGTAATACCAGACATTAATTGTTTTAATTCGCACGTTCTCTTTTTGTCTTTCTTTAAATGACAAAGGATAACTACTTTCCACTTCCCACCGATAACCTCTAAAGTCGCCTCCACAGGAATATTGTATGTTTTCATATAAAAATCTCCTTTAATAATGTTATAAGGCAAGTAAGCTAAAGATTTAAATATTACTTTTAAGTATCTATAGCACCTTAAAGTACGTACTTTTTATTGTGTTAAACATGTTTCATAATAGCATACGTAAACAGTAAATGAGTAGTACGGCACTAAAAAGTACCTGTATTACTTTTAAGTATCTATATCACTTTAAAGTACGTACTTTTCATTATGTAAAATACATTTCATAATAGCATTTGTAAGAGTTGAGTGAGTCATGCAGTATTAGAAATTACATTTTAGTACCCGTACTTTAAAGTGAGTATTTTTATCATGCATTTTGTCAGACGATGAAATGCTATATATTGATTTTCAAAATCAGTAATCAATTTTCAAATACATTTTAGGAGGATATTTATAATGAGTAAATTACTAAAAGAAAAAATCGGTTTTGGTACAGCACCACTAGGAAATATGTACCGTAATATCCCAGAAGAAGAAGCAATCGCTACAGTGGATGCCGCTTGGGAGAATGGTGTTCGTTACTTTGATACAGCTCCACTTTATGGATCTGGTTTAGCAGAAATTCGTCTTGGTGAAGCACTATCAAAAAGAAATCGTGATGATTACTTTTTAAGTACAAAAGTAGGTCGAACGATTTCAGATGAACTAGAAGATCCATCTGCACGTGATTTAGGTGAAAAAGGCGGACTGTTCGAATTTGGTCGTAAAAATAAAATGATCAATGACTACAGCGCAGATGCAACACTTCGCTCTATCGAGCAAAGTTTGAAACGTTTAAAAACAGATCGACTAGACTTTGTTTTCATTCATGATTTAGCACAAGACTTTTATGGTGATGAGTGGATTTCACAATTTGAAATTGCTCGAACAGGAGCATTCCGTGCGCTAACACGCTTACGTGAAGAAGGCGTCATTAAAGGCTGGGGGCTTGGAGTAAACAAAGTAGAATCGATTGAACTTATGCTTGATTTAGAAGAAGCGAAGCCAAATATCTCCTTACTAGCTGGTCGTTATTCATTACTAGACCACGAGCGTGCATTGCAACGAGTAATGCCGGCAGCTGTAAAGCATAATATGGATATTGTCGTTGGTGGCCCATATAGCTCAGGTATTCTTGCTGGAGGTGCTCACTTTGAATACCAAAAAGCATCACCAGAAATTATTGCAAAAGTTGAGAAAATCAAAGCTCTTGCCGATCGTCACGAAATTAGCATCAAAGCTGCTGCATTACAATTTTCACTAGCAAATCCAGCAGTTGCTGCCGTTGTTCCTGGTGCAAGTAAACCGGAACGAATTGTAGAAGACCAAAATGCATTAAACACAGTAATTCCAGCAGCATTCTGGGAAGAAATGCGCGAACAAAAACTAGTAGCACCTAATGCACCACTACCAATCAACGGAAAATAAATTGAAACCTTAATCAGTGGGGCAATCCCCCCACTGATTATTTACTCGCAAATATCGGGATAAAAAGGAGCGTAATGAACATGGCACATACTACTACATCTATGGAAATTTTCGGTTCACCTGAACAAGTATGGCAATTAATCGGAGGCTTCAACTCCCTTCCAGACTGGTTACCTTATATACCTAGCAGTAAATTAACTGAAGGCGGTCGTGTACGCCATCTAGCTAATCCAGATGGCGATACAATTATAGAGCGCTTAGAAGTATTCAATAATAAGGAACGCTACTACACGTATTCAATCATGAATGCACCATTCCCAGTCACTAATTATCTATCTACAATCCAAGTTAAAGAAGGTACCGAAAGTAATACATCGTTAGTAGAGTGGTCAGGTACGTTCACTCCTGTAGAGGTTAGTGATGAAGAGGCAATTAATCTGTTTCATGGCATCTATAGCGATGGGCTCAAGGCATTGCAGCATGCATTTCTAGATTGAGCTATTAAAAACAAAGAAAAGCAAAGCGATATCGCTTTGTTTTTCTTTGTTTTTAGGTATATGAAATTATATCGACGATTTTTCAAATATATCGTTCACAGCTTGAAATATATCAACGATTTTTTCAATATATCGACGTTTCGACAAAGGATATCGACTTACCGACAAATAACGACATTTCAGCACTATAAAAACAGCAAAGCATCCAATGCTTTGCCGCTTATCAAATTACTTTTTACGTATGAAACAACTTTCCTTCTACCGCCTTAATATATCTTTCAGCAGAACGTTCAACTGCCTCATTTGCATTTTCTTTTACTACTCGATGAAAAGCGTTGTATAAACGATTAAACTGTAACGGCTTCACTCGATTCACCATTTCCTCCACTTTTCTCGCTGGTAATGGAATTAAGTTTGGATAGCTGTACATGAAACTCACCCATCGCTCATCTGCTACAACTTGAATAATATCACCTGTTAACAAAATCCCTTTTCCATCATTACCTTCTTCCCAATGTAAGACAGATCCTCCTTTAAAATGGCCACCTAAACGATGAATGACCAATCCATCAGCTAATTGTAAAGACTCACCAGACCAGTAAATAATACGACTACTCGGGCGCATTACCCAGTCTTTATCATCTTCATGTATATAAATTGGTACATCGAATGTCTCAGCCCATTCTACTTGTGTTGAATAATAATGAGGATGAGACAATGCAATTGCATCTAATCCGCCAAGCTCTTTTATTTTCGTAATTGTCGTTTCATCTAAATAAGTAATACAGTCCCATAGTAAGCGATATGACCCTGTTTTCACTAAAAATGCCGTTTGACCGATCGCAAATCCTGGTTTTGTCGTAATACTATAAAGCCCGTTCTCCTCTTCGATTATTTCATTTTTGTATGTATCATCTGTTTGCAAGTTTTCTAAAGTCGTCCAAGACTGCCCCTTTGGGTTAACATATTGCCTCTCTTCATCACAAATGTGACAACTCACCGGTTCTTCTACACCCGCTGCATACTGCACGCCACACGTTGTACAAACGAAATTTTTCATCATAATTCCCCCTATCCCTCTATTTTTATTAAGCTGATTTTTGTTGATAATAATCCGATTTTTTATTTTCAATTAATAAACTTATAAAAGTAAGTAAATAGACAACTGTAACTGACAATGGAATTACAGTGAATCCTTTTTCCTCAAAAAGAATCCCGCAAACTGACGTTACAAATACAGTCCCTACTGACAATAAACCATAACTTTTACTTTCATAAATCCATATGTACGGTACAAAATGAACACCTATTAACATTGCTACTACAAAAGGTAACCATTCTGGAAATTGAAAATAGGCAAGTAATACAAGCGGAATATTCAATACATTTATCCCACCAATTAATCCTGCCAAAACCCCTAACGGATTTCCTTTCGCAAACATATCAATTTTCAATATAGCAGCTATCATTAAGCCAAAAGGAAATACACAGCCCATACCGATTAAATATACCCATACCACTTGTTTTTCAGAAAGAACAAAGCCCGTTATACTCATAACAACCCAAAATAAAACTCCAGCTAATATAATTGGCAAGCCTCTCTTCGTTTTCACTGCTAAATCCTTTTTCGCTTCTGAAACATTCATCTCACCATCTCCCCAAAAATATTTGTGCTATAAAGTAGCCTCAACCTCGTCCATCCAATAACGCCAAGCTGCTAAATAATCTTCTAAATCTTTCGGATGGTGCCTTAGACACGTATCTATACGCAAATATAAGCCAATAACTATTTCTTCATATAACTCACTGTCTTTTTTACGAAATACACATTGTTTCATCGCATAATTAATTGCTTCTTTCGTTAAATCTTCCGGAGTTGAACAAAACGCGTAAATTAAATCGTATATAGGATCTCCTAACACTGGTAAGGGATCAATTACACCGTTCAGCTTATTTCCTTGAAATATAAAATTATGGAATCCAAGATCACCATGCAATAAAAATGGCTGATTTATTCCAGCGTCCTTCTTTGCTAGTTTAAGAACAATTCTATACTCTTCTTTACTTATGTAACGTCTTACATTTTCATAAGCTTCCATCACATTTGTCGTTAAAAATTCATTCCAAAATTGAACCGGACTTTCTTTCCATCCCCAACCATCTTTACCTGAAACTATTTCATACTTATTAATAACTTCTTTTACAAGGGTACTAAGCGTAATTCGTTTATGTCCCTGTTTGCACGAAGTACTACCTTCAAGGAAAGAATACACAATATATGTATGTAAAGGCTCCTTATACAAAAGCTTTGCAAACAAATTATTTCCTTCATAAAAAGAAAGAAAATTAGCTTCTTCACGTATTACTTCCGCTTTATTCAGCTTTACAACGTATTTTCCATCCAACAAATATACAGTACTTGTCGTTCCTCCGTTCAACGCTTTTACGTTATTTGGATAACGTGAAATAACTTCCTCCTTAACTAGTTGTGTAGCGATTACTGAAATGTCCATTCTCCCACCCTTTAATTCCGAAGATTCCTTCAATTCAAAAGACAACTTTACTATTATTTGACAAACAAATAGGAAACCCCTTCCAAAATCATAATATAACAAAAATTCATTTACTTTTACATTTCAAAAATAAGGAAATACTAACAACAACGTTACATACATATAGGAGGACGCTATGAAACCTGAATTTTTAAAAGCTGTACATGATGCAATCGGAAATGTCGAACATATTCATATAGAAGAAAGTGGTGCTGACAGCTTACTTATCCATCATGATGATGCACAGCGGTTAAAACAAGTCGCTGAAACGTTAGAAAATAACAATTTCCGCTCTGCCTTAAGAACAACTGGAGATGCTTCGTATATTGAAGTATTGAACAGATAATGAAAGTCCGGACGTATTCCGGGCTTTCTTTTTATATTGAAACTTCAAACTCTTTCACATACACCGCTGTTCCAGCAATATCGATTTGTAAATTCTCATTTTCTACATCTTTCGTTACATATACCGTTACACGACCATCTTTATTCATTTCCTGTCCCTGTTCAACGATTAATTCCATTTCATGGCCAAAATCTTTCTCCAAATACGTCGCATAATACGCTCCCATTACACCTGAAGCTGTTCCTGTCACTGGATCTTCAATCGTTCCAGCATAAGCTGATGAGAAATGACGGCCATGCATTTGTACCTGCTCATCATAAGTTTCTAGACAAACTGGATGAATAGAAGCATTAGGGATTTCTTTTAATACCGCTGGAAATACATCATTATGAGGTTTCATTCTCTCACATGCATCTAGATTTTTAATCGGTACAATTACAGTCCAGTTCCCCGTACTTCCATAAACAATCGGTAAACTTACATCTAAATCGTTTACTTCTAAACCAATACTATGAGCTAATGCTTCTGTTGAACCTGCAAAATCTTTAAACTGAGGTGCTGCCTGCCCCATTTTAATAAAGGTTTCTTCATTTTCATTTACAACTATTTGTACTGGTAAAATCCCGGCCTTCGTTTCAATCGTAAGGTTTGCTTTCTCTTCTAATAAACCTCTTTCACGCAAGGCATACATAGTCCCAACTGTCCCGTGTCCACATAAATCCATTTCATAATCAGGTGTAAAATAACGCATTCTTATATCCGCTACTTCTGAAGAAAGAACGAAAGACGTTTCGTTAAATCCAACTTTTTCAGCAATACGCTGCATTTCCCCTTCCGTTAATCCATCCGCCTCTAATACAATACCTGCTGGATTCCCCATATTTGGTTTATTTGTAAATGCATCGTAATGAAATACGTTTATAGTCTTCATTTTCTTTTCCCCTAACCTTCTTTAAAATTTTTATAATAAAGCTCTATCTCCGTTTTCACCGAACAATTATTTCTCCAAAATATCCTCTGCATCTTTTCATTTGAAGTATGTGTGCTTCCGATGTAATAAGTAGCCCCCATTTCCTTTAACATATGTAAAGATTGAAGATGCAATTGGGAAGCAATTCCTTTCCCACGATAATAAGGCATTACTCCAAAATAAAATAATCTTCCTTCACTTTCTGTTCCAGTTTCTATATGCGGTATGGACATACCAATCGGCTCATTTTTATCATAAAAAACAATACATGACTTTTCCCAGCCCTTACCTAACTCTGTTTGTACAGAATAAAAATGTTCATCGATAGTTAAAATTGAAGTTTGATTCCCTGAACCCGACATACATTGTTCCCAAGTATGTTTAAATTCTTTTTCCGATAACGTTCCTTCTGCTATTGATCGATATGTATATTGTCTTTCAAGTTCTTCTACATTGTTCAATTCTCTACATACTTCTATCTTTGCGGCATACAAAGAAAAACCGGCATCAAGTAACACTCTCACACTTGAGTTATAACTACTAAACCTTTTGTTTAATACAATACTCGCTCTTTTTAACTCCCAATTAAAACAAACCTCTTCAAATCTACATATCTTTTCTTTATATGTTTGTACGTTATAAAAAACATCTTCTTCTATTTCTTCAATTGTTACTGCATTCGGTAAGCCATTTAATACTTTTTTAGAGGGACCAAACAGATTCTGAATGATTGCAAGATCGTATATCACCACTTTAATTCACCTACACCTGGCTCAATAAACTTCCCTGAAACATCCTCGTTTGAATCTATTACCCAATCATATATATTTTTTGCTCCTTCAGCCGGAGTCATATTCGCATCAAAAGCACCAATGTCAGTCTTTAATTTTCCAGGGTGAATAGCAGTTACACGAATTCCTTTATGCTCAAACTCTTGTTGTAAGCATAGTGTTAACATATTTTGTGCAGCTTTAGCAATTCGATAAGAATACGAAAACTGCCCTTGCGGAAACTCTTTGTTCGCCATTTTATGCAATGAGCCCAATCGAGAGGACACATTTATGATTCTCGGATGATCCGATTTAGCTAAAGCCACATATGTACCTTTTATAGCTCGAATTACACCTATGCAATGAATATTAAATACGTCCGTTAACTCTTCTGAATTCGTATGTAAAACCTCAGTCTCCTTTCCAGTAATTCCTGCGTTATTTATAACTAGATCAATATACTCTGTATATTCCTCAAGCTGATTTTTCATTTGCTCCGTACTCTCATCAATCGATAAGTCTGCCAATATAGGAAAACATCTACAACTAAACATTTGCTTCAATTGCGTTACCGCAACCTCAGTTCTAACTAATGGATAAACGATATGCCCATTTTCATAAAATACTTTTACTAACTGTAACCCTAACCCGCGATTTCCCCCTGTAATTAGAACTCTCATATATCCATCTCCTTATTTTTAAAATAAATAAGAAAGTCCATCCATTTACCATTCTCTAAAGAAAACGCCTCTCTCTTGCATTCAAAAGAAAAACCTGTTCTTTCCGCAAGACGAACGGATGGTTCATTATCAACACGTATATGTAATTCGATTCTATGAAAATGAAGACTATTAAAAAATAACGAGATCGCAGCTTTCACACTTTCCATGCCATATCCATTTTTCCAATATTGATTATGTATGGAATACCCCATCATCGCCCATTGATAGTCCATACGTAAAATTTTAATCAGCTCTATCTTACCAATATTAGCTCCGTCTTCTTTACGAAAAATACCTAATACATACATCTCATCTCGATATGCTGCTTCATCAAAGCCTCTTATCCATTCCGTGAACCATTCTTTAGTTGATGATGCCATAACTTGATAACCATCGTCATATTTATACTGTGATGGTAACCTCTTATTAAATCCATCTAACCAACTTTCATAATCATCATTTTGGAATGGACGGATCATAAGTCTCTCTGTCTCTACCTGTAATAGCGGCAGCTTCATTTACATCTCTTCCCTTAATTAATATTCGAATATTCTTTATTATCTTACACAAAATACAAAATCTAGTAAATTATTATGTTTTTAATAAACAAGGTTCTATTAAAATACAAAAGGAAACCCTGTTCTGAAGGGTTTCCTTTTGTCATCACACTACCAATGTTATCTATGATTTAAAACGGTATATTCTGTCTTTAATATTCCATAAACATCAACATCTTCATATGTATTTAATAAAAGTCTATTCTGTCTCAATGAGCCTTCTTTACGTAAACCCGACTTTTCTAACACCTTAATCGATGATCTGTTCCTCGAAATAGCAGATGCCCAAATTTTGTTTAGACCTAATTCGATAAAGCCAAAATAAATCATCCTGTTTACAGCCTCGGTTGCAAAACCCTTCCCCCAATAATTCTTACCAATCCAATAACCAAGCTCACCTCTATTGTTACCTTTATCAATTCTTAGTGTAATTGTACCTACAATTTCTCTTGATTCTTTAGAAATGATTCCTAAAGGGTATTCGATTCCTTTCCTTATAAGTTCTGGTTGCATATCAACCCAATCTTGCGCGAACTTCAATTTATATGGGTGTGGGAGGCCAAGAATATTGGCTAATTCCTTGTCATTGGCCAATTCTTTTATTCTACATACATCATCATTGGTAAAAGGTTCTATACATAAATGCTCAGTTTCTAATTTTATAGCCATATTTTCTCCCCCTTGTACTGAAATTAATTAACTTCCTTTATTTTCAATATTACACTAAAAATAAACAAAAA
The DNA here is from genome assembly GCF_008368895.1 of Bacillus sp. BB081. NCBI lineage: Bacteria > Bacillati > Bacillota > Bacilli > Caryophanales > Bacillaceae > Bacillus > Bacillus sp. BB081. Next base: position 9,503 of record NZ_QOZX01000098.1, read on the forward strand.
GTTTCAAATATTAACAATACCCACTAACAAAACCATAAACAAAAAATCCAGTCATGCTCACTGCATAACTGGATTCCTCATCATCTAATCTCTTTTTATTTTACAAGTACATCTTCCCTTAATTCCCTCTTCAACACTTTTCCTAAAGCATTTTTCGGCAATTTTTCAATAAATACAACTTCAGGTACTTTATAGCTTGCTAGTTTTTCTTTACAATGCTGTATAATTTCTTCTTCCGTTAAAGGCGTTTGCATATCTTTTACAATATACGCTGTCGGAACCTCACCCCAAAAGTCATCTGAAACTCCAACTACTGCAACTTCTAAAACACCGTGTATTTCATGAATAACATCTTCTACTTGATCTGGATATACGTTGTCACCACCGCGTATGATAACATCTTTATATCTTCCCATAATATGCAGGAATCCGTCGTCATCTATCATGCCAGCATCGCCCATGTTAAACCAACTATCTTTTACTACCTTCTTTGTCGCCTTTTCATTATTCCAATACCCTTTAAACATGTATGGACTTCTTACATGAATTTCTCCGACTTCATTTGTTGTTAGTTCATCACCTGTTTCTGGATGAACAATTTTTAATTCTACATGTTTAAGAGTTTTTCCTACAGAAGACATCTTTTCTTTTCCCATCATTGGATGCCATGAAGTTACGACCCAACCTTCTGTACTCCCATATCCTTGCACCATATATATCCCTTTTTCCATATATTTTTGAATAAGTGTTTCTGGCACTTTTGTTCCACCGCTTTGTGCTACTTTAAAAGTTGAAATGTTACGTTCTTTTTTATTTAGTTCATCAAGCATATAGCTATAAACAGCTGGGAATGCAAGCATCGTAGTAATTTTCTCTTCTTCAATCTTATCCCAAATAAGAGTAGGATTCACATCAGCTAAGAAAATCATCGTAACGCCATGATAAATGCAATTTAAAATAGAAAGTACTCCACTCATATGGAACAATGGATGCACGGATAAAAAGCGTTCACCTGCTGGAAATTCTCTTTGGCCCGCAATCTCAGCAAAATAATGATGTAAGTTTTTATGTCCAATTACACATGCTTTTGCCTGCCCAGTCGTTCCTGAAGTAAATAAGTAAATCGCATCATCCTCTTCATGAACTTCTACATTCGGTTCTGTACTTGGCTGTTCTTGCAATGTTAATTCAAATGAACCAAAACCTTCTTCTGTCGTTTCAATTACATATGGAATTTCTTTAACAGCATCAATCTTTAATAAAACTTCATTAAATTTTTCATCAATAACTAACACTTTTAATTTTGCTTCTTTTACAATCGTTTCTAATTCATAAGCAGTAAGCTGATGATTGAGCGGAATAAATACAGCCCCAATTTTTAAACTTGCCATCATAACGCTTGGAAACGGATGATTATTTTTGCATAGTATTCCAATACGGTCTCCTCTTTGTACACCGTTATGTAACAAATAGTGTGCAAGCTGATTTACTCGTTCATTATACTGCTGAAACGAATACCTTTTCTCTCCCCCTACAAGCGCTTCCAAATTTGGTGATTGCATTGCTCTTTTTTGTAATAATTTTTGCATCGTTCTCAAGTAAAACTCCCCTTTATATATGTTAGGTTTTTATTTTACCAGATTAACTATTAATTTACTAAAGATTACACTTAGTGAATATAAAATTTATAAAAATAGCCATCTACTTAACAAGTAAATGGCTATTTCCTCTTATATATTCGAATACTGCTTATTCATCACATATCGTACATACTCAGGTGCACTTTTATCAATCTCTTCATCACTTAGTTTATATTCTGCACCATATAAATAAAACGAAGGTATAAATTTCATGTCTGTATATAAGCACGTAGCTTGAAATGGTTTCGTCAACTCATCCATCGTAATTCCGCTATTTTCATAGTCTTTTTCTAATCCACCGATAGAAATAGCTAGACCAAATTCTTTCCCTTTCACTTTATCTCCTTTTGATCCGTACGCAAATCCATATGTTAATACATCGTCAAACCATTTTTTTAATAATGGTGGTGTGCTGTACCAATAGAGCGGAAATTGAAATATATATCTGTCATGTTCTACTAATAGTTTTTGCTCTTCCTCAATATTAAACTCCCAATTCGGTGCCACTTTATATAATTCATGCACCGTAATTTCATCTGAATGTTTCTCAAGTTCTTCAATCCATCTTTTATTAATTTTTGATTTTTCAATATCAGGATGTGCTACAATTACAAGTGTTTTCATCATCTTCCATCCCCTTTATAAATTATTCAATCCTTTACGTATTAGTATGAATGAGTCACATATAATTGAAAAGTACGTACTTTAAAGTGCTATAGGAACCTTAAAGTACCTGTGGAGGTGTTATATGAATCAAAATGATGACTGCCCAATTGCAACGACACTCGATGTTATCGGCGGAAAATGGAAAGTTTATATTTTATGTGTTTTGATGGATGGAAAAATGCGAACAAATGAAATTAAACGAGAAATTCCAAACCTTACACAAAAAGTTCTTACACAACAACTTAGGCAACTTGAAGCTGATGGGATTATCCATCGTACTGTATATCAAGAAGTACCACCAAAGGTTGAGTACACACTAAGTGAGCACGGAAAATCTTTAATGAAAATTATGAATGAACTATTTGAATGGGGAAAAGGTCATCAGATCAAAAGATTACATGACTAACAGAACATTACCGTCTTTATTAAATCTTCTACATTCATATTAGTAGTTCAATATTTCTACTGGAATTTTATATTAGAGGGACTCCAACAACTCGTAATTTAGAACCCTAAATCTTTCAGAAGTAAAAAACAATAACATTCATCTATAAATACTCTTTATAACAAAAGTATCCTATACTTTTCACCTTATATTTAACTCGGACACTTTTTATTAATTGAACCGCATCCTAGTTGTTAGACATATAATCAACAATTTGAGATGTGGTTTTATTATGCCTAGAAAAATACAGGTTATCTCATAGTCATAGTAAAACATCGTCACTGCATTTGACACTATATATATTGATCACCGCTAATCTTTTAAAATATCCCCTTATGAATGTATCCTTTTGCGAATTATAGCAATAACAAATATAAATTACCGTTATAATAATCTGAAGTGGAATGTGCACAAATATCGGGACTTTCTTCAATCCTAGTTCTACATGCTCCATATAATTAACAGCAATAATAAGTGATAGATGGACTATAATTGTTTCCTGTTTTCGGAATTCACTTCATATAAAGAAACATCTTTAATACTAATTATTTTAATAGCACTCTTTTCTTAACTGTCACCCTAGTAACTGGGCGATGGAGTTTCTTTTTTTGGGAGCTTACTGCCTAGTTTTATAAGTCGGATAACAACTTCCATCGCTTTTTTAAAATTACTACAGTAGACAAAACACTTTGCAAAGAGTGCCTGTACACGGCGTTTTTTTACGTATATTTACCAAATGGCGTTTTTATTAAAAAACTTCTCACATTTAAATTGGACAAGCATATTTTATTATATAGGGAATCCCTACTCATAGAAAACTACCTTTCTAATCTAAGAGCACACATATATGTGTGCTCTTAGACTGTTTACAATGAAATAAAGAATTTATTAATTCACTATCGGAAAAGTACCCATAATAACATCTTTATATTTATCTATTGTTTTTTGATTTTTATAAAACTATATTATTTTGGAGTTGGTTAATACGTTACAAAAAACTGACCGTGTAATCATTATGGTCCCTCCATTTTCACAAGTGTTTGTTACATTTTACTCATCATCAGGAGAACTTCTTTCATCAAAAGTCTTATCTAATACCTCTCCACATCCTGTATCAATGTATGCACTTAATGAAATTGAAAGCGAATTATTTGAAGTCGAGTTAAAACCACTACTACTTCAATAAAACTACGAATAGCGGAAAGACCTTTACAACTCCCACATGGAACTACAGCATTAGCATTTTTAGCCAAAATAGCACAAGCAGAAGAAGCTGCAGCCTTTAATGCAAACGCCATTACATATCAACGCTACCCAATGGCTACTGCTGCAGACACCCTATATAGATTTAACTACACACTTACTATGTAGACTTCTCCTAGGAACTTCATTTTAGTTTCCAAGGAAACTA
>NZ_QOZX01000099.1:0-12582 GCF_008368895.1 Bacillus sp. BB081
ATTTTATAGGGTACAGTTCATAGATATATAGTAGTTTATTTATATTTACAATTCAGTAGCTTTGAAAGTTCATTATTTTTAGTAAAGATTTCACTTGGTCACAAATAAAAGAGCAGCTAGCAAAAGCTAACTGCTTTTATAAGAAAATCGGAGAAAGATAACCATGTGTCTAAAGTATTGACGGAATTTTGAGTTTTATTCAGGAGAGAGAAAGAAATGACATATTTAGAGCAAATAAATAAGCTTTCTTCACAATTACCTTTAGTAGTTCTTCAAGATATTCATAATCATGTAAGAGATTGGTTGGCAAGTGGTGGAGAAGAAAATGATTCGTAAATTGGTCAGAAATTACGATTTGCAGAAAATTATCTAAAGGCGAGAGGGACAGAATGAAATGCAAACATAAGTGGATTGACATGGAAGATGGAACAAATGACAAGTTCTGTGTGAAATGTAGCCAAAAGGTGAAACAAATGCAAATTGCATTACCTATAAGTATTTCTATTAGCGTTAGTGCAGCTTTACCAATGGCGAGGGAGAAAATGACTATTAACTCATATGGGAGTTTACAAGAATTTTATAAAGATGAAGGAGTTTAATAAAGAAAGAGGATTCGGAATTCAACCCTTGGGAAATGCAACAAAATAGTTATTTTAATAAAAGAAACCCCGATTGTTTGCGGGGCTTCTAAGGGTAATCGTCAAGTAATGAGGTAATCGACTAATTAACCATATCATGAGTTTTTTTGTAAATGTGTCCGAATAGATAAGGTCATCATTTTGAACAAAAACGCTATTTTATAAAAAAAGAGAAGCGCTTAATCAAGACGCTCCTCTTAATGCCAATATACAATAACTATTCCATTATAATGTATAAGCGTAAAATATTTAACAATTAGCTATGTGGTAAAAATTTCATTTTGTATTAGTTTAAAACTAAAAAAGAGCACCATATAAGTGCTCTTTTCAAGAGTGAGTATAAATACCAATCATCCTATAATAGTATATGCACCGCATTATGTAGTTGCTACTAAAATTAACTTCATTTTTTAAAATTAGAGGTTTCTTTTAATGAAACCTCTAAAAAGATAACTAAATTTACGTTATTGTAAATTCGATTGCGATAGGAGTTCCTCCATCTAGGACAGCTCCTCCTACAATAGTAGCAGCTGTAGTAGTCACACCAGTAATAGTATCCCCTGTTTGAATAACGCCATTAATATAAAGTGTTAAAAAAGCATAAGAAGCAGGGAATGTTGTTACAGCACCAGTGTCATCAGTGAAGTCTGTGTTAGCAAAAGTTAAATCTGCTCCAGCGACAGTCCCTGTTGCTGCTGTACTTACAAATCGTCTTCCAGCTATAAAGGGCTTAACGATAGGCATTTATGTTCACCTCTTTTTTGAGAATAAACTCAGACAAGTTTTTTGAAAGTCTTGTCCTGTATTTTATTCTATGTTGTGCTTCTTTTAAAAGATACGGCTTGTATACTAGTAAAAAAGTATAATTATTATGTGTTTAATAGATGCTGTATAAATTTAAACAAAATAATTCGTTTATAAGTGAGTAGATCGAACGGAGGGCATCGTTCTTTTTCCTAAAATGAAAGGTGACGAAAAGAATCATGAGATACGTGTTAAACAAATTGAACGGACGTTGTAACATCTCTTGATGAAGAGGAACGTAGGATAATTGAAATGAAGTACTTAGGGAATCGAAAGGTTAAAGATTCGTTTGTGTACAACGAATTAATGATAAAGCGTGATCCGTTTTATCAGAAAGAAAAAAGTGATATTCAGTTGATAGCTACAGCTGTGGGGATTATATAAACTTAGTTTTGAGGTATCGGAAATGGGATTCTAATATTTTGTAATGTTGTATAGATTGGTTAAGATGAGGTTGTTCTGCTTTACATGTTATATTATTTCCCTGCCCTGCCAATTGGTAGGGTTTTTTAATTCTATTAAAAATAATAATAGCTCGTCCAAACCTTTTAAATCTATCTTACATAGTATGTAGTAATAAATTTAAAAGGGGGAAACTAGTATGTCTTATTCCTACTATGATCATTGTAAGGATAACAAAAAGAAATATCATGATTGTCATAAAAGTAGTAAGAGTTATGACAAATGTGATAAAAAACATGATGAAAAGCCTTGGGTTAATGTAAAAGTGAATTGTTGTTCAGATGATAACCAATACAATCTTGTAAGAGCGTCTGCTTTTAGAGCTGTGAGCACAGTTAATCAGAATGTGCCAGCAAATACTTTTGTAAAAGTCTTATTCCAAAATGAACAATTTGATTTAGCAAATGAATATAACCCTGCAACATCCATTTTTATACCAAAGACAAGAGGTGTTTATTCTGTTATTGGAACAATTGCGTTCATTCCCAATAATCTAAACGTAAACTATAGAGCGCGGGTAGAAATTCGAGTTAATGGAAATCCAGCAATTGCAATAGATAATGATTTTTTTGGTCCAATAAACTTTGCTAATGTTGTTGCCGTTTCATCAATAATTCAATTGAATGCTGGGGATGTAGTCGAGGTTTTTGCACAAAGTAGCGTAGCTGGAGTTATCTCTACTGTAGAAAATAGTACGCATTTTGAAGCTGCAAGATTTCCGTCTCCAACAGAATAAGTGATATGAAATCCATCAGTAATCTTATCTAAGTAAAGTCACTAATTTATATTTGACCTGCATAAATGCAGGTCCTTTTTTCGATAAAAAGGGGACGTTTCCGGGGATTTCTCAAAACAGAATCAATATTACTCTATATCTATACAGTTCTTTGAAAGAAGAATAGTGTGGGGATAGCGTAGCCCCTTTATCAAAACGTTACCGGAGAACGGGCAAGGGCGGTAAGAATCCGCAAGAAGGACGAAAAGACCAATTGAATTTATATAGTCAGCCACGATGTGTGAGTGTCGTGGCTTTTGTGTTTCTTATTGAGCCTGGTATATTTGCTGGGTTGATTGGTGATATAAACGTTTGATATACAGGTGCTTTAATTATATATAGGGGATTGCTCTTTTTCGTTTGCCCCTTTACATATATTGAAGAGTGTAGGACAGGCTCACTCGCTTGTATCTACCTTATTTCAATACTCATAAGAAACTCTTTATCACATTAAGAGCATCTACTGGCGCAGGTGCTCTCTTTTTATTGAACAAAATGGGGGAGGGTTGTTATAAATGATAGGGCTTAATCCACTCCATGAATGGTGGAAGATGAGTAGTTACACAAAATGGTATCACTACTTCTGGTTGACGCCAATAATTGCAGTGTTTCTCGGAATAGCTTGGGTAGTTTTAACAATCGTTGATTCTGTTTTATTTAAGAAATAGGAATGATGCCGAATGATAAGACCAATATCAATTATCGTAGACGCTGCCATGATCTGGTTGGCGTCTTGTTTGTTGTTAAGGAAAGATAAGGGGCGAGATAGACTTGCAAATTGGAATATTATTAGTGTAAAACAAAAAACATAGGCTAGTAAACAAGCTGTTTTCAACTTTTATTCATAGAATATAATGAATTCTATTTTTAGAGGAGGGAATCATATCTATGGGATGCAACAATAATTTTGGACATTCTCGAGATTGTAATAGATTTTGGGATGATTTAGTATTTTGCGGATGCGGTCGTAGACGCAGAAGAAACGATTTTAACGACTGTCATTGTAGACGTGACTGCGATTGTGATGAGTGTCGTCGCAGACGTAATCATGACCGTGATCGTGATGATCGTCGAGATTGTCGAGATTGGTAAAGTCTTTTAAAAGAGTGCATATCTTTATAGCACTCTTTTTTATTAAGATTTTTAATACTTAATAATTTGAAAGGCACAGTCTCAATTGGATTTAGCGTTTAACAAAACAAACGAACGAAAAAGAAAAGCAAGAATCAAATGATTCCTGCTAGGTGGAGATATAAGATAGATAATCCGATAGTGCTAATAAATTCTGGTGAAATGTAAAAATCTGATTTAAATCCGTTTGGTGTTTTGATTTTAAGGTTCATGTCCCGACCGTGATAAAGTATTTGGCTTAGTTACATAAAATAGAAGATATGAGTAAGTGAAGAAACGGCATAAAAAGAAGCGTAATTCGTCAAAGGAACATAATGATCCATTACCATCAAGTTAAGAAATTTATTGTTTCCGATTAATAGTAACGTTTTTATGTGATTGTTATTGATTTTAAAAAATAAAAAATCGCCTTATTTAAAGGCGATTCATAATTTATTTATAAGAGATTACATTAATAAACAACAAGATAGCAACGTTAGAAGAGTTAGTTTGAAAATTAATAAATGAGAAATCAGAGCAGCCGTAAGCTGTTTTTATTTTGCACAAAATACGGATTTTGTATGGGATTTCCTGCGATAAATTCACCATGAATAAGGTTGTCTCATATCATGTAAAGATTGCTTTATTAAGATGATAAAAGGATGTGAACGTATTGGAAGATGTTTATGTGAAAATTGATAGTTTAAAAGCAGAACAAAAAGAAATCATGCGAGATATTCGTAATTTAGAAACCCGCACAACAATTAATGAGAAAGACATAGCAACAATTAATAAGCAATTAGAAAAGATTAGCATGAATACAACTTGGATTTTGCGAATTATTATTAGCGCAATCACTATGTCAGTTTTGGGTTTAATATTAAAAGGGATGATTTAAAATATAAAAATAAAAGTACTTATTAAGAGAGGGACAAGCATCTCTCTTTTTTTATTATAAATAAGGAGTGAAAAGATGGATCGTATCGATGTATTACTGAAAGCATTTATAGTTTTATTCGGTGGCTTCTGCGGATACTTTTTGGGAGGACGGAATACAACGTTGAAAGTTCTTGTTATTTTGGCAGCAATTGACTATATTACCGGTGTATTCGCAGCAGGTATCCCAATTCCTTCTAATTAATTATTTTTAGATGCAAGCCAATTGTTTTCATCCAATAGGATTTGATTTACATAATCTGAAGTTGGATTATTTTCGCAATTTAGATTTTCGTTATTCCCCACATACTGAATTCATAATGATATTCTGTTCTTTCGATACATACGCCGAATTCTAAATCATCACCAACTAATACAAAATCGGTATACCCAGTTAGAAATCTTGATATGGTTGATAACTCTTCTAAATTATCGAATACTTCAGCAATGTTTAGCTTAACTGCTTCAATTTTACCACCCTTAGAGAAAAAGAGTCTCCCTTGCTTAAGTGGAAATTGAATAGTTTTAGCTGTTTCTTTTAACAGCGCTATTGATAGTCTTCTGTTTTCTTCATAATCAGTGCTACCAAAATTTTTTATGTTTGAATTTTGTTCTAGCGTATTAAATAATTCTTTACAAAATAAATCATTAGATTCTGCATCCATAAATGAGTCCATAGAAATCGTAACAATATTAGTAAGTTCGTCTATCAGTTCTTTTCTACTAGCGTTTCTTTTTGTTTTCATTTTTAGAATTTCGATTCGGCTTTTATTCATATTACTCAAATTTTTTCACACCTTTAGTTTCTTAATGTTTTCCTTTTTTCCAGTGGTCTTCCTTTTTCATCATCTGCAGTATGGAAATGGGAACCTCTTCCCATTTTATCTTCTCTATGCTCAATTATATATACTTATTCATTCTTAATATTAGAATAGTGGCCAGTGAATACAGAGGCGGAAAAGGTAATAGGATAGTGAAAAGAGGTTTTGATATACATATGTATGGTCAATACTTCTTTTATAATCTTTTGTAAAATTATTGTAAATCCCAAATACAATACGCAACATATACTGTATAATTCGAATGTAATATAATCGCGATTTATAAGGGGGCTATGTATGATAATTTCTTTTAACTTTTATAAGAGTCATGTCATTAATATGTAAGTCAGATAAGCGGTATTTGTTATTCTTTTAGATAATTAGATTATGTGATAATACTTTAGTTTTTTGTGATTAAGAAAAACGAAGAAAGGAAGTAATCATTTTATGGAAAAATTAAAGTTATTAACATTTGAAAATATAGTAGAACCTCTTTTAAACGAAAGCGTATCATTTATATATTTTCCTATTGAATGGCTCGATATTGTAGAGATACATTATAAGACATTTTTATTAACGAATAAGTTGAAACGATTGAATGAAAGATTATATGATATGTTTTCTGATATATTATTTATTCAGCATAATCCGTATGTATTAAATGAAAATACACCATGGATTGTATGTAAAGAACCTATTAGAAAAGAACAGCTCGATTATATTTTCCAAAGTTGGTATGAGGTTATTCATGATTGGAAACCTAATAAATTAATAGAATCACCAAAATATGAATGGCATTACGATTTAATTTGTAATTTAACAGTACTACATGATAATCAAATATATTCTAAGTGGGTACCCGCTTTAATTTCCCATATTTTTTGTGAACGTCCTATACAATTAGAAAACATAAACGAAGAAGACATATACTTTTCTCCTCTTAGATCACAAAATATTTGTGAGGCTATGTCAGAGCCTATTAAAGATGAAAAAACACAAGATTATTTCGCATATGTATATCGGTTCGAATGTATCACGCGCGGAGGCGAAAATATTCCATTATTAAATGTTTCAATAGGAATTCGGAGGTTTTATCAAGAATATAACCATCCAGATATTCCTTTGCTATTAAGACGTAAACGGGGCATGATATTGGTTTCTACTCCAGAATTAGCATCGAATAATAAGAAATTACGGTTTGTAAAACTAAAAGTACAACAAGCTACAAACGGCATAAAATGGATTAAGATATTTAGAAATTTAAAAGATAATTTTCGTATAGGTGGAGAAGTTGAATTAGAGCATATTCTTCAATATCCGAAAGATTATATGCTAGGAACAAATATTAGGGTGTTACTTCCATATAATGAGAGAATATATAAAGTTCAAGGTACTAAAATAAAACCTGGTATAAAAGTAAAGGAAAGAGAGTATCTATTTAAAGGGTTTCAGCAAAAATTCTCTTATTTCACATTACTACCAGAATGTAAAAAGATAGCAACAAATAATGAAAATGAATTATTCCCTTTAATTGCACCAAAAGGATTAGAGACTATAACGTTAGAAATATGGTCTGAAAAAATATCGTTGGAAGTTGAACAAGCGTTATTTGAAAGTGAAATTGTGTTAGCTCAAATCGGTGAGTCGTTATATGTATTAAATGCAGATACTCCAGTATTGTTAAAAATAGTAAGATATAATATTGAAAAAGTATTACAAAATCCATATAAAATGCAATATTGCCAGAAATACAAAACAAATTTAGTAGAGGATGCTATGAAAGCGATTTATGCTACTGCAGGTGAGCGCAATGATGCGACATTGGCGTTAATCGCAATGGAAAATTGTGATGGGCGTGAAAAAATTGATCCAAAGCAAATCGTTAGAGAAGGGTTTGCACGAACTAACCGTATTTCAGCATTTATTAATTTATTTATTGGCCAAAGTGTATCTCGTAAAACAATTATTAATTGTATCCTTAGTTTATTAGAACAAAAAGGATTTTTGAAACGTAGTTGGAATAAGATAAATTTACCTTGTACATATGTTAATTTATCAATTGAGCGAATCTCGAAATTTGATTTCTTACCTATTTTTTCACAAATAAAAGGAAAAGAAGTTTCATATAAATTATATGGGAATACAGAGTGGCAAACGATTGATCGCTTATTATTAAATATAAATAAATATAATACCTTTTTACCGCAACCTTCAAAAAGAAATGATATGGGAATTCAATTTAAACAATTTGTTTTTGAAACATTAAAGGGAATTTTACAACGTGCAAAAGAGAAAAATGAGCAAGTGTATTTCATTGTAGATGCGAATTTAAGAAAATATTGGATAAAAGAGTTACAAAATAAAAAAATTGATGTAGATATTTTACCGGAGATTGTTCCTGATGAGCTAAAGGTTCCTAATTTAAACGTAATAAGAATAAATACAGCTTTTGATACACCAAAATACGGTGTGATAGAACGTGATGGTGTTCCTGAGGGTACAAGTTTATATGTAGATCAAAAAGGGATGTATTATAGCACTGGTGAATATTCGTTTAATGGTAGTGAAACATTGCAACGATACATACTTGAAATTTTACCGTTAGGTGTAAAAGCTGTAGAAAGGAATTATATTGCCAAAATGATACATTACATGTGCTGTAATTCAAGTATGCTTATGGAAAAGGATGTACACATGCCGTATTCCATGCATATGGCGAAAGTAATAAAAAGCTACATGACTGATATAGATGCAAGAGAGTTTAAAGAGTTTGATGATGAACTAGATGTAGATATAATTAATATAGAAAAGAAAGATTCAATTATTCTACTTTAAATAAGAGTAGACAAATCCTGCTCATTATATCGGTCAGGATTTGTCATTTTCCCATGTAAATAAGGATATCTTTTGTCATGTATCTGTTCTTTTACGTATTTACTTTATTTCCATACAGGATTAAGATGTTTTTTAGAAATAAAAAACTACATCATTTGGGAAAGCAATATGAATTGATTCAAAAGAAATTTGAAAGGAATGAGGAATTGTGAAGAAATTAGATGTACTATTAATGCTATTGAGCGGCCTCTTTCCAGTTGCAGGAATTATAAAGCAAATCCCACTAGAACAGTCTTTATATATTGGAGGCCTTTTGTTTTTTACTAGTTTTGGTAGTTATTTTGCGAAAAAAATATATTCACGCATATGTAGCTGGATAGCGTATGCTCCATTTATAACACTACTGTTAGTCATTTGGCATCAAGATATTTCAATAAGTTCAATAATAGCGAATGCGAAAATTGCCGCATGTGTCGCTTTAATTCCGTGTCTATTCCGTTTTCGTACATATGGACTTACATTCGGTTTAATCTCATTATGGGCCGCTTTACTATGGGATATTAAAGAAGTACAGTCATTAGTCATACTTGAACGTATGTCGAGTTTAATGACGAGCCATTACTTGTATATTCTCCTTTTAATTGGGGGACTTATATTAGGTGGGTTACTTGCAATGTTATTGCACCGAAAAGAGGAAGATAATAATAAAGAAAATATTAATCTATTTAAACAAAAAAAGAAAAGAAAAAGACTATTATTTAAGATTCGTCTTCCAAGATTACCTAAATTTAAGGTGAAGTTATTTAAGTTTGGTGGAAAAGTATCAAAACGAAAAACACCAGAAAAAATACGTGAGCATAATTACGAAGAACCAGCTCCAGCTGCAACATATGAAACGCCAGAGCAAATACATCAATATAAAGAAGGTACTGTTCAAGGACAAACGAGGATGGAACGTCATAGAAACAGGCATAATGCATAAGGAATTTCAGTAAACCCTTTAATGATTTATCATTGAATTGATGAATTATTAAAGGGTTTTATATGTAATTAAATATAGATTGCTAATAAGGAATTCATAGCATAATCTAAAGTTGAGGACTTAAATAAAATAATGGGAGGACAAAATGCTTATTATTACATATTTTGCCGTCTGCATATTATTCTTAGTTAGCTTTTTACATGTTTACTGGGCTTTTGGAGGTAAGTGGGCGACGGATAGTGTCATTCCAAAAAAATCTGGAGAAAAGGCGTTTACACCAGGTTTAGGAGTGACATTGTTTATTGCGTTATTATTAATTATGGCAGCAATGATTTTATTGCAACAAACAAATATAGTTCATTTTGCATTTCCTAATATTATTGTTCAAATGGGATCCTGGGTTTGTATGGTTGTTTTTTTCATAAGAGTAATTGGTGAGTTTCGTTATTTTGGTATTTTTAAACGCGAAAAAGATACGCATTTTGCTAGAATGGATACTGTTTTATTTATACCACTTTGTGCATTTCTATCTTTATCCTTCTTATTAGCAATTTTAACGTAAATATATGGGTATTAAATAAGTGGCCTCTGTGCAATCAGAAGCCGCTTATTTTGTGTGGTTACATTTTATTGCAAAAATATAACCAACAATATTTTAATACTGTATTACAAAGTAAAGAGATGTATACAACTCTAATTAAGAGAATGGATTGCTTCTAGTTGGTAAGTAGTGAAAAAATTATTACAATAATGTAAGGTTTATGTAATGATAATCGATAGTAAATTAAAGTGTTTGAGTGTATTTTTAATATGGTTTAAAAGTACTGTTTATCTATAAGGATAAATAATATTTAATTAGGAAGTGTAATTAAATGATTGAGATTAAATCTATTATCCATTCATACAAACTAAAGAGAAGAATAGCTAGGGATTTATACGGCACCAGGGATGAATTGACGATATTATTAAATGAATTTAATAATATGAAATGTACAGTTGTATCTGAAAAAAAGGAAAATAGTATGCTAACTCGTTTACAATTAATTTATCAAAATATGAACTTAGATAAACAATTTCCTCTTCCCCTTGCTTTAAATAACAAGTTTTTGGAGCGATTAGAAAATGAATCTCTTCAAACTATTGAGGGGTGTATATCGTCTCTGCATTTAATGTTAGATATAAATTATGAGAAAATTAAACATTATGGATCCAGCACAAGTAGGTCATTTGTTCCATTATCGCAATCTTCTATTTGTCTTGCTGATTGTATTTGTTTAACAGGATTTGTATTAGGAGTACTAGGAACAGTGACATTTGGAGGATTAATAGTATCTGTATGTTCGCTTACATAAAGAAAAAAGAACACTCACTTAAGGTGTTCTTTTTTCTTTATTTAGAAGAGCTTCTGAGATAGGAGACGTGGATTCAAATGTATAAGTTCATTTGAATCGTGTTGTGTAACTTAAAAAGGAAAATATCAGAAAATGCTTATTTTGAATGAACATAAACATCGGCTATTTTGGATCCGTATTAGAATGATTAGAATTGGTCGGAAAATGTCGTGTGAAATGTAAATAAAAAAGGACAAGCAGTCGTATCTGCTGTCCTTTAAAGGAGAAAAGTCTTTTGATTAAGAACTACGAATAACAGAAAAACTGCTTGTAATTAGTTTTACCCTAAATATACATGTCTATACAAAAAAAGGGATAAGTAAAAAATACTTATCCCAGGAAGGGAAATCCAAAACACCAAAATGGCTTGCATTGGTATGCAGGTACAAAAGTAGTATATGTAAAATGAAAAATCTCATACAAAACAGACAAGCCAAAGTGTTGTTTGCTAGAGAATCTAATGAATGAGCCAACTTTTCACTCTCCTTTTCCCATGTCAAGAAGATCAAAAATTGAAGGATCTACCTGCTTTCAGTGGAATGTATCTATTACGGTGTATATGAAATTATTCAGTTAATCAGTGAAGAAAAAGGCGAGAGAAGATAATAAATAGTACACAATTACGCGGAATATAAAAGGGACATAACTGAAAGGAAAGAAGTGGGATATACTTTTGGGTTCTATGAATGATGCATTTTCTTCATTTTCTTTGTCCCCAAAATACAACTAATAATTGCGAGTAATGCATTTGAAGAAATGAAATTTACGGTCCAATAAATTCCTGTTCCAGCAATTAAATCGATAATAATAAATTTTTTAGTTGTCGAACCTTTTACTACATAAAAAACAAATTGATTGTTATTGTTATTCAATGTTATCACATCCCCTATCTTTTTTTAATATATGACAAGGCATGCTTGTTCTAGTCTTAATATTAATAAACCAATAAGACTTAGCAGAAGCTAATAAAGCAATTATAAATAAAGGATAATTATTGGAAGTTACATTCTTAACTCCAGTGAAAAGAGTTCAAAATTATAATTTTTCCTGTGTTACTGATAAAATATTATATTTTACTTAAGGGTTTATGCGAAAAATTTGATAAAAAATTCTTTAATTAATAGTATAATTCCAAGCAGAAACAAGACTTCAATAGAGAACCAAAACATACTTTTTTGAGGCTTTTTAAATTCCATAATAATAGATGAAAACAAAAAAATAGCAATAAGTATGATAATTAAGAGGCGAATTATATCAGCCATTAATAACACTCCTAATATGTAATCAATACTATTATATAACTCTTTCTAAAGATGTAGAATGATAGAAACGTTTGATTGTAATTTTAATAAAAAGAATAAGAGGTGTATATTGGCTGTTTTTCTTAAAGTCATTTTAAACGTGTTATGGGATGTGATAAGCCATACTTTAATAAAAAAGGATGTAAGCGCATTCTTATCGAATTATAGATAATTAAGAGAGGCGGTGACACTATGAAGTATGTAAAAGTCAGTATGAATGGTGGAAGTGAGCACAAATTCTCAATGACTTTAGAACGATTTGAAGAACTTATTACTACAGAGAAAGGGTTATTAGAAAATAAATTAGTTTGTATTGAAAATGTAATGATTAATCCTACTAATATATCTTCTGTAGTTGAAAAAATTGGTGTACCGGCTAAGTTTATGGAAGCTTAAAAGTGTGTACATAAAAAACATCCATGGGGATGTTTTTTTATTTATTAATAGGATAATTGTACAATGGATATTTGAGTAGGATTTTTAGTGATACTTCATATGTGCACAATAAAATAAGTACAAGCATATAT